>NZ_DASSWP010000096.1:0-5610 GCF_035704785.1 Gracilimonas sp. | reverse complement strand
CTGGAAAATCTGCTTATTCGTTCGCTTCGGCCGCCTTTCAATCACGCCAACAAAAAGCCGGAGACCTATTATTACATTTCCACTGCGCGCCGGGGCTATAACCGCGAATTCCGTCTTTCAATGCGGGTGCTTGATGATTACCCGAATGTGTACGGTTGCTTTAAAGGTCATCTTAAAACCCGAAAGGGACTCGGCGCCATGCTGAAATTACTCTATGTTTTGAACCGGCCCATCCGAAGTGCTACATATTTACCAAGTCAGTTGCTGAATCGCATCACACCTCAAAAATTTCATCTCAAACTGGATACCCAAACGGGCGTGTTGGTCGACCAATTTTTGAAAGGGTCATCAAGCCTGTTGGCGGATGAACTGGAAGAGCACATCCTGTCCATCAAATTCAAAGACCGCTTTACCGAGCATTACTTTGACAACGAGCTGGAACTGCTCCGCATGTTCTACACACTGGGACCGGAACGTAATTTCCGTATGAAAAAGGAGCTGGGATTGGAATCAGTGTTAATCGATCAGGATGAGATCGATGATCTGTTGGCGTTGATGAAAAAGTAGGTGGAACATCCAACAAGGAACATCGAACTTTTAAGTCAGAACTATTTAACTTCGATCCAATCCATAAAATCCCCGATCTCGCCTCTGTTCTCTGCATTTTTTCCGGTTTTGGTTTCCACGCCCTCGGGGTATTCATCCGGGAACAGAAAGACCGCCCCGAGCAGGATCTCATCTTTGGGGATACCCAAAAATTCCATCACTTTGGATTTTCGAATGACCCCGCCCGACGACCAGTAGGCATTGATACCTCTTGAAGTTGCCGCAAGCCACAGGTTTTGAATCGCCGCGCCGGTGGCTGCAATATGCTCCATATTTTTCAGGTTGGGATGAAATCTGCGGGATAACTTTCGGGTTCTTTCAGGCAGCCACGTAGCCAGTATCAATCCATCAGCCGCAGCCAGCATTTGTCGGATGCCTTCCGGAGCCTTCATTGGTTTCTCCTGATTCAAAGCCCGAAGAAAAGAACGGCAGCTTTCCCCGTCCAGTACATGAAACCGCCAGGGCTCTTTTCCTTGTAATGCATCCGACCTCTGTTCCTCATTGCTTTCATAATGAAAGGGCGCCTTCCCTGCCAACTCGATCAGTTCTTTTATGGTTTCTTTGAATTCTTCTCCTTTGGTTACCGGCAGCGGGTTTTCAGGATCTACCCTGAGCTTCAGGGTTTTGCGGGCACGAATGGATTCGTCGGTGGTCATTTAGATCTTTTTGAAATGGATTTTGATCCAAAGATAAGGAAGAAATGAATATTCAATATCCATCACGGAATATCCAATGTCCAAGTGGACTTTACTTGATCATTCCGTGTTGGGTGTTGGTTATTGGATATTCACACAATCTATTCCAAAATATAATTCTTAGCCACCTGCTTATATTCCTTCACTTCCTGTTCCACCCAGGCGTCGTCTTTGCCGAATTCTTTGGCTAGCAATCGGCCGACTTCGGGAGCCATTTCCACACTAGCTTTGGCGTCCAGCAACAGGGCCCGGGTTCTGCGGGAAAGGATATCTTCAATGGTTTGTGCCATTTCATTTCGGACTGCCCAAACTACCTCGGCTTTCAGATAGGGAAGGTCTGGGTGCAATTTTTTCCCGAGCTCAGGCTCATCTTCAATCAGTTTATTTAACGCTACTTTATCGGAACCGTACACATAGAGATGATCTTTACGATCCACATTTTTGAGCCACCCATGAATGCGAAGTTCTTTGGTAGGTGTTTCCTTTACATCCAGTCCGGCAACCAGGGCTGCCTGATCGACCGTGTCTTCCGCCATCTTACGGTAGGTCGTCCATTTCCCTCCGGCAATAGTTACCAATCCTGATTCAGATACCTGTATGTGATGGCTTCGGGAGATCTCAGAAGTGTCCTTGGCATCCGGCGGTTTTACCAGCGGACGAATTCCGGCGAACACACTTTTCACATCTTTTCGGGAAGGATCTTGAGTGAGGTATTGAGCTGCATGCCGTAATACAAATTCGATCTCTTCCTCAAGAGCAATCGGTTCTAAAATTGCTTTATCAACGGGCGTATCCGTAGTTCCGATGATCACTTTATCGTGCCATGGTACCGCAAAAAGTACGCGGCCGTCTTCGGTGTGGGGGACCATAATAGCAGAATCACCGGGCAGAAATTCCTTGTCCAAAACCAGGTGAATACCCTGTGCATATTGGATGATCTTCTTATGTCCCTCTTCATCCATCTCCAGAATATCATCCGAGAAAATTCCCGTCGCATTGATCACTACCCGGGCATTGATCTCATAGTCATCACCATTCAGCATATCCCGGACTTTCACGCCCTCTATAAAACCCTTTCCATTTTTCTCTAATCCTATCACCTTCATGTAATTCATCGGATATCCCCCCTGATCGTGCATGGTCTGTGCCAGGTTGATGGAAAGGCGTGAATCATCAAATTGTCCATCATAATAGATCACACCGCCACGCAAACCTTCGGGTTCCAGGGTTGGAATTTTTTCCAATGTTTTTTCTTTGGAAAGATTTTTCGACTTGTTGATTCCCAATTTACCTGCCAGGGCATCATAAACCTTCATTCCCACTCCATAAAACGGGCCGTTCCACCATTCATAACTCGGCACAATAAAGGACTGATGGCTCACCAAGTGAGGAGCATTTTGAATCAACAGTCCGCGTTCGTGCAAGGCTTCTATCACCAGAGAGACATCTCCTTGCTGCAGATACCGAACTCCGCCGTGTACCAGTTTTGTACTCCGGCTAGATGTTCCTTTTGAATAGTCGTGCATTTCCAGAAGCAGAGTTTTATAGCCCCTCGCCGCGGCATCCACGCCTACGCCCAATCCCGTTGCCCCGCCACCAATTACGACTACATCCCAATAGTCATTGAAGTTTTTTATGTGATCCAGAAATTCTGCTCTATTCATAACATCCATTGGTTATTCGTTAGTAGTATAATGGTTAATCGGTTTTACTAATTCCAATCTCTTTTCCTAAACCGACCATGAATCTGGTTGAATCATTTAATTAACCAAAAGCTTTGACAAAAGCTTCTCTTCCAATATCGTAAACCCGTTTTCCCTGATCAAAATCAAAAACCCCGCACGCATTTCTGGGAATCTCTATTAATTTATCCGGCTTGTGCATTTCGATGATAAGCTCAGTGAGCCGGTCTTGGGTAAAACTGAAGCTGCTATCCATTAATTCTATCAGAGAAAAAGATTCTTCCACAGCAGACAGTTCGGCTTTTGCCTTAGTTTTGCGGTTTGACTTCATTGAGTCCGGAAGCATTTTACCAAACCATTTTTGCATTTCCTCCAGTTTGTCGGGTTCCGGCTTTTTATCATATTTAGGATCAGGCCTCCCGTTTAAATTAACCGCTACAATAATTGCACCTTTTTCCTTTTTTACCAAATTTATCGGCAGGGGATTGAGCACCCCGCCATCCACAAGCACCTTGCCATCTTCCACAACGGGCACAAAAAAACCGGGCATGGAAACTGAGGCTCTTAATGCTTTATACAGATCTCCGGATCTAAAAAGCACTTCTTCGTGATGACGCATATCGGTTGCTACAGCAGTGAATGGAATTTCAAACTCCTCAATATTCTCATTTCCCGTTAAATCGAGATGCTTAGCGAATAGTTTTTCCCCTTTCACAAAACCCTGCTTAGTAAAGGTAAAATCCAGCAGATCGAATACTCCTCTTCGGGACAGGCCGGTTATCCATTTTTTGTATTCGGGGAGATGTCCTGCCGCAAAAATTCCACCAACAACCGCACCCATCGAGCATCCTATTACTTCGATAATCTCATATCCGGCTTTTTCCAATTCTTCGATTACGGCAATGTGGGCTATGCCCCGGGCACCGCCGCTTCCGAGCACTAAATGAACTTTCTTTTTCATATTTATTTGCACCCTGTTGCTTCTTCAGCCATTCTTACCAATTCCCAGTATGGAGGTGTGTAATCCTGCGTTTCTGAAAATACAGCCGCCTTTGTTCTTACTTTTTCTTTCAATGTTTCATGCCGATTTACAAATGCTTCGCTTTTGGCCGCCTGCATAGAGCTCATTCCTTCGGGAACCGGGCCTGTTTTCCCTATCAAGTTCATTAAATAGCTATATCCTTTTGCCAATCTAACTACAGGTAAAAGCCATTCGTTATAATCTATTTCTTCTCCATTTTCGGCACATACCAGCATCGCATCGATCACTGCATTATACAAGTGATCTTCAAAAAGTGCCTTTGTATCTCTCCACTCAGCAACCACGGCTAATTGGGGATCGTATTCCAGGTCGGATGGCATTTGAGTGACAAAATTTTCAACACCAAAAGTGTTTAATAATGTAACCACTCCATATGAAGATATTGTGGATTCGGATTGCCAAAGCTGAATACCATATTCTTTATACGCATATGAACCGACTTCTGAGCAAAACATGGCTTCCGGTTCAAAGAAATTCATTTTAAAATCGTAGGGAATATGTCGTTTTTGCGCCTCTTCAAACATAAACTTTGCAGCTTTATGGGGAAGCAGCGGATCCTCCTTTATTTCAGGCAGATTACTTCTTACACGAAGCACCATAAACCGTAGCTTCCGGTCATTGATATATTCCTCTGCCGTCGCAATCGCAACACCGCGCTCAATATGCGCCTCGATCAAATATGGCTCATTGGTTTCTTCCTCCACATAGATTAGAGCAACGTGAGAGAAATTACCCGGAAAATCATTCCCCCTGGAAATAAGCGCTGAAACTTCCGCTCCTCCCCGTGAAACCAACAGATCCCCGCTGTGTACTTTTATTCCTAAAATTTCAGTTGATGGGGTCACTGACCCTTCATTTTGTACATGCAAAACCGGGTCTATCTCTACTTCTGATTGAAGTAACACTTCTTCAACGGCAGCCCTCATTCCATACAGCGTTTTATATAGAGCTATCCTGGTTTCATCTCTATTAATATCCCAATCAACCGATTCATTTTTAATGATCCTTCTGCTGCGATTGTATAACTCTACAAAGTCCTGATTCGACTCTCCATATGCAGCAACCAGCGGCCCGAGTTCGAAGAATTCATTCAGCAGGGAATCAAGACGGGTGTCTTCAGGAAAAAAGGGGCTGTTTTCAAGCTCCTCCAAAAACTGATTAATGCTTGCCGTCTTGGCCTGAATGGTGTTTTCACGGGAAATTCCCGTATCCATTCTTGCTGCGTTGAACTGCTCTTCCAGCTGCTCCCATCTCTCATCCTGATTCCAAATGAATGGGTTTGCATTCGCTTTACTTTGAATTTCAATGGATGGATCTACAGGAATCATCAGCAACCCGTACAACAAAATGATCCCGAGAATAGGGTAGATAATTTTCTTATTCATGTCTCAATTTAATGAAACTCTGCTTTTACTTGGTATTTACTAAAAAGGCTGCAATTCGGTCTTTTTGTTTATCAGAAAATTCCTTTTGATAATATCTTAAAAATACCTTTGCAGTCACTTCTTTTTCCGATAATTCCGGATCTTCTTCTTTTATTCTGCTTCTAATCATTTCATAAACAGAATCCACCATTTCAGCTCCC
>NZ_DASSWP010000005.1:0-8109 GCF_035704785.1 Gracilimonas sp. | reverse complement strand
GTATTTCATTAACAATAAAGTACTTTGCATTTTGCAGATTTATATCAATTTTGAAATATGAAAAAAGTTCTGAAAGTATCCGCCATTGTTTTGGCTTCCCTACTGTTGATCGCATTAGTAGCTACATTTATTCTCCCCATTTTTTTGGAACAACCACTGAAAAAAGCCCTGGTGGAGGAATTTGACAAACAAACAGAACAGAATTATGAACTAGGATTTGATGACCTGGATATCAGCTTGTTCAGCCGATCTATTTCTGTTGACTCCATCTTCGTTAAGCCCGACAGCACCTCACCCCATGTTCAGCAGATAACAGCAACCTCCATTTCAATAAGCGGAATCAGTTTGTGGAGTTTATTCAGTAGCTCTTTTCCTGATTTCAATTCCATTACTGTAAAAGAACCGAATGTACAGATCCTGGAACGGGATCTTTCTTCCTCTCTATTCTCGGGAAAGGACTCCGCGGAAACGGGTGAAGCACTCGAAGACCTTGACACCTTTACTCTTTTTATTGAGAACGGAAGCGGAACCATCAGTACAGCGGATGGAACAGAATTGTTCTCGATCAGTGATATTTCCTTAGAGGCCGGTGATGTGGATATCAACAAACTTCTGGATGGCTCTGAACTTCTGTTTATGGAGTATCTGCTTATTCAGGGTGCAGGGGTAAAGTGGAACATTCAGAAAGACTTTTACGATCTTAAGATCGGTAACTTCAGTTTTGATAAGCAAGCAAGATCACTTGATATTGCAAATATAGCCCTTACTCCCCTATTACCTAAGTATGAATTTTCTGAAACCAAAGGATATCAGCTGGATCGCATCGATCTTGAAATCCCCGAGCTTTCCCTTTCGGGACTGGACCTAAATTCCCTAACCGAAGATCACGTGAATGTAGCTGAAATCGAAATCAATGAAGCCTGGATGGAAGTATTCCGAAATAAGAAGGTCGATCGAAAAGAAGGAGTAAATGTAAAGCCAATGCTCAACAAACTAGCAAATTCCATTGACTTTTCTATCGGAGTGGATAACATTACCATTTCTGATGCTACCATCATATACGAAGAACATAAAGCTCCGTCTGATTCTTCCGCTGCCATCTCTTTTGATGATCTTGATGCAACCATTTCAAACATAAGGACCGCAAGTCACCCCAGTTTTACGGAAGACACCCTGACTCTTCACGTCGAAACTCTCTTTATGGATACCGCCCCTCTTACCCTTGATGTCAGTTATCCCGTCTTTAATGAAGCCGATATTCACACCGTGAAAGCAAATCTGGGCAGTCTTGACCCCAAAGTAGCCGAAAAGATACTCGCACGATCCGGATTTGTGCGGGTTGAAAGTGGCTTTGTAAAAAGCCTTGACGCTGAACTTGGGCTAAACTCCAAATCTTCCAAAGGAAAAGCATTGATCCTGTACCGGGATCTGAAGATCTCTTTCTTGGATGAAGATACCGGTGAACAGGGATTCGGAGAAAGATTTAAGGATTTCATTGCTAACAATTTTTCGATAAAATCTGAGAATACGGAACCTGACCCTACTATCGGGGAAATTGATTTTGAGCGTGAAGTCGAAAAATCTATTTTTGCTTACTGGTGGAAATCTTTACTATCCGGAATTAAAGATTCAATTCAATAAACCATGATCAAAACATTGAATGCCCCAACCATTGATGACATCAAAAATGCCCATCAACGTATTGCCGAACATGCCCACCGGACTCCGGTTCTAAATAGTAAACAGGTTGATGAAAAGACCGGTGGACGCATTTTCTTTAAGTGTGAAAACTTTCAAAAAGTGGGGGCTTTTAAATTTCGTGGGGCTTCTAATGCAATCTTTTCGCTGAGCGAGGAAGATGCAAAGAATGGAGTGGCTACGCATTCCTCCGGCAATCATGCTCAGGCCGTTGCACTGGCTGCAAAGATGAGAGGCATTCCCGCTTACGTAGTTATGCCCGAAAATGCACCGAAAGTGAAAGTGAAAGCCGTTAAAAATTATGGAGCAGAAGTAACTTTTTGCGAATCTACCCTGGAAGCGCGGGAATCAACACTGGAACAAGTGGTTGAAAAAACCGGTGCCTCTTTTATTCATCCTTATGACGATGCCCGAATTATTGCCGGGCAAGGAACCAGTGCTTTAGAGTTACTGGAAGATCATCCGGATCTTGATATAATTATCGCTCCTGTGGGTGGAGGTGGATTGTTAAGTGGGACAGCTCTGACTGCGAAATCCATCAAACCTGATATTATGGTGATCGGTGCGGAACCTGAAAACGCAGATGATGCTTACCGCTCCTTCAAATCCGGAGAACTGATCCCTGTCAAAAATCCTAATACTATCGCTGATGGCCTTCGTACTTCCCTCGGCAAACTTCCCTTTTCTATCATCACCGAACATGTGGATGATATTGTAACCGTTCCCGAAGAGTCAATCGTGGAGGCCATGCGCTACGTTTGGGAACGATTGAACATGATCATCGAGGCATCCTGTGCCGTGCCCGTAGCTGCTGTATTTGACGGGAAGGTGGATGTAAAAGGCAAAAAGGTTGGCATCATTATCACCGGCGGTAATGTAGATCTGGACAATTTGCCGTGGTGATTCGCGTTCCAGGGTATCAAAAGTGCCGGAACTGTACAACCACTTAATCAGTTTAAAATGACATCTACGATAATAAAATGGCTTTTTAGGATATAATCTGATGGGTATCATGCCCAAATCAGAAAATGCGGAACAAAAAATTGATAAAATTGTTTAACAATAGCTCAATGTAAATTTTCTAATAATTAATTATATATATATTTGTATGTTGCAGTAGAAAATTCTTAAGAAGGTAGATTGATTAAGTATTTTTTTTAAAGACAGCAAGGAATCAATGTCGGCTATGGTATTTGCAAAAAGGTATGTGAAATACATGGTATCTCTCCGATGCAAGAAGTTATTAAGGGATGCACTTAAAAAAACGGATCTCAATTACTCCATTTCCCCACATGGTGCTGTAGTGTTTCTTGAAGAAACTACAGATGCTCAACTTAAGGAGCTAAATGAAAACTTGCTTAAATCGGGCCTTGAACTGCTTGACAAAAATGACAGTATGCTTATCGATCGCATCATAAACACTGTCATCGATGTGATCCATGATTCCGATGAATTGCCCAACGTGAATTTTGATGATTTCATTGATAGTGACTTGGGAACGGGAAGAGAGTCTATATTAAAAATCTTTTCGGATGTAAAAGGAATGTCGATCATGCAATTTATCGTACTCGAAAAAATTGAGCGCGTTAAGGAATTTTTGCTGTATGATGACTTATCCATGGCGGAAATTGCCGAAAAACTTCGCTACAAAAACGAAGATTTACTAATTGCCCAATTCAAAAAATATACCGGGTTATCTCCTGACTATTTTAAGGAAATGAAGAAAGAACGCATGAGCGTTTTACAAACTGTTTAAAATTTTCTTCTGAGTTCAGGAAGCTTGTGTCTCACGATAGGCTGCGGTTTATTTCCCAAAAGGGATGATCTGAAATAGTTACTTGTAAGACTTAAACAACCTAAAGTCGACAGGATGGCGTTCATCATTTCTATAGGTGGAATATGAAAGACCCCTATTTATATTCCCGCCCTTCCCCTCCCCTTACAAGTTTGGATTAGGCTGCTCAAATAGTTGGCCTTCATCCCATCCCACCGAATGTATTTTCCCTCAAAAAAATCTTATTTCTTCCCATGCAACAATTACCCTACCTTTTTCGTCTATCTAAAGAAACACTTTCACTATGGCAAACAAGGGCAAATACAAACAATACAAATTTGAGAACGATCTGGACCGCGGTGCTGATGCCGGCTATGATCCGGGTTTTGATCTGGATGAATATATTAGAGAGCAAAGTCAGGAAACAGGCCAGATCGATGCTTACCAAACTCCTGAAGAAGATGACAGCTCCCAATTCAAAAATGCGATCCTCATATTTATCGTTTTTGCAGCTTCATTTTTATGGGTTCATGACTGGAGTCCTTCACAGGCATGGGCCAGTATCTTTGGCAACGACAGCGAAGTGATAACAATAGCCCCTCCTGCCCCATCATTTGACATGCCTGACATCCCCGATTTTCCTGATATGCCCCTTGCACCAGGCTTAAGTACCGAAGCCGGATTTGTTGATTATCTGCGGGAAATCAACGAAGCCGGTCTTGATGGTATCTACCCAAGTCCGGCTTTACAAGCTTTTTATCAGTCCGAAGTTCCGATATCTTATTTATCAGAATTGGTTGAGGCCGGATATCAAGAACTATCCTATCCTGCAGTAATAGCTTACTATAATTCCGATGTCTCTTTAGAATATCTCAATACTTTAACCGAATATGGGTTTTTATCAGAATTTTCTTATCCGGAAGTAATTGCTTATTACAATGCTGATGTTTCTTTAGACTACCTTGTCACACTATCTGAAAATGGATTTTTGACAGAGTTCTCTTACCCAGAGGTTATAGCCTATTATAACAGCGGTGTTTCTTTGGAGTATCTAAACACTTTAAATGAAGCCGAATATTTGGAGAACTTATCATACCCTGCCGTTATTGCCTATTTTAATAATGGTGTAACGGTCGATTTTCTCAACCAACTTAGAGATAACAATCTGCTCGAGAGTATGAGTTACCCAGATGTTATTTCTGCTTTTAATACGGACAATTAAGCAAAAGGCTTAGTTTCATCCAGGTCACGGAACTGTAATTCATAAAGATGACTGTATAATCCTTTTTGCTCTATGAGTTCGAGATGAGTTCCCTCCTCAACGATCCTGCCTTCATCCATTACCAGAATATGATCGGCATGTTGTACGGTTGAAAGCCGATGAGCAATTACAAAAGTAGTTCGGTTTTCCATGAGTCGTATTAAAGCCTCCTGTACTTGAGCTTCGGATTCTGAATCTAACGAAGAAGTGGCTTCATCCAATAACAAGATCTCCGGGTTCTTGAGGATCGCCCGGGCAATAGCCAACCGCTGGCGCTGTCCTCCACTCAATTTCACTCCTTTTTCCCCTACCATAGATTCATAGCCTTTTTCTGTTTCCAGGATAAAATGATGCGCATTGGCAGCTCTGGCAGCCTGAATGATCTCTTCTTCAGTAGCATCCAGTTTTCCATAAATGATATTCTCACGGATCGTGGTTCCGAACAAATGTACTTCCTGCGGCACGATGGAAATATGCTCTCTCAGGGATTTAAACTTTACGTCCTGAATGTTGATACTGTCCACATAAATAGCTCCTTTCTGAGGATCATAGAATCTTGGGATAAGATTCAAAAGCGTTGTTTTCCCTGCCCCGCTTGGTCCGACAAGAGCTACCGTTTTACCGGCTTCAGCTTTGAATGAAATCCCTTTCAGAACATCTTTCTCCCCTTCGTAGCTGAACCAAAGATCTTCAACCACCACCTCACCCCTAACATTTGTAATATTTTCGGCATTGGGGTTATTTTCAATTTCCGGAGTTTCTTCCAACAGCTCAAAAATTCGTTCAGAGGCACCTGCTGCCGTGTTTACGGCGGTATATAATCTGGAAGTCTGACTGATGGACCGCGAAATATTCAACGCATAAATAATGAAAGCAACAAGATCTCCTGCCGTTAACCGATCGGCAAGCACTTCCTTCCCGCCGTACCAAAAGATGATCACCAGTGTGCTCATGAACATGATTCCCACACCGGCCCAAAAGAATTGAGTCAGTACAACTTTACGTCGTGCCGTAGTGAATAATTTTTCAACCGCATCTTTATAGCGCCCCACTTCATAATCTTCACGGACAAAAGCCTTTACCAAACGAACGGCTCCTAAAGCATCTTCAGCAACAGCAGTGGAATCCGCCAGTTCATCCTGAATATCTTTGGAGAGATGGCGGATCTTTTGTCCGAAATATCGGGTAGCCAAGGTGACAAATGGAACCGTCACAAAGATCACCATGCTTAGTCGCCAGTTTAGAATTACCATCAATGAAACGGAACCGATCAATGAAAAAGTAATGGTGAGTAGCTGCGGGAGAGAATCGGTGAGTGCCGTTCGAATGGAGCCGACATCATTTGTAAGCCGGGAAGTGATCTCGCCCAATCTGCGTTCAGCAAAGAACTTAAATCCAAGCCGGTGTAAATGCTCATATACTTTCTTTCTAAGATCAGTGATTACCCGCTCTCCCACCCATTCCAGGTGGTAATTTCCAAAAAAGGAAAAAGCAGCCTGCAAGATAAAAAGCCCAAAAAGTCCGATCGCAAGCAAGTTCAACAGCTCATTATCACCGGTCTCAAACACCGCATCCAGTAATTCGCGAAGGCCCAGCGGCACGGTCAGCCAAACAGCAGAAGCCAATATTGCCGCAACCGTTGCCGTATAAAACCGCAGCCGATAGGGTTTGCTTAACGCAAAGATCTGCTTCAGCGTCAGCCAAAGCGATTTAATGGATTTCTTTTCTTTTTTCTCGCTGTTACTCATGCTTGAATATAAGCCTTCATTCAGAAAAAGCGTTCAGCTAAAAGCTATTATTATTTAATGTGGGTTTGAGATCAAGTGTGCTTTTTGGTTTGCATCTGCAAGATAATGAAAGCTCAAGAACTCGAACCTACCAATCGATCAGGCGGACTTAGAGCCGTCAGGTACTGTGTTAAAAATCAAGATAAACTCCTATTTTATTGCTTCAAAGAACATCATGATGCTTTTGCATGTGATGTATCTGCGGTAGCCTTGCCCTCGGGCAGGGCTACTTTTTTTTGATGCTCCTTTTGTTGGTCTTTGATTACTTGCGGATCATATACCTGTGCGTTATTCCACAGGGTGTACAGGTACGTTAATAGTTTTCTCTGGACCGCCACATGCCCCTTCATCTTAATGTTGTGGGTGCCAACCAACCGTTGATACAACTCGTAGGTGGGCCCCTTCCCGCTTCGCACGACTACACTGGCGGGCATATACATCGCCCGACGAATATATTTAGAGCCTTGTTTGGAAATTTTGGACTTTCCGGCCCACTTTCCGGATTCTCTGATCACCACATCATAGCCACTATAGCTGATGAGCTGACTAATGGAGCTAAATCGCTCAAATCCATTAGTTTCGGCCAGCACCGTGGCGATGGTAAGCAGTCCAATCCCGGGAATGCTTCGCAGCCGCTCGATCTGGCCGGCCAGATCTTTGCAGGAGCGTAACTGCTGGTATATTCGCTGGGTCAGCCGGTCAATCTGTTGGCTTATTACCGCTATGGCTTGGTGGAGTGCCTCCTCGGCTTCTCCTCCCGTTTGCCCGCTGTGCTCCAGGGCATGCACTTGATTACGAAGCTGGGTGCGCTGGTCCATTAAGCTCCCGCGCGTGCGAGTTAGCTGCCGCAGGTTTCGCCAAAACGGGTCAATCCCTGCCCACTCGGAAAGCATTCGTTCGGCGCCCATTAGCGCCAACCCGTAGGCGTCAATCTTATCGGTTTTACTGCGTAGTCCACGCGATTGCATGTAGCGTTTGGCCTGGCTCGGCAATACCACACTCAGGTGGATATCCGAGGCCTGCTCTTGGATGTATAGGGCGAGCGGCTCATAATACACCCCGGTCGCTTCCATATTTACCCGGATGGCGCCGGTTGGTCCGGCGTGCCGCCGCAGCCAACTCAAACAGGCTTTATAGCCTCCCGGACGGTTCGCAAACTCTTTGCGTGCTATCACTTGGTGGCTTTGCTGCTGCAAGCTGTAGCGTAACAGGCATACGCTGAACTCATCTTTGCTTATGTCTGCACCGAAACTGTCAATCATGAAAAAGAATATATTTAATGGTTGATGGTTACTTCTATGATTTATGATTGGATCGATTCTGTCGCGCTCACCTTGTCTCATGAATCGACGATATTGTCTTTTGATCTGCTCAAAAAAACAACTCTGTAGGTACTGTTGAGGTTCAACGGCAGAAAAACCAGCCTGGATATACCTGACGGAGTGCATCTGTAATCAAACAGTGCTTAGACCGATACTAAAGGTGCCAGACTGGCTCGATTCCAATAGAACGTGCTGAGCTTAAAGATCACAACCTACTTATGCAATCTTTTGCCCGTTAATGAATTTTGATACCTTAACATATGAGAC
>NZ_DASSWP010000034.1:0-6787 GCF_035704785.1 Gracilimonas sp. | reverse complement strand
TGAATAGGATAGGGGGCAGTCCCACGGGTTCCGGCTCCGATGGTATAAATTTTGATACCATATGTTAGGGCAAGATCGGCGGCAGTTACAGGATCAATTTCACCTGCATTATTCTGCCCGTCTGTCAATAAAATGATCACCTTACTTTCAGCTTCACTTTCCTTCAGGCGATTCACTGCGGTAGCAATACCCATTCCAATAGCGGTACCATCTTCAATGATACCCATTTCGAGGTCGTCAATAAGATCTTTAAGTAACCTGTAGTCGAGCGTAGGCGGTACAACCGTAAAACTTTTCATGGCAAAAGACACCAAGCCTATACGGTCGGTATTTCTTTTATCCACAAAATCTTTAGCAACTTCTCTGGCAGCTTCAAACCGATTTGGTTTCAGATCTTCAGCCCTCATTGAGGTTGACATATCTAAAACCATCACGATGTCAATTCCTTCAGCATTACGTTCTACGGTAGTTAGCCGTTCCTGAGGCCGTGCAAGTGCTATGATAAGGAGGGCAATTCCTGTCCATATTAAACCAGCCTGAACCCAATGGAGGTGAGCCTTCCAATTCCCCGGTAAGTCATCCAATAAATTTAGTGAAGAAAAAGTAAGGGAAACCTGTTTGTTGAAAAAGTATTGGTAAATGTACCAACCGATCAGAACCGGCAAGATCAGTAAAGCCCAAAACCATTGTGGATTTGCATATTCCATTATGCTTCCTCACTTTTTTGTTGTTCCGGAGTAGGCTTGAACTGCTTATTATACTTTGCCTTAAGCCGCGAGACTCTGGCTGCATCTGCTAATTTTGCCCGTTCCATGAATTCAATTGCGTGATCATGTGTCTTCCAAGCATCCTCTAAAGTAGGGGTGAACTTGGCAAATTTAACCAAGTCGGCTTTTCGCAATACAACACGGGTTTTTTCTGTCATGGTCTCATCAACTCCATATGCTTCTAAATATCGAAGGAGTTCATTAGAAGTAGATTCCAAAGCCGGGATCTTATACAATTCCTCAAAATAGGTTCTGATAGCATCACCAATTTGACTGTAAAAGAGTTTGAAGTTCTTAGATTCCACCACATTTGAGTCTTTCTTAATGTAAACGAGTGTCTTTTCAAGTTCCTTAATAGGATTGTGAAATGGTTTGATCTCAGGTTCCGGTTCTTCTTCAATTTTCTCAGGTTCTTCTCTGAATTTATACCACCATAACAGAAACCCGGCGATCAATAAACCGGCTAAGATCCACGGCCACCACATGCGGGGAAATTCGTAAATGGGTTTCATGGCCTTCAAGCTGGTATCGCCTTCAGCTACCACGGTTTTAAAATTTAACAGTATAGGATCCGAATAGATAACGGTGGTATCATCTGATGAATATAATCGAACAGGAAGTGAACTGATCTGAAGATCTTCATTACCGAAAAATTGAAGGTTATAAGTAAGGCTGTCACTGAATTCTGATATTTTGAATTGTTGCCGCTGAATTAGTTCGGTAGAGGGAGGGAAAGAGTTGGTGTCCGGGAATTCGACTTTTAGATATTCTCTATCCAGCTGAAGGATTAGGGAAAGTTTAAATGTATCACCAATGGTCAGTGAATCGGTACTAACTCTTGTTTGTACTGATTGCGCAGTCACGCTGACCGAAAAAAACAATGAAGCCCATAAAACAAACAGGGATAAAACACCGGGCTTTAACGAGATGATTTTCATCAAATTTAACACACCATATTAAGTTTTAATTGATGGGCTGAAAATATAACATTGTGATGTAAATATTTTGCAAAACTAAGTACCCAGACTTTTTATGAAAGAAGCGTATTAATCCTTATCATTTCACAAAATAAATCTACAGATTTTTAATGGTGAATATCAGGTCAAAGTTGGGAATAGGGATAATTACGTCCTTATTAGTTATTACCCTCGCACTCGTACTTAATTTAACAAGTGATGAAACTCCCCCGGAGTTTAAAATTTCCGCAGATAACGTAGTGGAAATTAAAGAAGATGTGCAGCTCGATTCTTACGGGTACAATATCCTAAACGCTAAAGTTGAAGAAGGACGCGTCAAAAGGAATGAGAGTTTATATCTTATTTTGAGGGATATGGACGTATCACCTCAGGTTATCTATGAAATCAATAAAAAAGCGAAAGGGGTTTTTCAAAGTAATCGCGTTAGACCGGGACAGCGATACATCGTTTATAAGAATTCAAAAGATTCTCAGCCTTACCGATTGATCCTTCATAAAGACGCCCTTGATTATGTAATATTTGAATGGGGAAATGACATCAAAGTCAAAACGGGGCAGAAAGAGATTGAAAAAAAGATCCTGAAAGCTTCAGGAGTAATTAATTCTTCTTTATATGAATCACTTGTTGCCCAGGAAAGGAATATTCTTATAGCCAACCGACTGAGTGAGATCTTTGCATGGCAGATTGATTTTTTCAGATTATATCCCGGTGACAACTACAAGCTGATTTACGAAAAGCAGTTTGTAGATGGTAAACCATATGGTATAGGTGAGATCCTTGCCGCTCAATTTGAGCATAACGGTAGAATATACGATGCCTATTACTTTGAGGGTGAGAAGAGCATTGGTTTTTACGATAGTGAAGGGAATGGAGTTCAGAAAGCGTTGCTTAAAGCTCCTTTCAAATTCTCTCAAAGGGTTAGTTCGGCATTTAACAGAAATAGATTTCACCCGGTGCTAAAAAGAAGATTGCCACACACAGGAGTGGATTATGCTGCCCCAATTGGAACTCCTGTTTTATCGGTAGGTGATGGACAAGTGACAGAGGCTCAGTACAGAGGCGCCAACGGGAATATAGTTAAGATCCGTCACAATGGTACTTATACTACAGCTTATCTACACTTAAATGGGTTTGCCAAAGGGATTACACCTGGTACAAGAGTGCGTCAGGGAGAGGTAATTGGTTATGTAGGTCGAACGGGCCGAGTAACCGGAGTACATTTGCACTATATGATCTACAAGAATGGGAAGCCGGTAAATCCATTGACTTTAGATCTTCCACCATCTAAGGCCATAGATGAATCAGAGAGAAGTGAATTTGAGGATGTGATGAATCGTTTAAAAGAACAAATGAAAGAAATAAAGGGTCAGGAAAAAGTAGCTTCGGTTCTTTCTAAAAATTGAAATAGATAAGACAAAAAATCAGTACCGGCTACCCCGTCTTTTGAAGAAATTCATCAGTGGCTGTACATAAGATTCGTTGGTTTGTACTTCAACTGCATCGATCTTCATTTTTAGCATCTTGTCGTGGATATAAGCTTTTTGTTTCATTCGTCGGATCTCATAAGCTTTACGCACTTTCTCGCTGGATGTATCAATTAATTTTTCAGCCCCTGTTTCAGCATCTTTGATCTTGACCAATCCAATGTCGGGCAGTTTATCTTCCAAGTGATCACTGATAATTATGCTTACCAAATCGTGTTTTTGATTGGTAATTCGAAGCTGTTTCTCAAAATTGTCATCCTGAAAATCAGAAGCCAAAACTACGATGGCCCTTCTGTCCAAAAGTCGGTTAATGTAGGAAAGTGCATCTGCAATATCTGTACCCGTACCGGTAGGTTTTGTGGTATAAAGTTCACGGATAAGGCGTAAAACGTGGGTTCGGCCTTTTTTTGGAGGAACTACTTTCTCGATATGGTCACTGAAGAGAACAAGTCCGACCTTATCGCTGTTTTTAATTGCGCTGAAAGCCAAAACAGCGCAAAGTTCGATGGCAAGATCCATTTTACTTTGACTCTGGCTGCCAAAGGTACCGCTTTGAGAGATGTCGATACACAACATCAGTGTTTGTTCTCTTTCTTCCTCAAATATCTTTATAAAAGGGTCGCCGGTACGCGCTGTTACGTTCCAGTCAATTTGCCTGATGTCATCCCCGTACGTGTAGGCTCGAACTTCCGAAAATTCCATTCCGCGGCCTTTAAAAGCAGACTGATATTCGCCGCCAAACAAAGTATTTACGATACCCTTTGTTTGAATTTCAAGCTTGCGGATCTTTTTAAGAATTTCCTTTGGGATCATTGCATTTTCTTTTGAGGTTCACGGCATGAAGATAATAAATGAACTCCTCAAAATTGGCTCCGGTAAGTAAAAAAATGAAGAAATAGTTCTGTTTAACCTACCTCTCGGTCTCATGGCTCCAAGCCCGTCTGACCGATTGCTTGATTTGGGTACCTTGGCCTGATCTTTTTCCATGTCTGGCTTCCGGGGCCTAATTCATCGATCAGACGGGTTATCCGTCAGATCGGGTTCGAGAATGTGCAACCTGCCTCTCGGTCTGCCGGCTTCAAGCCGTCTGACCGATTGCTTGATTCGAACAACTTGCCCTGAACTTATTCCATGTCTAACTACCGAAGCCTAATTCATCGATCAGATGGGTAATCCATCAGATCGGGTTCGGGGTTGATTTGTGATTCCTTACACATCGATCTCAATATCCACATAATCATACTTTTTTCGCTCTAGCAGGGGATAAGCAAAAAACAGGATCAGTGCGATGATCCCGATCCAGTACATTGTCCAGGCAATAGCCATGTGATCATCCATTAGTCCTTTCATCGTAAACATATTGTAGAAATCGTGGGCTGATTTAGGGAGTCCGCCTATAAGTGGCATTCTTCTTTCTAAAGCATCAGCTGCATAAGCGGCAGATTCAAACCAGGCAAAAGCAGTCAGCAACAAACCCAGTTGTGCCGAAAATCTTTTGCGATCCCACCATCCGTATACAAAAATACAGAATGGAAGGAGTATCTCTAAAAGTGTTCCGCCCAAAATTCCAATAAACCTCGCTCCCAGAAACCCAAAAAAAGTATGACCTGCTTCATGTATTATAAGTAGGAAATTGTCGATGAAAAAGAAGAAGGGAGTTAAGAAAAAAGGATAGGGGTACATCCAGGCAAAAGATATATTCCATTTCAATGCCATCCAGAATTGTTCCGCCAGAACCCAGCAGAAAGGAATACATACTATGGAGAACCACCACTTCTTTATGTGGGGCAGTGCTTTATCGAAATAGAATTCTACGTTAAAATTCAAAATAACTGAACCATTTGGATTACTATGAAGTTATGATAGTAGAAGTTAAACAGATATCAAACAACAAGGTAACTATGAGTAAGCCACTGAACGTCACACAGAAATTAATTAAGGACCATCTGCAAGAAGGGGAAATGATACCGGGAGAAGAGATAGGGCTCAAAATAGACCAAACACTCACCCAGGATGCCACCGGAACTTTGGTGATGCTGGAACTGGAAGCCATGGAGCTGGTTGACGCTAAAACCGAGATATCTTGCCAGTATGTTGATCACAATCTCCTGCAAACGGATTTCAAGAATCCGGATGATCACCTGTTTCTGAAATCTGCTGCTGAACGATTTGGTTTGTGGTTTAGTCGCCCCGGGAATGGAGTAAGTCACCCAATTGAGACAGAGCGATTTGCCATTCCGGGGAAGACCCTTGCCGGATCCGACAGTCACACGCCTGCATCAGGTTGTATGGGAATGTTAGCTCTTGGTGCCGGAGGCCTTGATGTTGCTTTTGCCATCGCGGGCGAGCCGATGCACATCAAAATGCCGAAAGTGTTGGGCGTTGAACTTAAGGGAAATCTCCCGGATTGGGTTAGCGCAAAAGATGTGGTACTTGAAATGCTCCGCCGTTATGATGTGGATGGAGCTAAAGGATATGTGATCGAATATTTTGGGGAAGGATTGAAAAATCTATCCACCATGGATCGCCATGTGATTGCCAATATGGGCACGGAAATGGGGGCCACAACTACCGTTTTTCCTGCCGATGAAGAGGTTCGCCGTTTTATGACTACCCAGGGCAGAGGCGATGATTTTGTTGAACTGGTGGCCGATGAAGGTGCTGAATATGACAAATACGAAGAATTGATCCTGGATGATCTTGAACCGTTGATCGCCCTTCCAAGTAGTCCCGGCAATGTGGTTCCGGTTCGGGAAGTGGAAGGCAAGCCTATCTATCAGGCATATGTGGGATCTTCAGCCAATCCGGGTTATCGTGATTTTTGGATGGTTTCTGAAATTGTAAAAGATAAAATGGCGCACGAAAATGTGTCATTGGATATCAACCCCACCTCACGCCAGATCATCGAGAACATGGTGAAGAACGATGTGATGTTTCACCTCGTGCAAGCCGGAGCGCGGATTCACCAGGCCGGGTGTAACGGTTGTATCGGAATGGGACAAGCCCCTGCATCGGGACAAAATAGTTTACGGACCGTTCCGCGTAACTTCCCGGATCGATCCGGAACTCCTGAAGATTCAGTATTCCTGGTAAGTCCTGAAACGGCAGCAGCTTCAGCCTTGACCGGCAAGATCACCGATCCCCGAGATCTGGAAAAATTGTATGGTATGAAATATCCGCAGTTTGTGGACCTTGAAAATCCAATCGTAAATACGGATATGTTGAAAGAGCCGGTTCCCATGGAAGAAAGAGGTGAGATCAAAAAAGGGCCAAATATTTCAACCATGCCGAATTTTGATGAACTCGATGATTTCGAAGTCCCGGTGTTATTGAAAATGGGCGACGATATTTCGACAGATGAGATCCTGAGAGCTGGCGCGGAAGTGCTGCCATTCCGAAGTAACATCCCGGAGATCAGTAAATTTACCCTGGATGTAGTGGATAAGAATTTCCACGACAGAGCGCTCGAAGCCAAAGCAGAACACGGCGGACACATGGTCATTGCCGGCGAGAATTACGCACAGGGATCCAGTCGTGAGCACGCTGCCATTGCACCTCG
>NZ_DASSWP010000141.1:0-4191 GCF_035704785.1 Gracilimonas sp. | reverse complement strand
CGGATCAGATCCCGGTCCATTTCATCGTACCCTTTATTCAGAGCATCTAATTCTTCTTCTGTTAAAGTACCGGTATCAATATTATTCCCTTCCTCATCAACCTGAGCAAACATCATGTCAAACAAAGAAACCGTTTCTCCTGAATTCATCGCTGTTATATCTACCTGACCATTTTCAACCCAGGTATAGCCATCGGATTTAGAACCAAATTCAGTTCCTTTAACAGAAGCGAACGATCGGTCAGTACTCACCTCAAAATCATTATTACCTTGTGGTTCTACATTCAAAAAGATCTCACCTTGTTTTAAATTGATCCTCGTATTACTTACTCTATTTGTTATTCCAACCTCACCATTTATGATGAGTAATGAGTTAGGCTTCACTTTTGCTATACTTCTGTCCATAAAAAAAACTAAAGCAAAACCAGTATCATCAGTTGACAAGCTGTCACCGCTGAATAGCTTTTCCCCAATATTTTCTGATAAATTCAATTTTATGGATTTATCAATATCCATGTTACTGACCGTCACGTACGGTTTAAATCTCCGAACCACCCCAATATGCCTCTCTTCTTGAAATGCAGCTATTTCCTCTGAAACTATGCCCATCATCACAGTAAGAGCAATTGCACAGTACAATATTTTTCTCGATGCTTTTTTCATAAACTTCTCAATTACCTGTCAAAATGATCTCTTCATCCCTGATACGCTGGAGCAATTCTTCAAGCTTCAAAGTAGCCGCAGGGCCGGTAAACTCTTCACCGTCATAATTGATACTTGATAACCGGAACCCCTCTGACAGCAAGTTCTCATATGCATCTTCCCCAATCAATTGAACAATTGCATTTATCACCTCCTGGGAGGTCGGGGCTGTCTCTAATGCCTGGGCAACTCCGGTAAGTGTAAAACTCCATATTTCTGAAGAGATCTCCTCAATGCCCCCCCCGGTTCGTATGTCAGTTATGACACGCCAATAATATGTTTTTCCTCGTTCGAGTGGTTGCGCCCCCGATGACGGGTATTGATATGTTGTGCCATCTACCAAAATGTCCAGATTCTCAAACTCAAATAAAGATCCGCCCGCCCGGGTTGAAACAGAACTTTTTGCACTTTGAAGTAAAGACTCGGGACTTTCTTCACTATCTTTTTCTACTACCAGCAATCTATAGGTCACATTATTAGGTCCTTCCCAGCTGAACTGGGGGTATGGATTGGTGATCTCGACCGTACCCCCAACAATATCTCCGGGAGCTTTCAGGTATACTTCACTTCCATTAAATGATGATAAAAGTCCACCCCCAACATCAATAACACTCCGGGCTAAATCTTGTCTGCCGGTTGCATCGGTAACCCTAAAAATTATAACCTCTATGGAATAAATATCTCTGGGAAAAGTTGTTGTTCCTGACAAATTACTCAAAAATTCATCTCCCTCAGGAGTAAGCCCTCCTGAAAGGTCAAGCCCTTCTTTAACGCCGGGAATTCTGTCATTAGCTATGTCGTTATTTGTAACATAAACAGCCTGAAAAGGTTCTAAAGAGAAGGGCTGGCTTGAACTTGATATTAATTTAACGAGATCGCCGGATCTTGCTGCACTAATTGTTATTTCCAGGAATAAATTATCGGCAACTTCTCTGCCCAAATTCTCTATAAAACCTGATATCAATACAGAACCTGTTCCGTCACTATTGAGCCCTAAAGTAGAAAAACTCAAAACTTGTGAATTCTCTAACGTTGCACTTTGTTCTAACTGAAGGTTAATTTGTTGAGCATAAACAAACTCTTTGGGAACAACACTTACTAATACAAGTAAAAAAAATGCAGCATAGACTTTAATATATCTTTCAAACATTTTTAACTCCGGTTATTATATGATGAATGCATTTTAAAGTAATAGCTGCATACAAACAAGTTTACCATAATACTCTAATATTTGTGAGCATAAAATTACGGGTACCAATAAATCTAAAAAACATAAAAAAAGCCTTTCTCCGAGTCTTGGAAAAAGGCTTTGTGGAGCTACGGGGATTCGAACCCCGGACCTTCGCGCTGCCAGCGCGACGCTCTAGCCAGCTGAGCTATAGCCCCTTAAATTTGGATCCTAATAATAAATATTTTATCTCCCAATAAACACTATCAATTTATTTAATTGTAAATTAGATATGAAGTTAATTAGCCTTATGTTTAAAAATATACTTCTAGTTCGTAAAAACTCTTTTAAATTCTTAGTTAAACCCCTATTTTAGCATCAAACATTCAAAAACTTAATTCTAACCGTAACCCAAGAAGATGACAAATTTAAAATCTATCCTAACTCTTTCTTTGGTTTCTTTAGTAATGGTCTTTATGACCAGTTGCTCAGGAACTGAAGAATTACTTGCACCATCCGAGCGTACGCTCGAGTATTTACAGTCGCTTGATGAAGAAACCCTTCGGACATTAGACACTGACGAAGATGGCTTAAATGATTATGATGAGATGTATACATATGAAACCAATCCTTTAAGTGCTGATACCGATGATGACGGGCTCACTGATGGTGAAGAAGTAAATACCTATGAAACTGATCCTAACAGTGCTGACACCGACGGTGACGGACTTTCGGATGGAGACGAAGTAAACTCTTACAATACTGACCCTAATGATACTGACACTGATGGTGACGGACTTTCTGACGGGGATGAAGTAAACGAATATAATACTGATCCTAATAACACAGATTCAGATGGTGACGGGATTAATGATTATGACGAAATAATGACTCATGACACTAATCCTAACAACGCAGACTCTGATGGTGATGGATTTACCGACATGCAAGAAATTGATATGGGTACCAACCCTACTGATGGCAGCGACCCTATGTATCTTGATGGCGATGCCTTCGGAACTATCAACTTTGACTTTGATCGTTCTGACATCCGCAGTGATGCAGAAGCAATACTTGCTGAAAATGTAGAGATTCTCAAAGATGCTCCTGCATTTCGCGTTCGTGTTGATGCTTACACTGATCATGTTGGTGGAGATCAATACAACTTACGTTTGAGCTTGCGACGTGCCAATGCTGTTGTAGACTATTACACTGAAAACGGCATTTCTGAAGACCGCATTGAATCTCGCGGTTTAGGTAAAGCACCGGTTGAGTGTACAGAATCCGAAATGGATGCAAACACTCCTGGTTGTGAAAGAAACCGCCGTGCTGAGTCACATCCAATTAGCACACTCAAGTATCAGCCTAACAACTAAGCTGAACAGCTAGAGTAAACAAAGTTTAAAAGGCTCGCTGCCGATGGCAGCGAGCCTTTTTTTATGTACCATGATTCCCGGTAAATTCCGGAAATACATTATAAAATCGGATTCTAAAGGAAACCAATAAACCTTTGCTGTAAGCCTAAAACAGACTCTATAAAATTTGTAATTACGCTCTTTCTTGTTTACATAAATTAGAAATTCTTGCCTCTTTTCTTGTTTTTTAACTTATTTAACAAAGGATTCATTAAAATTTACGGTTAAGGAGATGAGAATATCAAGATTGTTTCTATTCACAATAGCGGCTTTAATAATTAGTTGCGGTGTCTCTAATAGCGAGGAAGGCTGTGTTGATATCTCTGAAAAAAACTTCCCTGAAGAAGGCACCCCTACACAATTTTGTATAGAGGAAGCACCACAGATTGACCTTGTTCATGACCCCGAATCACCCTATATCGTTGTACAAGAACCTGCACTACGATTTCAGGTTACTTACCAAGATTCTACTCCCCACTTAAACTGGCTGCCTACTTCTTTACTGGTGGAAACAGATCAGGGGTTTTCTGAAGAAATCATGCTCATTCCTTTTGCTTGTATTATTCCCATTAATGGTTCTCTTGAAGAATTTCCCTTTGATGTAGAGTGGTGGTCTTGCAATGAAATAAATATTAACAACGGAGAAGTACTCACAGAAGAACAAATAAAAGAAATAGAGAAAGTAGCTAATGCAAGACTTTCTGTCGAATACTTGTTTAAGTCCATGAAGGGAGGTCAATACATATTTGACCTTAATCAGGTAGGTCGTGCCGCCATACAAGAAGTCATTCCAAGACTAAACCACCCTGCACTGAAAGTGCAGGGGTTTGATTGGGGACTGAAAGTCCCGGTCCTCATTCCAAAATGAAATCTGAGTTATCTTCATCATCTTTGTTTCTATGGTGCT
>NZ_DASSWP010000182.1:0-21966 GCF_035704785.1 Gracilimonas sp. | reverse complement strand
ATGATGCCTTCTCTATGACTAAACTCATTCCCGGCTACCCGAAAGGGGGAAGTAAAAGGAATGTGATATGTATAGAGCTTTAGCATCAGTTCAACATAATACCAATAGAGAACAGCAATCCAAAAAGAACCATGAATTGAGACGTTTTCTCCAACATGGGGTTTAACTGCTTTTTGTCTTCTTCGGTCCAGATCCTGTAGACGTAATAGGCAGCAAGAGGGAGGGCAAGTATTGGCAGGAATATCCAAATGCTATAATCGAATTGCACAAAAAAGTGTGGAGGAATAGCATAGGCCAGTAATATCATAAGGGTGTATTCAATTTTCAAAATGTTCTCCCCAAATAACACGCCGAGAGTTTTCTTCCCGGATATTTTGTCCTGTTCCACATCTCTTAGATTATTGACTACAAGAATGTTCACACACAAAGCACCCACCGCCAATGAGGCCCAGAAAGAAGATTCCGACCATTCCAGTGCATTTACATAATAGGTGGTCATAACAGCTACGATCCCAAAGAAAATGAATACAAACAGATCACCCAAACCATTATAGCCAAGGGGAAAAGGCCCGCCTGTGTAAAGAATGCCAAAAAGGAGGGAAAGTAACCCTATGATCAATATGATCCAGCCGGCTGACCATACCAGATATAATCCTAAAAAGAAGGCCAGAGTCATAGTCATGATGGTAGCATTCAGCATTTGTTTCGGGGTGGTGAGTCCGGCTGCAGTAGCACGCCGGAATCCAATGCGTTCATCCGTATCCGATCCTTTCACAAAGTCGAAATAATCGTTGGCGAAATTTGTACCTATTTGAATAAGCATGGCGCAGGCCAAAGCAACGATGGTATTGGGCCAGTTCAGTAATCCTGATTGAAAGGCAAGGGAGGCTCCAACTAAAACAGGGACTATTGCAGCGGCTAAGGTTTGAGGGCGGGCCGCTTCGATCCAAATACTCAATTTTGATGAACTCAAATGAAAATAATTTTGTGAATCTGTGTGGATAACTTCTTGTGGAAAGATACTGTTTTTGGGTGTGGCTTAAAAAGTGAAGCAATGATTGTTTTATGAAAGAATAAATTAAGCAAAAATGAGAGTGGAAGCGGTTTTAACAAAATTAATTAAGGTAATAGTAAATAAACCCTGTTTAAATTAATTGTTAAAAAATAATTGTCTAAATAAATTGAGTAAAAGAAAGAAATAACTTTATATTTGGTTGTCATTTTTAATTAATAACTAAACTTTTTTAAGAAATATGGCCAAAGCGATTCAACGATATGATAATTTAGCTGCTGCCCGAAACTTTCGTCCGGGTAAAACAGAAAGATCTACGATGGATATCCCGGAGATCTTCGGGCAGAATACTCTTACCCTTGATAAGCTGGAAGAGCGACTCCCAAAATCCGCATGGAAAGATCTTCAAAAAACGATTGATGAAGGGCAAACTCTGAATATTGACGTTGCAGATGCCGTAGCTTTGGCAATGAAGGATTGGGCAACCGAAAAGGGAGCCACTCACTATACACACTGGTTTCAGCCGCTTACCGGTTCTACCGCTGAAAAGCACGACAGTTTTATTACCCCGAATCAGGGAGGCGGTGCCATGGCAGTGTTTTCAGGGAAGGATCTTATTCAGGGTGAACCGGATGCATCGAGTTTCCCCAGCGGGGGCTTGAGACCCACCTTTGAAGCTCGCGGTTACACGGCCTGGGATCCAACATCTCCGGCCTTTATTGTGGAGAATCAAAAAGGGACCTATCTCTGCATTCCCACCGCTTTTGCTTCCTGGAAAGGGGAAGCTTTGGATCATAAAACACCACTGCTGCGTTCCAATGATGCATTGAACAAAGCTGCAAAGGAAGCACTTAAGCTTTTTGGAGTTGAGTCGAAGCGAGTGAATTCTACTGTTGGATGCGAGCAGGAATATTTTCTTATCGATCAGGAATTTGTATATCGTCGACCTGATATTTTGACTTCCGGCAGAACCTTGGTAGGAGCAAAACCTCCGCGCGGACAGGAACTTGATGATCATTACTTTGGATCTATTCCCGAAAGGGTTCTGTCTTTTATGCTGGATGCCGAGAAAGAACTTTATAAGCTTGGTGTTCCTGTTAAGACCCGACACAATGAAGTGGCTCCAAGTCAGTATGAGTTAGCCCCGATCTTTGAGCTGGCAAACGTTGCTGCCGACCATCAGCAGTTAACCATGATGGTTTTGAAAAAAGTTGCCAAGAAGTATGGACTTGAATGTCTGATGCATGAAAAGCCATTTGACGGACTCAATGGAAGCGGTAAACACCTGAACTGGTCTCTTTCTACCGCTGAAGGAGATAATTTACTGGAGCCCGGTGAAAGTCCGCACGAAAATATGAAGTTTCTGTTTTTCTTTACAGCGGTGATGTTGGGGGTATATCGTCACCAGGATCTGCTAAGAGTTTCTGTAGCGCATGCCGGGAATGATCATCGTTTGGGAGCCAATGAAGCTCCTCCGGCTATCATCTCTTCTTTCATTGGAGATCAGCTTGCGGATATTGTAGAACAGCTGATCAATGGCGGTGCGAAAAGCTCGAAACAGGGAGGATTGCTTGGTTTGGGAACTCCGGTTCTTCCTAACCTTCCTAAACACGCCGGAGATCGAAACCGAACTTCACCTTTTGCTTTCACGGGAAATAAATTTGAATTCCGCGCATTGGGTTCAAATCAGTCTCCATCATTCCCGATCGTTGTGTTGAACACCGTTATTGCGGAAGCGATCGAAGACATGACCAAAGATCTTAAGAAAGCGAAGAAGGGAGACTCCATTGAAAAAGCATTGGCGAGTGTACTTCGTGCCCGTTTGAATGAATGTAAGCCGGGAATCTTTAACGGTGACGGTTATTCTGATGACTGGCAAAAAGAAGCGAAGAAAAGAGGATTGCTGAATTTAAAGACTACCCCGGAAGCCATTCCATATCTCACTAAAAAAGAGAATGTGAAGCTTTTTAAAAAATACAAGGTTCTTAATGAAAAGGAAATGCATTCCCGAAAAGAAATCTGGACCGAACAGTACATCACCTCCAGAACCATCGAAGTGGATACCATTGAGTCGATAGCAAAGACCATGATCTATCCTGCTACGGTGCGATATATTGGTGAACTGGCTAAGGCTGTGGAGAAAGCTGATGCACTGGGACTTGATAACTCCGGTTCCAGAAACATGCTCACCAAGGTTAATAATGAGCTGAATAAATTGGGTTCAGCTTTGGATAACTTAGCAGATGTACAATCCAAACTTAAGTATAAAGATACTGCAGAGCATGCGGTAAAAGTGGAATCCGAAGTACTTCCGGTTATGAAAGATATTCGTGATTCCATCGATTTTCTTGAGCGCTATGTTGCTGATGACTACTGGCCATTGCCGGTTTATCGTGAGATGCTGTTTATTAAATAAAACCAACCCCGATCATTTATTTTCAAACCCTGTTTTCGAAAGGAGACAGGGTTTTTTAATTTCAGCCTAAAAAATGAAACAGATAAACTGGAATGAATTTGAGCAGGTAGAACTAAGAGTTGGAACTATCACAAAGGCGGAAGAATTTCTGGAAGCCCGAAAACCTGCCTACAAATTGACCATCGATTTTGGAGAGGAAATAGGTATCAAAAGATCATCTGCACAGATCACTGAATTATATCGGTTGGATGAGCTGAAAGGCAAACAAGTGGTAGCGGTAGTTAACTTTCCACCAAAGCAAATTGGTCCATTCATGTCGGAATGTTTGGTAACAGGATTTCCCGATGAACAAGAAAGAGTGGTTTTAGCCGTTCCTGAAAAACCTGTAAAAAACGGGGCGAAACTATTTTGAGAACTAAAGGTTTTATAACTTATTGTTTCCGCACCAAAGAATGTATTTATCGGAATAATTTATGAAGAGTTTTATTAGTGCGTTTATTTTTTTACTTCTGGCTTTGCCAGTATCAGCTCAGGAAATTTCTTACCCTGAAGAAAAGCGTGCTGCTTTTGAACTTGTGATCGAGGGGATAGAAGAGGCGAAAGGAGAGATACGCATCGCTGTTTTTGATTCGGAAGAGGCTTACAAAAGAAAAGAGGAGCCTTTACATGCCGTAGTGCTTCCTGTAAAAGGTACGACTTTGACCTGGGATGAGGAAGAATTGCCCTACGGAAACTATGCCATCGCGGTCTATCATGACAAAAATATAAATGGTGAATTGGATACTAATTTCCTTCGAATACCCAAAGAAGCTTATGGATTTTCAAATAATGCACGAGGCAGATTTGGCCCAGCTTCCTGGGGAGATGCTCACTTTGAGATTGCATCCGAAATCTACAGCATGACTATTCAGATCAGATAGCTAAAACTTTGATGAATCCCGACTTGTAAGAATCTTTCCGTTTGTACATATTCTCCCTTCACTTAAAATAAACGGAGATACAAATGGATCATATACAAAGGGAAGCTGCACCGGTAATGAGTTTAAAGGATTGGGTCATCTCAGTACTCATTTCCTTTATACCAATGGTAGGATTTATTATGCTATTGGTATGGTCATTTAGCGACAGCACCAATCCAAATAAAAAGAACTGGGCACAGGCCACACTAATAATATTTGCAGCATTCTTTGTGCTTTATCTAATTTTTGCTTTCGTATTTATGGGAGCGATCATGTCGGCCGGAGGATTTGATTCGATGTGATAGAGATCATTTCCTGCCATTTGTAAAGGTCGCGGTATGGAAAACCGGGACCTTTTTTTGTTTTTGAAACCGGGGCTTGAAACCGACGTATATAGATCGGTAACAAAAAAATAATGTATGCAGCAGATATATAAATCAGTATCCATCGCCCTTCAAAATATAAAAGCGAATCCACTTCACACTTTTCTGTCAACCCTGGGTATTATTATCGGAGTGGCCTCTTTGGTCGCGATTTTAGCTTTGGGAGACGGCTTGGAGCAGACCGGCAGGGAGCAGATCGAAACGACTACTTCAGTACAAATGATGAGCCTTACACCAAAAACCATAGATGTGGTTGATGATGTCCGTGTTCCCAGGGATACGGTATACCAGCTGGGAATACAAGAAGCCAGAATGGTTGAAGAACAACTGAGCCAATGGGGATACACAGATCTTATCGTTCAAAGTTCCAGAATGGCAACTTATAAAGATTCATCGGTTGCCATCTATATTCAGGCCACTCTGGAGAATATCCCGCAATTTACAGAAGCAGAAGTAATTGGAAGCTATTATAACAGAGAAGATGTAGAAAATGCATCAAATAAGACGGTACTAACTATCCAACTCGCAAGAAAATGGTCTGATGATCCAGAAGATCTGCTCGGAGATTCCATTTCCTTTGAAGGTGTTTCGTATGAAGTTATTGGGATTTTGAAGGATGATTCGCAGGGAGCGAAGGCTTTAATTCCATTCAGTGCGTATCAAAAAAATATAAAAAACAGCAATGCACCCAATATGGTTTTTAAAAGCCGAAAAGTGGAGGATATTCCTGTAATGAAAAGTACCCTGGAGAATTGGCTCGATGAAAATTATGAAGATGGCAGGGAGGCTTTTTCAATATTCACTTATGAAGGACGAGTACAGCAGTTAAGTCAGGGAATCCTTGTTTTTAAACTGGTGATGGGAGCAATCACGGGAATATCAGTATTGGTAGGTGGAATTGGGATTATGAATGTGTTGCTGATCTCGGTAACGGAGAGAACCAAAGAAATCGGTATTCGAAAAGCTACAGGTGCACGCAAAAAAGATATTGTATTACAGTTTATTTCTGAGTCTGTGACAATTTCTATAGTGGGTTGTATCATTGGATGGGTAGTGGGAGTGCTGGGAGTTTTTGGATTGGTGGAGCTCATCAATCGCTTCACGGATTTCAATTTTCAGGCTGCACTTAGTCTCGGAACCGTTTTTGTAGTGCTGGTTGTGGCCGTTCTGGTGGGCATGATATTTGGAACATACCCTGCATGGAAAGCAGCAAATTTAACTCCGGTAGATGCTATCAGGCACGAATGACCTCTAAAGCACATCCTGAAATTCAGGAGTTTTTTGAATGATGGCCTTTGCAAAGGGGCAAAGCGGCATGATCTTCAGATCATTCTCCCGGGCGAATTCAACTCCTTCCTTGACCAATTGTTTGCCGTAACCTTTACCGCGACCTTCATCCGAAACCTCGGTATGGTCAATGATGATCTTTGTTTTCCCGGCTTTGGAATAGGTCATCTCCGCAATACGTTTTCCATCTTTCTCGATAAAGAAAGCGCCCTTTGTTTCAGTAGTTTTGTGCTGAATTTGCATAAGCTATATCCTAAAATTTTCTGTTTTAAATAGGCTGAAAAAACCACTTTTTAACGATTAACGATTAACGAATCAAGAAGGAGACCGGTCAAATTTGTCCCAATTCGGCTTCCGTTTTTCAAGGAAGGCATTGCGACCTTCTTCAGCTTCATCGGTCATATAAGCCAACCTCGTAGCTTCACCGGCAAATATCTGTTGTCCAACCATGCCGTCATCAATGGCATTTAAGGCAAATTTGGCCATTTTGGTTGCGGTAGGACTTTTCGTCAAGATCTCTTGAGCCCATTCATACGCCACCTCTTCTAATTTATCATGGGGAACCACTTTATTCACCATGCCCATTTCAAAAGCTTCTTGTGCAGAGTAATTGGCCCCGAGGAAGAAGATCTCACGAGCTCGTTTCTGTCCAACCTGACGGGCAAGCAGGGCAGAGCCAAATCCACCGTCAAAACTGGCCACATCAGTGTCGGTTTGTTTGAAAATGGCGTGTTCTTTACTGGCAAGGGTGAGGTCGCAAACAACATGCAGACTGTGCCCACCTCCAACAGCCCATCCCGGTACCACGGCGATAACTACTTTTGGCATGAAGCGAATGAGCCGCTGAACTTCCAGAATATTTAACCGGGCAATACCATCTTCGGCTTTATAACCGGTTTTGGAACGCACATTTTGGTCTCCGCCTGAACAAAATGCCCATTTCCCATCTTTAGGAGAAGGCCCTTCACCGCTAAGTAAAACAACTCCAATGTCATTGTCTTCTTTGGCATTATGCAATGCTTCATAGAGCTCAAACACGGTTTTGGGACGAAAGGCATTTCTTATCTCAGGCCGGTTAAATGCAATGCGGGCCACGCCATTTGATTTTTTATAGGTGATGTCTTCGTAGTCTTTAACGGTTTGCCAGTTCATGATTGACCTAATTTTTGAATGAAAGATTTTAGATGTGTAATCAGTTGCTCAGGCTGATCCAAATGTACGCGATGGCCGGCGTTTTTAACAGTATGAAGTTCAGCATCTGGTAATTCCTTTTCCATCTGCCGGTTTATGTGCACAAATTTCGAGTCTTTTTCACCAACTATTAAGTTGACTCTTACAGCTATTTCAGCCAATCGGCTTCGTACACAAGGCATGGTTCCTGTTCCAAAGCCCTGCAGGCAGTTTGCAAGCCAAAGCGGATTTTGTTGTTGCTGAATTTCATCCACTTGACCTAATAATTGCTCAGAAGCAGTTGAAGATTCAAACAAAGGCATTTTTTTCCAATTATGCAGAAAACCTTCAAAATTCCCCAATAGATCATCGGATCTTTTTGCATCCAGTGCCTGCCGGGCCTGGCGCTCTGTTTCTCCCTCAATCCCAAAAGTACTGCTCTCCAGGATCAAACCTTTATACAGATCCGGACGGTGTAATGCCAGTTGCAGCGTTAATCTGCCGCCCATACTATAGCCGTATAAAAATAAAGGAAGATGAAGTTGCTCACTGATCAGTTTGGTAAGATCCGCTACTTGTTCTTTTGTCGAAAAGCGATAGTGAAGTTCGGCTCCTTCTGTTGTGCCGTGTCCAAGCAGATCAATGGTGATAGGATTACAAAATTCCTTTAGGTCAGAAATTAAGTGATCATAGCTTTGTCCACTTCCCATAAATCCGTGAAGAAGCACAAGAGAAGGGAGATCTTTATTTTCCTGATGAATAGTAAAGCCATATGAAATTCCACGGATCCGAATGTTCATTAATTTGCATTGGTTTTAAAATTCCAAAGAGTGTGTCTTTGTTCCATAGATTCATCGGCTCCGGTAATACATTCCATAACATGTACACCTTTCCGTTCAACTAGAGTCTCGAGGGTTGAAACTATTTGCTCGGGCCTTGAAACTAAAGTGTGGTCAATATTATGTGCACGGCAGAGGGCGGCTATTTTGACATTTTGAGGAGTTTCAAAAAATTTCATGTATTTACTTTTAAATCTAAACACAGGTAACATTCTGAATATGGTTCCGCCGCCGTTATTAAGTATTACGATAACCAATGGTTGATTGATCTCTTTAGCCATTAAAAGAGCGTTTGAGTCATGAAGGAAAGCAATATCACCGGTCATTAAAATGCCGGGTTTATCAGTGGCAAGACTAAGACCCATCGCGGTGGATGTAATTCCATCGATCCCGGCAGTTCCTCTATTCACATAGATCTCTTTTCCGTCAAACTCTCCAAATAACGACATATCCCGCACCGAAAAAGAGTTTGAGAGCATTGTAAATGATCTTTTTGGAAGGGTATCGGATATTTTAGAAAATACATACCCGTCGGTTATCGGAGTGGAGGGGTGTAAGTTTTCTTCCCTGAAATTTTTAAAATCCTTCTCTGTTTTTTTCCACTTCTTTAGCCATCCTTTATCAGCAGCTCCGGTAACCTCCGGTATATCAAGTGGGGCATTTAGAGTAATCTGTTTGTGAGAAGATAAACTTCCATCGATCCAGTGTGCAGGATTCATAAAACTGATCTGCATGACCTCTGATTTCTTATCCAGGAATAGGTTAAGTGCTTTGCTCACCGGTTGTTGTCCAAATCTTAAAATCAGATCGGCATTCAGCTCGGGCCAGTTGTCGGTGTTCTTCAGGAAGCCGTCAAAACCCTGAATAGTGTGACGTGAAGATGGAATCTGAGATCCGGGCTCGGCAAGAATAGGAGCATCCAATACTCGTGCAAGTGGTGTTATAAAATCGAGGTGATCAGAACTTGAAGTTGGTCCGACAATAATAAGAGGTTTTTCTGCAGAGATCAGATCTGACCAGAAAATTTCCCCCATTTTAATGCTTCCTGTTTCCTGAGAATACTTAGGTGAAGGCCTCCGTGATCTTTTCTCGTTTTCGAATTCAACTTGCCTTAGAAATTTGGGATCCGGTTCAAAAGGCTTCGAAAATGCAAAATTGAGGTGTGCAACACCGGCTTTCCCAACTGATTCCTGAACAGCCTGTGCGGCAGCCAATTCTAATCTTTTGCGACTCCTTCCTTTAAAATCCGGTTCTCCGATCTCATGAAAAAAGACAGGGTAATTACCGAATATTTTCAGTTGATCAATGGTTTGAGAAGATCCAATTCCGCGATAATGTGGAGGCCGGTCGGCACTAAGTATAATAATCGGAACTCCTGATTGTGAAGCTTCGATCACCGCAGGGAAATAATTAGCAAGTGCTGATCCGGAAGTACATACAAGCACCGCCGGTTTTCCTGTAGATTTCCCTAATCCCAGCGCCATAAAAGCGGCGGACCTTTCATCAATACTGATATGCTTCTTAAAGCCGGAGTGGGCAGAAAAGGCTAAAGTTAAAGCTGTTGATCTGGATCCCGGAGAGATCACAACATGTTCAAGTCCTTCTTCAAATAAAGACCGGACAAAAACAGTACTCCAGTTAAAAGCTATATTTTGCGGTTCATTTTCTAGCATGTTTCAACGCGGTTAACATAGGAATAAACTTCAAGTTAGTTTCATCCCATTCTTTTTGAGGGTTTGAGTCCTCAACGATACCACATCCTGCGAAAAATCGCACTTCATTATTTTTAATTAATCCGCTGCGTATAGCTACAACAAACTCTCCTTCTCCATTTGCATTGATCCAGCCAACAGGTGCGGCGTACCATCCTCGGTCAAAATGTTCCAGCTTATTGATATAAGGCATGGCCAGATTTCTCGGGTAACCGCCCACAGCAGGGGTGGGGTGCAGCCTAGACAACACTTCTGTTCGGGATACGCCTTCTTTTATTCTGGCATGAACAGGGGTGTACAAGTGTTGAACATTAGAGAGTTTCTTTATACCTGGGGAAACAGGATGTTCGAAAATATCGGAATAACGTTGAAGATTCTCTTCAATGGCATCTAATACAAAAGCATGCTCGCTGAGATCTTTTTTACTGTGAAGAAGTTCATGTTCCAGAACAGCGTCTTCGGAAGCGGTCTTTCCTCTGGAAATACTTCCGGCAAGACCTTCTGTTAATACTTCTCTTTCCTGGAAGGAGGCGAGCCGTTCAGGAGTACTTCCAATAAAACTGGATTTTCCATCCTGTCTGATCAAAAAAGAATAACAGTCCGGATATTGATGCCTCAGGTGATTGAGAATTTTGGTATCAGATACGGGTGTATGAAGTTTTACTCTTAATTCACGAGCCAGTACAATTTTCTTGAACTCTGCAGCTTTTATTAATTCTGTAGCACTTTCTACCGAATTGACCCATTGGTTATAATCTTCAGAATCAATTCCCGGAACCTCAACTTTTGATTCAAAAGATCTTTTGGATTCTACTTGATATGAACCGGCATCGCAAATAGAATCTAATCGGTCAAGTGTTGCTAAAAAGGAGTTACAAATGTCCTGAGGGTCATCATGAAAAGCGATCTTTTTTGTAACAGTAAGAGCTGTAAACTTACTATCTCTGACTAAAACCCACTCCGGAAGGTTGAAAGATCCTGCCCCGAAACTTCGCCATTCCTTTCCAACATTATGATCAAAAAACGAGAATCCTCCTAAAAGATGGACATATGCCAAATGATGATCAATATTAGAAATGTGAAGTACTTTGCTGAGCAACTCTTTACCCTGATCAGACGATTCCCGAAAACGTTCTTTTCCGGTTGTTTGAATGCGTTCAACAGAACCGGCCGCTGCGATTGCAAATTTATCTGACGGTTTCTCCCAATAGTATTGAAAATTGCTTGTATCGCCACTTTGTTCTAATACGGCAAGAGCATCAACTGTGGGAATTTGAATTGAAAATGAAAGGTATTGATATTTCCCTTCAGGTTGTGAGGAAATACATTTAATAGCCTCACTTAGCTCCAGATCTGATATCTGCTGACTGAAGCATTCTTTTAATTCATTTGCTAAAGGATTTTTAAAATCCATATCACGAACAATTTAGTTTTCAATATAAATTGAAAGTACGGATAATTATGCTAATGTTAAATTATTATCCTATCTGATTTTGTGAGGGAAAGGTATAGGTAAGGGAAATTCAATTCGTTAAAAAGAAGAGAATGATTAAAGTATTCTACTCAGCGTCATCATTATCACCTGTAGCATAAGGATTATGAATACCATATTCATCAGGATCATATTCAGCTAGTTTGAAAAAATGTTCCCAGGCGGCTTCACTTTTGCCGTCTTTATCAACCCAGGTAGGGTGGCTTTGTTTTATAAGCCCCACAACACGTTTGGCGTAGGATACACGTTCCTGTGTATCTTCAATTCGTGGAAGTGCAGCTATCATAAGATCAAGGTTATAGCCACAGTCAAAGTCTTTGGGTTTTTCTTGGTGTATGAACATATCTAAGATTGGGTAAACTGTTTCGCAGAAAATACGGGATATTAATACGAGATTACAAACTGTTTTAATAATAACAATCATACCAGGTACTGAATATGGTTTGATCGGTGTAATGATAAAAATATCTTCAGCCTATCTTTGAATTATTTCTTAGTTTTAGATGATCAAAAGTAATCATCAACAAACGAAATTCATGTATCACAATTCTATTCTTGAGACGGTTGGAAATACCCCGTTAATTAAACTAAATCATGTTAACGGTAATTCTGAGGGAACACTCTTAGCAAAGGTAGAGTACTTCAATCCCGGTCACAGTATCAAAGATCGTATTGCGATCAAAATGATCGATGACGCCGAAGAAAAAGGATTGCTAAAACCTGGAGGAACCATTATTGAAGGAACCTCAGGCAATACCGGAATGGGATTGGCACTGGTAGCAGTAAACCGTGGCTACAAGTGTATTTTCACCACCACCGATAAACAGAGTAAAACGAAAGTAGATCTGCTTAAAGCTTTGGGGGCAGAGGTTATAGTTTGTCCTACGAATGTAGAGGCAGATCATCCCGACAGTTATTACTCGGTCGCAAAACGTTTAAGTGAGGAAATAAAAAACTCCTACTATCCTAATCAGTATGATAATGAAAGCAACTCCCTGGCTCATTACGAATCTACTGGACCTGAAATTTGGGAACAGACAGAAGGAAAGATCACACACTATGTAGCAGGTATGGGAACAGGGGGAACGATATCGGGTGCAGGTAAATATCTTAAAGAACAGAATCCGGATATAACAGTGATCGGTATTGACAGTATAGGTTCCGTGTATAAGAAATATTTTGAAACCGGAGAATTCGATAAGAATGAGATTAAGCCTTATATGACGGAGGGAATAGGAGAAGACATCATTCCGGGAACCATCAACTTTGACTATATAGATGAGGTAGTTCAGGTTAATGACAAGGACTCAGCTTTGATCACCCGCCGGCTTGCCCGTGAGGAAGGTTTATTGGTAGGTTGGTCTTGTGGTGCTGCACTAAAAGGTGCCTTGGATTACATATTGGAGAACCCTTTAGGAAAGGACGATATAATGGTTATTATAATGCCGGACAGTGGCACCCGTTATATCCAAAAAGTTTATAATGATGAATGGATGAAAGAACAAGGCTTTCTGGATTAATTTTAATTGCAAAAAGAGTTTATCATGTCAAAGAAAGATCAAACAATGAATCCCGGACAAATGGAAATAGAGTTGAAAGAAGATGAGGCTACGGGTACGTATTCAAATCTTGTAATGATCACTCATTCTCCATCTGAATTTATATTGGATTTTATTGCAGTAATGCCGGGGGTTCCAAAGGCGAAAGTAGTCAAGCGAATGATCTTAACCCCGGACCATGCTAAGAGATTAGCTAATGCTTTAAATGATAATGTTAGCCGGTATGAGAAAGAGCATGGTGCCATAAGCTCAAACGACAAAGTGGATATGCATATGTATCGTGGTCCACAACCCGAAGCCTAAGAATATCGAATATTGAATATTGAATATTCAACATTAAATGCTGAATGTTGATGTTATTTTTTAGCCTGAATAAGCAATGCGATTCCTACGATAAAGAAGAATATATGGGGGAGTGTAGCAGCCAATTCCGGAGATAAGGTTCCGTAATAGCCAAAGGGTTCTATGATCTTCATAAAAGCCAGATAAAGAAAACTAATAGTTAGTCCCGCTGCAAGATAAGCGCCTTTTCCGCCCCGCCTTCTTACGCTCGCAAATGAAAATCCAATCATCATAACCACAATAATTGAAAATGGATAGGCTACCCTTCCATAAAATTGAACCTGTGGCATTGCGATTCCACTGGCACCACTTCTTTCAATAGACTGGATGTAATCAACGGCCTCAGCATAGGTTAATTGATAGATATCGGAGGTGGTTCTGGCAAGGTCTCTCGGGAAAACATTTATGACGGTATCTTTTTGGCTAGTTTCAAGTTCCTCGTAACCTTTTTCGTTGAAGATGAGCTCATCAACATTCTCAAGCCTCCAGCTTTGGGTTGAATCTATCCAAACCATGCGGTTGGCTTCAGTGGTTCGGGTAATTTTATCATCTTTAAATTCTATAAATCGAATACGATAAGCTATTTGCTGTTCTGCATCAAAGTAATTGACTTGCAGTTTTGTATTAACTGATGGTTGCCGATATATATCACCCTTATCAATTTTTTCTGTTTTATCCTGAAGATACTTTTCCTCGAAAGCAATCCGCTCAGCATTGGATTTTGGAATTACAAATGCGTCAAGAAGGCTTATACCAATTGCACAGAATACCGAAAAAATGATATAAGGGATTATCAGTCTGTAGAGACTTACGCCTGCAGCCTTTAAAGCTGTTATCTCTAATCTGTCAGAAAGCTGACCTGTAATAAAGAGACACGCTACAAATACCGCAACCGGAAGTACTAAGCGGGTCATCTCCGGAATGAAATTGAGATAATAGTTTTTCAGGATATCGGTCATTTCAGCACCCTGGTCTGCGAAGTTATCACTGTTTTCAGAAAAGTCGATCATAATGAATATGAAAATAAGCATAAGCAAAACGACCGCTGTTATAGCAGCAAGGCGCAGAAATATGTATTTGTCAAAATGCTTAATCACGATTCTCGAAAATTTCTTTAATACTGAAACCTGTACTTAAGTGAATTATAAGATAAACACCTATTATTGTGAGTACAATATTGAATGTCCACATACCGGTGAAAGGGGAAACTATCAAACGTTCAGCCAATTTCTCTCCCTGTATCAGGGCTACCCAATAAAAAGTTAAAACGACGGTGCTTATAAGTGCGGCAAACCCAAAGTTCCCTCTCTTTGTCATAATGCCTACGGGCGCACCAAATAAAATGAATACCACACAGGCGAACGGTATAGAGAGCTTTTTGTGAACTTCTACTAAATAGCCCGCAATCCTTAGTTTACGCCATTCTATATTAGCGTTAACGGATTCGAGCGTACTTTTGTATTCCCTCAGGTGCCGTAAAGACTCACTTACCAGTCTGCGCTGTAAGTCGGCTTTTTGAGATATATTTTCCATAATGTAGGGTGAATTTGCGCTTGAAATATTAGCTACATTCTCCGCTAAAGCCAGGTCTTTGGAAAAAAATGTTTGCTTTCCGGTATATGCTTCAGAGGGATACACAGAATTGTTTTTGATCAATACTTCTAACTGATTCTCGATTTCTTTGTATAACGAATCTACAACGACAAGCATGGCCTTAGAACTCATGGTCCTGTCGCTTCGGTTTCGCTCTTCGGGATTCGATCTCATGAAAGAAAGGTCAGACAGATCAAGAGTCATTACATGTTTTTCAAAGGTATTGCGCTCAATAATGTCATCACTGTTCCTGTTAGGTTGAGTAAACTTCAGGCTATATCCATTGATCAGATGTAAATTGAGGGCTTGTTCACTTCTGCTCACTAAAAGACCTTTTTCTGCAATAATATATGCTCTATCCTTGTTATTCATTGGCTGTTGGAATAAAGTGATGTCGAAAAGACTGTCACTTTCTCCATCAATTCTTTCAACAAGAAAAGTATATCCGTCTATGCCGTCATAAAATATATTAGGCTTCAGGTCAAAACCCGGTTTTTTAATTCTGATATCGATAAAAAGTGATCTTGCTTTTTGGTTAGCTTCAGGTAAGATATTATTGGAAAACCAAGCCAAACCAATAAAAAGGAATACAGAAGTGGTCAATACCGGGCGTATGATCTTCATTGGGTTTACCCCTGAACTACGTAGAGCAGTCAGCTCGTTGAGCTCTGAGAACTTTCCATATGCCATCAATGTGGCAACAAGCACGGCCATAGGCGCGGCTAATACCACCATGTAAGCTAAATTTGTAACTATTAACTCGGCTACAATGGAAAGGGGGATGTCCTTGCCGATCAGATTATCGATATGGAGGATCAAAAATTGCAGCAGTAAAATAAACATCAGAGTAAAAAAGCAAAATAAAAAAGGATTGAGATGCCTTTTTAGAAGGTCGATTTGTAATTTGTTGATATATTTATTCAATGTGTACTGTTGCTTGATTTGCTGAAACGGAAACTTAGGAGTATAAAAAACTCATTAGAAGTATTAAATTTTCAAGATATTCAAATATATGGTATTATCGGACGCAACCAATCATTTGCAAATTAAAAAAGAAAACCCAATCTGCCTATCGCCTAAAGCTACAGAAAATAAGTAACAACCGAGTAAGCAATTAAGCCGGTGTATTCTTTTTTAAAGCTATTTTATTATTTGCCATTCGCATGTTTAGTGAATGGTTTGCTACTAATTGGTATATCCAAAGCACAGGATACTACTGACGTATCACAAAATGTATCAGAGGCAGATAGCACCCTTGAAGGGGTGAAGTTTATCTATCGAACACCAAAAGATCTCTCTCCATATGTATTTCCCGGCAAGCTGTACTATATCAAATTGCCAAAAGAGAAATTTTTTACAAGCTGGGATACAACAGGTACTTATAAAATAAGAAGACAGATCGATGGAATTGATGTAGGTGTTCCGTTGGTGTTTGATTTTGAGAGTTATGTTCAAGAAATAAAAAGGAAACAAGAGAGAGAGATAAGGCATCTTCTTATAGAAGAAGGGAAACAGATCAGTGGGCAAAGCAGGGGGTTGCTTGATTTTAGTTTACAGATCCCCGGAGGGCAATCATCAGTATTTACAACCATTTTCGGTAAACCGGAGGTAAACCTGCAGGTGAATGGATCGGCTAATATGAATATAGGGGTAGCCATACAGAATATTGATGACCCTACTATAGAACCGGATCTGCAGCGCCGAATAGATCCTACATTTAATCAAAATCTACAATTAAATATTCAGGGTACGATCGGCGATAAGTTAACTATTGCCACAGACTGGGATACTGAGAGAGCATTTGACTTTCAAAACAGGTTGAGCATTGTGTATGAAGGGTATGAAGATGAGATTATAAAACAAATCGAGATGGGGAATGTTTCGATAGAGACGGGAAATTCATTAATTCGTGGGGGAGCGTCTCTTTTTGGGATAAAGTCGGTTGCCGAATTAGGGGCTTTTAAAGTCACCTCGGTAATTTCCCAACAAAAAGGGGAGAGCAACACACAAACAATTACGGGTGGTTCTCAGGAAACACAATTTTCCTTTCGTCCTTCCCAATATCAAAATGACAGACACTTTTTTATTGATTTTTATAATCGCCAGGAATTCGAAATCAATGTCGCTGATCCCCAACAACTGGGTCAGGCTTATCAAATTTCTGATCTAAAAGTATGGATATCAGAACCTCAGGTTAATACAACCGATCCAGAAGCGGTGCGTGCGGCTGCCTTTGTAGATCTGGGGGTAGTCGAAAATGTAGATGGATCTTATGGGCTGCCAAATACAGATAATGACAGTATTGATGATGCTTTGTTAGAGAGTAACCGAGGCAATACAAGTGCATCAGCGGAGTCTTTTAATGTATCGGGTAATGATTTCTATAACGGATACTTTCGTCCGCTTGAAGAGGGAGCAGATTATACGATCAATAAAACGTTAGGCTATATCAGCTTGAATAGAACGCTTAACTCGGGTACAATTTTAGCAGTGTCATTTGTCAGGCAGGGTTTACCTGGTGAAGGTATAAACAATGTTGAAATCGGTGATATTTCCCCACAACCCTCAGGCTTGACGTACCTAAAACTTATTCGTTTGGATAATCCAACTCCTGATCTTAAGTCGTGGCCATTAACGATGCGTAATATGTATTCTTTAGGGGTTTCCAATGTTACACAAGATGGCCTGGAAGTCGATATTAAGTATACAACAGGGAATGTGGATGAGACTAGTCTTCCGGGAAGATCCCTTCCCTTATTACAAGAACTTGGACTGGACCGGACTGATACTGAAGGGGCTGAAAATCCCGATAACTTGATCGACTTCTCGGGTATTGTACTGAATCCGAGAAATGGGAATGTTATGTTTCCATATTTAGAACCATTTGGCGATAGAATACGAACCCTTCTTGAAGAAACTTCAGCATCCGATTCTTTAATTGAATCTGTGACGTACTCTGAACTTTATAATGAAAGACAGAATACCGCAAACCAGTCTAATAAGAATAACTTCTACAGAATTGAAGGAGTTTCAAGAGGTGGAGCTTCAGGTAATTTCAGTCTCGGGTACAGCCTTGTTGAAGGTTCGGTCAAGGTGTTTGCGAATGGAACTGAGCTAACGGAAGGCATAGACTATGAGGTTGATTATTCATTTGGCATCATCACCATCTTAAACGATAGGTATCTTGCAGCCGGTCAGGATATTCAGATAGAATTTGAAAATAACCAGCTTAATACAATTGGGCAGAAAAATTTCACAGGTATTAGGGCTGAGTATGAATTTAATGAAGACGTAAGTATAGGAGGCACCTACTTTAAGTTAAAAGAGCAGCCTTTATCTGACAAAATAAGAATAGATGAAGAGTCAATAAACAATACGATCTTAGGTATGGATGCCCAGGCAAATCTTGATACTCCCTGGATCACCCGCTTCATAGATCAAATTCCTCTACTACAGACTAAAGAAGAATCCAATATAAATTTTAGCGGAGAATTTGCCCAGTTAAGGCCCGGAGTGGTTCAAACTAATGCTGTTCGTGATGCCATTGAAGATGGTGAGTTATACCGGGATGAGGAAAATGGTTTGTCATTCATTGATGATTTTGAGGGATCGGAAATGAGTGTTTCGTTCATGAGTGCAACGAGATGGAATTTGGCAGCAGCTCCGGCTGCTATTCCCGGTTATGCTCCTGATGAGACCTATTTTATTAACCCTAATCTCATTCCTTTCAACACTTTGCAATCCAAAATTGACCGATCAGACCTGAGAAGTCAGTTTTCGTGGTATACAATTCCAAGAAATATCAGCAGCATTTTGGGAGGCGCAGAAATAACCCCGGAATCAAAAAATATCCTTACGGAGGAAGTATTTCCGGGACGGGAAACAAATAATGCTCAGGAAGAAGTTATCAATACACTCGACGTTTACTACGATCCAACCGAGAGAGGCCCTTATAATTATAACTTTAATTTGAAGAACAACCTAGAGAATCTTCCGGAAAATCAATGGGGAGGTATGACGGCTGTCGTCCCTTCAGGGCAGGAAGATTTGACTCAAAATAATATTGAGTTCATAGAGTTCTGGGTTCAACCCATCCTTCCAAATGGAGAAGATCCGGTTGCCGGAGATATAGAAAGTTACGACGGAAAAATTTACATCGATATAGGCACGATCTCAGAAGATGTTGTCCCTAATTTTGATCTAAACTCAGAAGACGGACTGGCAAGTAACCTTCAGAATCTTGTAGAAGATAATTTAAGTTCAAACCCTCGCTCATTTGTCCCCTTGAATCCCACCGCACCTCAAGGACAATTTTCAAATGATGACAGAGAACTTGAAGATGTTGGTTTTGACGGGATCCCAAGCGCTAATGGTTTTGATACGCAAAAGGTAGAAACAGCACTTTTTAGTGAATTCATTGATTCGATGAGGGTAGCTTATGGCCCGGAAAGTTTTGAATTTCAGTCAATTTTAGCTGATCCGTCTAACGATGATTATGTGTTTTATGGAGAATCACAAGTTCAGAATCTGCCGCTTCATGTACGGTTTCATCGTTTACTGGGATATCATGAAGGAAACACACCTACAGCCGGAGGTGATAAGCGAGCTATCACACCACGTCCCGATTCTGAAGGTCTGTCAAGCCGGGCTAATGTAGAAACCAACAATAATTACTACCAGTATGAGATAGATCTAAACCCTGCTGATTTTAACAGTCTGCAAATAGGCAGTGAAGGAACATACATAGTTGATAAGGTTCCGGGTGACAGGCAGCAAGACCGATGGCACTTAATTCGTATTCCACTGAATGAGTTTACCAGAAAAGTGGGAGACATTGATGGGTTTCAGAATATCAGTCATATAAGAATGTGGATGTCCGGTTACGAAAAACCTTTCACCCTTCGATTTGCCACTTTCGAATTTATTGGAAGTCAATGGCGTAAAGTAGATGATATTGATGAGGCACAGAATGCGAGTGGAGAATTTCGTGTCTCAACAATAAATATTGAAGAAAATGCTAACCGTGCACCGGTACCATACCGTCAACCGGACGGATCTATTCGTGCATTGAATCGTGGAGTTCAGGTGCAATCACTGTCCAATGAGCAATCCATAGTACTGGGAGTAGAAGGCTTAGGCCCCGGAGAAATACAAATGGTAAAAAAGGTATACCCAGGCGGATTGAACCTCCTGAATTACTCTAACATGAGAATGTTTGTACATGGAGAAGGGTACGGTGATGGTCCGGAAGAAAGAGATTATGCTGAACTTGTAATCCGGATGGGCACGGATCTTAATGCCAATTATTATGAGTACCGGCAACCCGTTACTCCTTCAGATCCTGACTACCCATTTTCTGCCTACAGTACAGATGGGAGCGGAAACCTGAAGGCTGATGCTGAGGAAGTATGGCTTTATGAAGAGAACAGCTTAAATATTATTTTAGCTGCATTTAATGAATTAAAACAACTGCGGGATCAACAAGTAAATGTTGATATTTCACAAAAGTTTGAGCGCCCCTTATCGGCAGAGGATGATGCAGTTGAAGGTGCTGTTATTGCTATTAAAGGAAATCCATCACTGGATAGGGTTTCTGAATTTGGTATGGGGATATTGAATCCTTATGATCCCGCTGATGTAAATTCCCCGGGTACACCAACTTTAGATGCCGAATTTTGGCTTAATGAGTTAAGGGTTTCAGGGTTTGATAACGAAAAAGGCTGGAAGGCTAATGCAAAGGCAAGTTTTAAACTTGCTGACTTTGCAACAGTAAATACAAACTTTACGCGGACCACCAATGGTTTTGGTGGACTGGATTCACGGTTGGGAAATCGTAGTGTATCTGATGATATTGGATATGATCTTAGTTCAACGGTAAACCTTCATAAACTGATACCAGACCGCTATGGCTGGAATTTTCCGGTAACAGTTTCAACAAGGAAAAATGTATCTACTCCTAAGTTTCTGCCGAATCAAGGGGATATAAGGCTGGAAGATTTTATTAATGCCACAAATAACAATGAAAGTCTTACGGAAGCTGAAAAGAAAACTCAGATCGATCGGCGAATTAATGAAATTGAGACCGTAAGGGATAATTTCTCTATTAACATTTCAAATATTTCAAAACAGAATTCAAAAAGTAAATGGGCACAATATACGATAGACAGGACAAGCTTAAGTTATGTTTACAATGAAGGAAGCTCTAAGAACCCTGAAATTCAATTTCAAAATGACTGGAACTATACTACATCGGTTCAATACAATCTGTCTTTTAATAATGTCGGGCTGTTTCGTCCTTTTACTTTTATTCAGGATATCCCTTTGGTCAGTGTTTTATCAGGACTACGTCTAGGGTATATGCCTTCTTCTATAAACGCTTCTGCAAACTTGAACCGATCATATGTTGAAAGGCGCCGTCGATCACAGCTTGATATAAATGGATTTGAAGAAATACAACCATTGCAGCAAAGCCATACCTTTAACCACAGGTCTTCTTTTGGGTTCAGTTATATTTTGACCCCCACTATTCCATTGTCTTTCAGGGCCAATACCAATTACGATTTATCAAGTGCCGGAAGAGAGAATATAAATATAACGGGAAATGCTGCTGACAGTTCATCGTATCGTGTAATACCTACTTTTGAAGTATTAAATAGATTGGTTACAGACTCACTTTCTGCCCGCAGGTCTAACTATGAAGAAACTTTTACGGCAAGCTGGAGGCCACGCTTTAACAATATTGATGAACTTAGCTGGCTGACATACTCAGCATCATACAGTGGCGGGTATGGATGGACAAACAGCCCAAGAGGTTCTAATCTGGGTGCAGGAGTATCAAATGCCTTCAGGCTCGATCATAGTGTTCAATTTGGAATTCAGGATCTGTTGGAAAAGTTACCATTTTATGAAAGGATGAAAGATACAGATTCACAGGAAACACGAGAAAGAAATAGGCAGGATCGTTCTGAGGAGAATGTAGAAGGTAAAACTAAGCCGGATCTGTTTAATGATATTCAATACATAGGGCGGAAAGCAATATTGGCTATGTTCAGTATGCAAAGTTTAGATATTACATACAATGACACAAAGACCTCGAGTCAATCGGGCTACAGGGGAGATTCACAGCTATATTATGCATTTGGTGATCAGGGTGATGCTAACTTTTCGCCTCCTTTTGGATACAGGATAGGGCTCAAAGAGGA
>NZ_DASSWP010000101.1:0-20424 GCF_035704785.1 Gracilimonas sp. | reverse complement strand
ATATTTTCAGCACCGGATTGGTCAATTGTTCGCGAATGGCTTCTCCAAACCCCTTGCGGGTAATGATGCCCAGTCGACCGGTCATCTCCTGAAGGATAACCGTGGCGATCACTGAAAAAAGAAGTGCCCAAAGCAGCGTATATCCCGAGCGAACACCGGCAAGTGTACAAACTGTAACCGTGCCGGGACCAATGAATGCTGCTGCTACTAACGTACTCGGTCCAAAATATTTTTTTAGTGGATTATTCATAGTTGAGTATATAGTATGTAACTGCTAAAATCCCAAACCCAAAAGTTGAATTAACATTAAAGGTTGTTATGGCTGAATTAAAAACAAAACAGAATGACGCAAGCATTGAAGCATACCTCAATGCCATCGATGATCCGCAACGTAAGATGGATTGCCAAAAAATTCACCAGATGATGCAGAAAGTTACCGGCCATGAAGGCAGCATGTGGGGTGATAGCATAGTTGGTTATGGCAGCTATCACTACAAATATGAAAGCGGGCGTGAAGGTGATTGGATGCAGGTAGGCTTCAGTAACAGAAAGCAAAGTATTTCCCTTTATATTATGTCCGGTTTTGGTAAGTATGAAAAAATGCTTGCAAAACTCGGAAAGCATAAAACCGGAAAATCTTGTTTATACATCAATAAACTGGATGACATCGACGAAAATATTTTGGAAGAAATGATCAGAACATCTGTAGAATACATTCAACATAAATACGGGGAATAATAATGGACGGAACCAGAAGAGCACACATCAAAGCGGGAATGGAAGTGGGGATCGTCCTCAAAAAAGACCAGCACAGCGGAGAGTTAACCTTTGGAACGGTTCAAAAAATACTTACCAATAGCGACCGGCACCCTTATGGAATAAAAGTTCGGCTTACCGATGGTCAAATTGGACGGGTCAAAGAAATCAAATAACTAAGATGACGCTCGAAGACTTTTCAGAACAAACACTGGAGCTGGGAGAAGATTATGAAGGGCGCGTTATTGCCACTTTGATCACTTCTCATCTAAATAAAAAAGGGCAACAGCCTGTATTGTACTTACATGGGTTCAACGATTATTTCTTTCACGCTCATGTTGCTGAAAAATTCCATGAACAAGGTTATAACTTTTTTGCCCTTGATCTGAGGAAATACGGCCGGTCTCTTCTTCCTCATCAAACGCCGAATTATTGCCGTTCTGTTACCGAATATTTTGAGGAAATTGATCAAGCTCTGGAAATTATTGCCGAAAAGAATGTGATCATTTTAGGCCATTCCACCGGCGGATTGATAGCCGGGGTATATCTAAATACCGGCAAGTATAAAGATCGAATTGAAAAGCTTATTCTGAATTCCCCATTTTTGGAGTTTAACATTAGCTTTTGGCAGCGGATGTTTTTGCTTCCCATGGCCGGCCTTGTTTCTTTCTTTTTTCCTTATTCAGCACGTAAAAAACCATTTTCACATTTATATGGAGCCAGCCTTTCGAAGGAGAAACATGGAGAATGGTCTTACAATACCGAATGGAAACCCATTCAGGGATTTCCTGCGTATTTCAAATGGATTTACGCCATAAACCGGGCTCAAAAAAAGCTTCACATGGCTTCAAATATTGATATTCCTATTCTGATCCTGCATTCCGATTCTTCAAGTAGACCTAAAAACTGGAACGAGATCGTTCTTAAAACGGATATGGTGCTTAATATCGATCATATAAAAAAATTTGGCCGGAAATTAGGGGGCGATGTCACCTTTGGCGAGATACCGGAAGCTATGCACGATGTATTCCTCTCCCCAAAAGTAGTAAGAGAAAAAGCCTTTGATGCCATATTTCACTGGCTGGAATAAATTAATTCCTTTCGCATATCGGTTTATCACTTGCAAATATCCCAAAAATGCTTTTATTACACTGATAACAATCACAAGTATCAGAGGGAGGTAACCTATGCAGGTCAATGAAATTCTAAATCAAAAAGGAAGAGAAGTTTATTCCGTTAAGCCGGACGAAACCGTTTATAATACCATCGCCAAAATGGCGGAGCTTAATGTTGGAGCTTTACTGGTAATGGAGCAAAACAAGCTCGCAGGTATCATATCAGAGCGGGATTACAGAAATAAGGTGATACTGAAAGGAAGAACATCTAAGACTACCGCTGTCAAAGAAATTATGACAAATAAAGTGATACAGGTTAAACCCAATGATACGGTTAATTTGTGCATGCAGCTGATGACGGAGCATAAGATCCGCCACCTTCCAATTGTTGACGAAGATATAGTGGTTGGTGTAATCTCTATTGGTGACCTGGTGAAAACCATTATTGCCAAACAAAAAGTGGAGATCGATTCACTGCGTAATTACATTGGCGGAAGTTATCCCGGATAAGCCTTAGCCTGCCGGTAATTCTTCATTACACCACTTAACTCAAAACGTTTGAAGAAAAGAGAAGCCCTATTAGAACACTTTTGGGTTTGTGAATGCTATCATTAATTCTTCGGTTAGCCTATAAAATCAACCAAATATTACCATTATGCTGCGTTTACTCCCTCTGATACTTATTTTTGCCGTGCTTCCCTTCACTTTAGTACAGGCTCAACTTAATAGCGATCCCGATCGAATTGAAACTGAAAATGGAGAATTGGTCATACACCCTATTCTGCACGGCTCCGTTGTTTTTGAATGGAACGGATTGAACGTTTATGTAGACCCTTGGGGTGATGCGGCACTTTATGAAGACAAAGATTCTCCCGACCTGATCCTGATCTCCCATCCTCACGGTGATCATTTGAGCCCTGAGACACTCAACAGTTTGAATACTGAAAATGCCACTTTTATTGTCCCTCAGGCAGTAGCCGATGAAATGCCGGAACAGTATTCTGACCAGATCATGATTCTTGATAATGGAGAATCACTGGAACAAAACGGAATAAATATTAAGGCCATAGCCATGTATAATCTCCCAAATGAAGGAGCCCGCCATACCAAAGGTTGGGGAAATGGATATGTAATCACCATGGGCGGTAAAGACATTTATATTTCCGGTGACACAGAAGATATCCCCGAAATGAGAACCCTGGAAGGTATCGATATCGCTTTCGTATGCATGAATCTTCCCTACACCATGGATATTTACCAGGCCGCAAGTGCTGTTTTAGATTTTGAACCGGCCATTATGTATCCCTACCACCACCGCGGGCAGGATATTGAGCGGTTCAAAGAAATAGTGGACTGGGAAGGAAAGAATATTGAGGTCCGCTTAAAAGATTGGTATCCCAGCCAGTAGCATCGCCTTACATCTTGGTGGTGTAAACGCTACCTTTCCAGAAAAAGGTAATGAACTGCACACTTTGCAATACCGAGACGGAATCGTTTTACTTTTACGAAAAGGAAGACCGGCAATACAACCGATGCCCTAATTGTAAAGCTGTGCTCATGGATATTGGTGATTATCCTACCCCTGAGGAAGAAATACACCGGTATTCAAGCCACAATAATGATGTGGAAGATCCCCGCTACCAAAACTTCGTATCTCCCCTGGTTGAAAAAATATCGACCGTCTTTGATCCAGATTCACTTGGCCTGGATTTTGGCTCCGGAACCGGCCCGGTCATTACAAAAATGCTGACGGATCGCGGATATGAACTCAATGTTTTTGACCCTTTCTTCGACAATCATCCCGAAGTTCTAACCCTCAAGTACGATTATATCGTCAGCTGCGAAGTTATCGAACATTTTCACAAACCTTATCAGGAATTCGAGAACCTAAGAGATATGCTCAAACCCAAGGGAGCACTTTTTCTTAAAACAGACCTTTATACCGATGACCGCGATTTCCACGCCTGGTATTATAAAAGTGATGAGACCCATGTCTTTTTCTACCATCCTGAAACATTTAAGTGGATAAAAAATGAGTTTGGATTCAGTGATCTGGATATAGACGGAAGACATATTACCCTTTCCCTTTAAAATTTATTTTTCGGCTAACCTACTGCCCTATAGCTAATTAAAAAATTATTATGCACATTTGCCTCATAACCTATGAGGCTTTTGTTTTGGAAAGAAGTAGCGGGTACAAGAGCTTCTCTAACTTAAATTTATTTTGCTATGAAGAAACTGCTTATAGTTTTGGGAGTAGTGTTTTTGGTTTTAATATCAGTGATCTCTGCTGCTCTGATCTATGTATCCGCAGCCTTACCTGATGTCGGCCCTGCTCCTGATATTGAGGTCGAACTGACTGCTGAACGTATCGACCGGGGAAAGCACCTCGCGAATAATGTAATGGGATGTATGCACTGTCATACACCACAGGAAAAAACCAAGTTTGCACATCCCCCGAAAACGGAAATGCTTGGCGCGGGCGGGAATCTTTTTGGAGTGGAAAAGGAAGGATTGCCCGGTAACTATTATTCTCCTAACCTCACACCTGCCAATCTGCAAAATTGGACCGATGGTGAGATATACCGAGCCATTACAACCGGAGTTAATAAAGACGGACGTGCATTATTCCCCATTATGCCTTGGCCTAATTATTCCCAGATGGATCAGGAAGACCTTTATTCCGTGATCGCATACCTGAGAACATTAGATCCGATTGAGCATGAAGTACCGGAATCTGAATCCTTCTTTCCTATGAATTTTATCATCAATACTATACCTACAAAAGTTGAGCCCGGTATAGCACCGGATAAAAGCGATCCTGTTTCCTGGGGTAAATATTTAGTAACTGCAGCAAGTTGTATGGATTGTCATACCCCAAAGGAAAAAGGAGCCAATATACCCGGAATGGAATTGGCAGGAGGATTTGAATTTGGTTTAGAAGATGGAAGCATCGTTCGTACAGCCAATATCACTCCGGATCTAACCACCGGTATAGGAAGCTGGACGGAAGACATGTTTGTAAGCCGCTTTAAAGCTTATGCTGATTCATCTTTCGAATTTCGGGAAGTTCCGGCCGGTCAGTTCAACACTTTAATGCCGTGGAAAAATTTTGCTCAAATGAGCGAAGAGGAGCTGAAAGCTATTTACGCGTATCTGAGGAGCGTCAATCCGGTTGAAAATTTAGTCACTCGTTTCACCCCAATTGAAAATTAATCTCACTATTGAATACCGGTTCAATATTTCTTTGAACCGGTTCTTTATTCCCCAAGTAAATTAAAGCTGCCGACGTAGTAATTTGGATCTAAGATCAATCGGGCTTCAGCCGATTCTTCAACTACCATAATACTATTTAATGAGGTAGTTGGTGTAAGTCTTAACTCCCTTCCATTAATGCTCACATCAACCGGCATGTTAAAGTCATTGACAGTATTGGCCCAGCGATACATCAATCGGCCATTTCGAAACGCATATTCCAAAGTTGGGATTCTTGTATCACGCAGATATTGATCAAAGAAAGGAGCTAAATCCATTTCAAGTTTCTTACTTATGTATTCCTCAACCTCTTTAGATGTAACTGTTTGATGATAGAATTCCCGATTCAGCCCGCGCAGCGTTTCTCGCCAAAGTGAATCATTATCAACAACCTGACGAAGGGTGTGTAGCAGGTTCCCCCCTTTATTATACATATCTCCCGATCCGCGCTTATCCACACCATAAGGCCCGATCAATGGCCGGTCGTTTTGGATACCTAATCGCAATCCCTGAACATATTCGTTAGCCGCTTTTTCTCCATAATGATAATCCAGATACAGGCTTTCGGAATAGTTGGTGAAACCTTCATGCACCCACATATCAGCTACATCTGCATAGGTGATATTATTGGCAAACCACTCGTGTCCGGTCTCATGAATAATGATAAAATCGAATTTCATTCCCCAGCCTGAACCACTAAGATCACGCCCCAGATACCCATTTTGATAACCATTACCATAGGTTACCGAACTTTGATGCTCCATCCCCAAATAGGGAGCTTCCACCAGTTTATATCCGTCCTCATAAAAGGGGTAAGGACCGAACCAATGTTCAAATGCATCCATCATAGGCTTCACCTGCTTGAACTGCTCCTTTGCTTTCTCCAGGTTTTCCCGAAGCACATAATAATCCAGATCCAGGATTCCTTTTTCACCATTATATTCTTCACTGAAGTGTACATAATCACCGATGTTAATATTCACTCCGTAATTGTTAATGGGATTTGAGACAAACCAATGCCATGTTTTAGTGCCATCTCCCGGTTCATCAACATTGCGAAGTCTTCCATTGGAAACATCCATCAAAGAATCCGGGGTGGTGATGCTGATAAGCATGCTATCCGGTTCATCGTACGGATGGTCTTTATTTGGCCACCAAACACTCGCCCCTATTCCCTGGTTTGAAGTTGCCACAAAGGGTTTTCCGTTACCGTCTTCAGTCCAGGTAAAGCCACCGTCCCAGGGCGGGCGTACAGCTACTTTCGGCTTTCCGGAATAATGTACAGTCAGTTCATTAACCTCACCCACTCTTTGATCAGCTTCAAGCTCCACGAAAAAGGCACTTCCCTGCCTACTGTACTCCAATTTCTGATCGTTTTGAGTGATCCCGGTTATTTCCAGAGGCTCCTGAAGATCTATCTGCATGGTTTGATATGGTTCCAAGACCACATACTGAATTTTATTACTCCCGGAAATTGAGCTGTCGGCAATATTGACCTTTACGGAGAGATGGTAATAGCTGAGATCCCACCAGGCTCTTTCGAGAGTAATAGAACCGCGAAGAGTATCTTGCCGCGTAAACTGTTCCTGAGCATATATTTGAGATAAGCCGGTAATTGGTACCGTCAATATGGAAAGGAGAAGAATACTGAACGTTTTTGATTTCATATGTTTTGCTATGGGCGAAGTGGGCGGGTTATAATTTACTTGTCTTCATTCAATTTTATTAAATCGACATAACAGTTTAAGTCCTTTTTTTAAATAAGTTAGCTTAGGTCTAATTTTAAAAGCATACTCATAGCTGTTATATTTACACTGATATTTTTGATCTTAAAGTATAAGACAAAACACCTAATAAATGTGAAACAAAAACTGCCCGTTTCACGGTGTTCTCCTCCCTCCGCCTATTGGGAGAGTTTCTCGTCAAAATAATAATAGTACCTAAATTTAAATTTTCGGATCTAATCATGAAAAAGCTCATACTTTTTATTATTTCATTTTTGATGTTCTTGTCCACATATACCTTTGAAGCCATGGGACAGGATGATGAATCCTCTCTTTCCGTGGGCGGCGCGGTGCGGTACAACGTAATTCTTACCGATTATGAAGACGGGACCACAGACAATAATGATGCACAGTTTACCTGGGATACTTGGCGTATTAACGTGAATGCCGAAAATAACGGTGTGAAATTAAATTTTGAGTATCGCTTCTATCCCACTTTCAACACCCACTTTGTAAAGCAAGGGTGGATTGGATATGACTTTAATGAGAAAGACAATATCCAGATCGGTGTAACTCAGGTTCCTTTCGGTAACCTTCAGTACAATTCACATAACTGGTGGTTTCAGGGACCTTATTATGTAGGACTTGAAGATGATCAAGATATGGGAAGCAAATATACCCATACTGCAGAAGACTGGGATATTATGGCTGCCTATTTCTTTCAGCCTGAGCCTGCTGGACCTGCAGCCGGATCCGGTTCATTTGGTTTTGGAGGGTCCGGACGCTATTCCTATGACATTGTTCCTACCGGGAACCAAAGCAATTATGAGCGAAATCAGCTAAATCTCCGTGGAACGCGAACTTTTGATATTGATAACGGAACTGTAAATGTTGGAGCCAGCGGTCAGGTTGGACAGATCTGGAATCAGGCGCTGAATGAAACCTCTTCCCGTTATGCCTTAGCTATTCATACCGATATCAATTACGGGAACTGGAATTTCAAAGGTCAGTTTACCAACTACGGAATGGATGCACAGAATGACAATGGACAAGAAGTAAATTTCGTAAATATGGGTGCCTATGGTTCTCCATACCCTGTAGCAACAAAAATGAGCATGTACTCTGCAGGACTAAGTTACAGCTACGATGTTGACTGGGGGCCCATCACAAATCTGAATTTCTATAATGATTACACCTTCTTCCAGAAAAATATTGACGGGTATAACAACGTACATCAGCACGTACTTGGCTTCTTGCTAACAGCCGGTAATGTGTACACCTACTTTGATATTGCTCGCGGAAGTAACCATCCTTGGCTTACAGAAAACTTTGGGCAAGGACTAGGACAAGGCCTGAATGATGCCCGTTGGAATACCCGTTTCAACATTAACATTGGATATTACTTCTAAGTAGGGATCAACCAGTGGATTCAGCCTGTATGGCGGAATCACTGACATCAGTAAAGGAAATGCGTTAGCTCGTATTTCCTTTTTTATGTATTCGAAATTTATTTGATCAACTTGATGATCTCGTCTACAGCCTCTTCCACTGATAAAGAATCAGTATCAATGCTAAGTGCCGGATCTTCGGGAGATTCATGATCGGCATCGAAACCGGTCAGTCCTTTAATTTCACCCTTGATTGCTTTAGCATATAAGCCTTTAGGATCACGTTCCTGAGCCGTTTTTGGATCACAGGTAATATGAATTTCCTGAAATTTACCTTCCGGAAATAACTCTTTCAATGCCTTACGGTCTTTTTGATATGGGGACACAAAAGTGCATATCACAATATTACCATGTTCAAAGAAAAGGCGAGCTGTATGCCCCACTCTTCGAATATTTTCAGTTCGGTCGGCAGGACTAAAACCCAGATCTCCATTCAAACCATGACGTACCTGATCACCGTCCAGTAACACTGTTTGCTTACCTTCATCCCAAAGCCTGCGTTCAAGTTCTTTGGCAATGGTACTTTTACCTGCACCTGATATTCCGGTGAACCAAAGCACATTTGCTTTATGGCCATTTCTTTTTTCTCTTTCTTCCCGTGAAATATTCCAAGGTTCCCAAACCACATTAGGTGATACGAAAGATGAGCGTTTACTGTCAGACTTGGGATCTTTAGAAACTGTAGAACCGGCACGCATCATCCCTGCGCCTACAGTGATATTGGAAGCAGGGTCGATAATGATAAAACTACCCGTACGCTTGTTTATCTGGTACGCATCAAAAAATATGGGCTGACTGGTTTTAAGTTTCACCCTACCGATCTCATTGAGTTTAAGCTCATCAGCTTCTTCCTGATTTAAGCTGTCTACATTCATCCGATAAACTAATTCTTCGGCATACATCTGAGTTGTTCGGGTTGTATGTTGCAGAATGTATTGCTTGTTTAGATCCATCGGCTTTTCATCCATCCAGCAAACATAAGCCTCAAAGTCGTTTCTGACAGTAGGTACATTGTTTTTGCGAACGATCATATCGCCGCGGCTGATATCAATTTCATCCTCGATGGTCAGCGTAACAGAATCTCCGGGATAGGCTATTTCTAAATTCTCATCTTTCGTTACGATCTCTTTCACTTTGGAGGAAAGTCCGGATGGCAGTACAGTAATTTCATCACCGGGACGAATGTGCCCTGAAGATATCCTTCCTGAAAAGCCTCTGAAGTTCTGATTTGGGCGAATCACATATTGTACCGGAAGCCGGAAATCTATGATGTTCTCATCAGCATCTACCTTTACCGTTTCTAAATGATGCAACAGCGTAGAACCCTTATACCAATCTGTGTTTTCACTCTTATCAACCACATTATCCCCTTTCAAAGCTGAAATTGGAATATAGGTTACATCTGTAATGTTTAATTTTCTTGCAAAATCACGGAATTCTGAAACGATTTCATCGAATACCTTTTCATCATATTCAACCAGATCCATCTTATTTACGGCCACCACCAGGTGTGGAATTCGAAGTAAAGATGAGATGAATGCATGGCGCCGGGATTGTGTCAGAAGCCCTTTGGAAGCATCCACCAGGATCACTGCAAGATCAGCCGTAGAAGCACCGGTCACCATGTTTCTGGTGTACTGAGTGTGCCCCGGAGTATCCGCAATAATGAACTTACGTTTAGGGGTTGCAAAATAACGATAAGCCACATCGATGGTTATTTTTTGCTCACGCTCGGCTTTAAGTCCATCAGTAAGCAATGCCAGGTTTACATCCTCTTCTCCACTGCTCTTACTGGATTTCTCAATAGCCTCCATCTGATCCTCAAAAATGGATTTCGAATCATAAAAAAGCCTCCCGATAAGCGTACTTTTTCCATCATCCACACTCCCGGCTGTTGTAAACCGGAGCAGATCCATATCAAGGTATTTGTTGTCGCTGTTTTCTTCTTTCACTGTTCTGTTGCTTTCACTCATGTTGTTTTTTTTGACGGAAGACGGAAGACCGACGACCGTTATTCTTAGTTTTTGTGGCTTTCAGCAGACAGCAATCAGCTTTCAGCAACTGATCGCTGAAAGCTGAAGCCTGAAAGCTCCTTAAAAATACCCTTGTCGTTTTCTGTCTTCCATAGCCGTTTCACTGCGTTTGTCATCATGGCGATTACCTCGCTCCGTTTGCCTGGCTGAGGCTACTTCCTGTATAATTTCTTCCATATTTGAAGCGGTTGAGAGTACCGCACCTGTACAAGTAGCATCGCCTATAGTCCTGAAGCGTACGGTCTTTGTTTCCAGCTTTTCCTCATCCATACGATTTACGAAATCAGTATCTGCCAACCACACACCTCGGCGGTTAAATACTTTCCGCTCATGTGCAAAATAAAGCTCAGGAATATCGATATTTTCCTGGGCAATGTACTGCCAAACGTCCATTTCGGTCCAGTTACTGATCGGGAATACACGGAAGTTTTCACCCGGCTTTTTACGTCCATTAAACAGATTCCAAAGCTCAGGACGCTGGTTTTTGGGATCCCACTGACCAAATACATCACGATGAGAGAAAAAACGCTCCTTAGCCCGGGCTTTTTCTTCGTCCCGGCGACCACCACCTAAAGCTGCATCAACCTGATGTTCCTTAAGTGTATCCAGGAGGGTCCGGGTTTGAAGGGCATTTCGACTGGCATCAGGTCCGGTTTCTTCCTCCACATCACCGGCATCAATAGATTCCTGTACACTACCGACGATCAACTCCACTCCGTATTTTTCTACTAACTTATCACGAAACTCTATCGTCTCAGGGAAGTTATGCCCGGTGTCGATATGCATCAATGGAAAAGGTACTTTCCCGGGATGAAAGGCTTTCAACGCCAGATGGAACATAACAATAGAATCTTTCCCTCCTGAAAAAAGCAGTACCGGCCGCTCAAACTGAGCGGCCACTTCTCTCATTACATATATCCCTTCGTTTTCTAACTCTTTTAGATGTGAGTCCTTTTGATTTTCACTCATTGGTATAATTCACTATGTGATAAATAAAATTTCTTTTGTTACTACAGATTTTCAACATTTACGTATTCATTCAATCCAATTAAAAAATAAGGATTTTTAAATGATTCTTTATTGTAGGTCAGAGGAGAGTATTTTTCTCCATCTTTAGCTGAAAATCGGTACACGGCATCGGCTGCCGCCGTATCCCATTCCATGGTTGGTCCAAGCCGGGGATACAGATCTGCTTTTCCCTCTGCCACCAGGCAAAACTTAATGGAGCTTCCGGAAGGAACCTCCTCACTTACTTCAATTCCGATACCTTTCAATTTCTTTGCTGTAGTATCATCCCCATGTGAGCGGCTGACAACTATACGTGCTTTACCGGGAGCTTCAAATTCGGGTGTCTCCAACTTTTCGGCAGACTCTCCATTCGCTTTTTTATAAGACCCAATGCTCTCTTCTCCGTAATACATCACATCAAAGGCCGGTACATAAACAACTCCTAATACCGGCTTCTTATTTTCAATAAGTGCGATGTTTACCGTAAATTCACCATTCTTCTTGATAAATTCTTTCGTTCCGTCTAGAGGATCAACTAACCAAAATCGATCCCAGCTCTCTCTCTCTGAATATTCGGGGATGCCTGACTCTTCAGAAATAACAGGGGTTTCGGGATCCATTTCTTTTAAAGCATCAACGATGATGTGGTGCGCAGCCAGATCTGCTTTGGTCAGCGGAGAGTTATCATCTTTTGTAATGACTTCAACATCCGTCTCATAAAATTCTAAGATCTTTTTACCCGCTTTTTCTGCCGTCTTAATGACTTGGTTCAGCATTCACCTGTTGTTTTAAAAATTCCAAAAATAAGGAATTAAAGATACGGCGATAGTAGCTACTATCAAATTCAAGGGAAGACCTATTCTCAGGAAATCTGTAAACTTATAACCTCCCGGCCCATATACCATTAAGTTGGTTTGATAACCGATCGGCGTTGAGAAACTTGAAGATGCAGCGATGATCATTACCATGGCGAAGGGCATAAAATCCAGCCCCATTGATTTTGCCAGAGATATTGCGATAGGAAAAATTAAAACTGCTGCAGCATTGTTGGTGATTATTTCAGTAAGAAGCCATGTGGCCAGATAGGTTAATAGTAAAGCATATGTTGGATTATCCCCTGCAAGTGATAATAAATTTACGGCCAAATATTGTGCCACACCTGTATACTGTAATGCATTACCCAAGCCAAGTGCCGAAGCAATCGCAATCAATACCCTCCAGTCTACGCTCTCGAGTGCAGTACTATACTGAAAGCATTTGGTTATCAGTAGCAATCCGCCGGCTACAATAGCTGCCTGCAGCATACTTAACACCCCGGAAGCAGCCAATACCACCATAGCTAATAGAGAAAGTCCTGCTATCCAAGCTTTTTCGTAAGTAACCGGAGAAGAACCTTCTATTGAACTCACCAGGAAAAAATCACTGGCATTGCGGTATTTTTGCACAAAATTAGGATGTGCTTCCAATAACAATACATCCCCGCTTTTTAAGGTAATATCCCCAATTTTTTCATCTATACGTTCTCCACTTCTGGATACAGCCAGTACAACGGCATCATAGCGTACCCTAAAATTTCCATCCTTAATTGTTCTGCCAACCAGTGGGTTGGAACGAGAAACAACAGCTTCTATCATCTCCCGCTCATTTCTGGGAGAATCAAGCTTAAACACCTGATTGGTTGCCGGGATCAATCCGGTAATTTGCTGCAGATCAATGATGGAGTCTACAATTCCTGTAAAGATAAGCCGATCATTGTCTCTAAGCTTTTCATAGGGACCCGGAGCTGGGATCGCTCTCTCGTTCCGCTGAATTTCGATAAGAAATAAACCGGGCAGGTTCCTGAGACCTGCATCCTCAATAGTGTGTTCTGAAAGAGCACTATTTTCTTGTACTATCATCTCAATAGTATATTCCCTGGGGTCTTTAAAGGTATCCATACTGGAGCCCCTTGCAGGAAGCAGCTTATCTCCAAAAATAAAAAGGTAAATAAAGCCGGCTATGGCGCAAGGAACCCCCACCAGTGCAGGTTCAAAAATACCAAGTGTACGGGTGCTCGCTTCTTCGATCAATAAACCGTTAATGATCAGGTTAGTACTTGTACCAATAAGAGTACAGGTTCCGCCTAGAATAGCTGCGTAACTCAAAGGTATTAAGATCTTTGAAACCGGGATCTTGGAAATACGGCTCCACCGTTCCAAGGCCGGGATAAAAGACGCGACAATTGGGGTATTATTTAGAAAGGCACTCATTATCATTACCGGGCTCATAATTCTCAGTTGAGCCTTTCTCACAGTACGAGCATTGCCCATCACCCTTTGAACTATAAATTGAATTGCCCCGGTTTCTCTCAGTCCTGCCGCTACAATATATAATGCAGCAACTGTAAGCATCCCCTCATTAGAAAAGCCCGAAAGAGCCTGCTCAGCAGGGATGATCCCTGAAATGAAAATAACAGCTAAACCTGCAAATAATATGATATCAACTGATATAGAGGTGCCTACCAAAAACGCCAGGCATGATATAATTACCCCTAAAACGACCCAGCCTTCTAATGTCATATACAGTTGTTTTTAAATTCGCATCAATATAGGGGGAGTTGTTGATATAAGAAATCGGATATTCAAAACTGAAGACGTGCTTGAAAGCCTATGGAATTACGAGTATTCCCCTGAATTTCACTCAATCCGCTTCCCAGCGTTTGAGTGTCCTCAAAGATCGTAATACCGTATTTAAACCAGACATCCAGGAAATCTGCAGCATCATATTTAATAGTCACATAAGCTCTTTGCCCCCGATCATACAATACTGTATTTGACATTACATAAAGTAAGTCACTTTCAAATTGATAAACTCTTGTCGTGTAGCTGTCAGTATCAAAGAAGCTAATTCTTCCATCAAATCTCAACCTACTTGTTGGTTGAAGCCGAAGATCCTGATACATCAAAAACCCGGATTCCAGATTTCCTCCTGCTTCCTGATTTCTTACGAATTCAACCCGGCACCGTAACCGAACAGCCGGACTTACCCAATATTCAAAATTGGCTCTGATACTTGATCTTTTTTCCTGCCCCATTTTCAATTCTTCATTTCCCATTTCATTGATGACCTCATACTCTTCATCCTTGGTCTCATTACGGAAAAGAAGATATATATTGAGGTTTGAGTTAAAGAAAACCTCCATAAGCCCCAGCATATCGAAACCGCCTGTAGCCTGTGTGGTCCCAAATATTGGTGAAGCAAAATAATATTGATCGAAGTAACCGCTCAGTACTACTTTCTCATTTACATCATGCCTTAATCCTACATAAAAACCTTCCTCATTTTGTGGGTCTGAGGACCGCTCGCCAAAACCACTGGCAAAAAAAGACTGGAAATCCCGCCGATAATTTCGATAGGATATGGACAGGTCTGTATTGTCACCAACAGGGGTCTCTATTCCTCCCACGGCTCCAAAACCTCCATTTTCACTGCGGGCAAATTCCCCAAATAAAAAGGCGCTTCCCAGCAATCCTCGATAATCAACTCCTAAAACAGAATTTTCGGAACCTTCAAAATCAAATTTATTGCTTAATGAAGTTCCCTGCGCTACATAACTGCTGAATGTATTATAGTATCCTGTAGCTCCAATCAGGCCAAAACGGGTATCAACCCGAATTCGGCCTCCTGCCGTCATTTGATCAATATTATTCTTACGTTCTTTCTCATTGATGGTTCGGTGAAATCCACTCGAACCGGGAAATCTGGTTGTGTCGCCATTTATAACTGATGCCGTACGCGGACGATCAGAGTAAAAAGCAGTAATCTCAATTTGATTTCCATATGATGCAGCTATCCCTCTAAAAAAATCTGTTTCCTGAGCTGATGAATAAGGCTTAATACCTCGTTCATTCTTACTGATCGTCCCGGTCACTTCGCGCCCCTTTCCGAAAGCCCCACCCGACCAAAGAACCAGTCCCTGCCCAAAACTCACACTGTAATCTCCAATTACCAGATCATTAAGTTTACCGTTATTGACTAAAGCGATATGCCCTGAATTGTAATCGAAATCAGTAACGCCATTCAGTGTTTCACCCGGATCTTTTTCCTGAGTAAGATTCAAGGAAAGATGATTGGTCGTCATTCTTATTCGCTGATAGTACTTGATCGGACTACCTAAATACCCCCCGGAAGAATCAGGACGAATATATCCCTCCCTGGTCTGTAGATCTTGTTGATAGCGGGAAAAAATATCGAACCTACGTCCGGCCAGCCAGTACTCCGGCCGCATGAACATGTCTCTGAACTGTGCGCCGGCACCACCAACGGTAACATACGGATGCATTCTATTATAAGTAGCAGGGCCGATGCCTCTCACTTCCAACAGTTCTTCACGACTTTCAAACGGCTTTTCGATTCTATAATCTAAAATAGCCCGGGCTATTTTCAGATTAATTCCCGGAACCTGAAGTAATTCATCAAGTCCGGCTCGGTTTATATTAATGGGATTTGAAGCTAGGTCTTCCAGAAATTGAGTTAGTTGTTCCCCTGATAAATCAGACTCTTCCGGGTCCAACTCTTCAAACGCTTTTTCAAGCTGCTCTTCAACACTTGTAGTATCCTGAGAAAAAACCAGCCCGGGTAATAACACCGTTATTCCCAATACAACAATAATCGATATGCATTTAAACAGCTTATTCATTAAAAATAAAGCATGAAATCAACGCCGGGGCTAAACCCTAATAGTTCATGTTTTTGCACTGCAAAATTTATGACCCAACGCTCCATTCCGTATCCAAAGCCCAGTGAATAGCTCAGTGGTTCAGTTGTAACACCTACTCTGCCTTTTAGTTCTTCAATAATATTTATTTCCAGCCCCCCTCTGTAGGAAACAGGAAACCTGACATCTTTTACTGCATCAAAAGCAAAAACAGCCAGTTCATTCAATCCATAGGAAAAGCCGATCCCAATTTCCCTTGCCAACTCTTCATTGATCCCCTCATATTCAGGACGGTTTATATTTGTTGATCGTGCACCGATCCACAGATCTTCTGCTAATTGTGCCGCTATCCCAACATCTAAACCAAAAGCCCCTCCTGAGCCATAATCTGCCCCAAAAGATATATGGTTATAACTGGCAACTAAGCCAAAATGCAGCATTTGCCATTCATTCTTATAACCGAAACGAATTCGCGTTTCATTGTACAAGTTATCACCATAACGGTGGAAGCCTAAAGCTGCTACACCAAATCCGGTGGGGACACTTCCAGTTGCAGACATGTCGGTGATCTCCGCAAATCCATAATTCCTGAGGCCATAAAACCCTAAGCCTACCTTATCATTATTCAATAATGCCGGATTTGCAAACAATGCCCAATCATACTCCGGGAGAGCCGTTGTTGCGTGCCCCATACCTAAACCCTTTGCCCCCATCGTTATTTGGGCATAAGTATGAAAAGAGACGGTCCCGAAAATAAACGTCAAACAAATTTTATAAAGAAGGTATCGTATTCGTATCATTATATGTCACTATAATCATCGATATGATATATTTTAAAACCCTAGGTAAAGTAATAAACCCGTTTCTATTTTGCGGGATAATTTTTGTTGTTTATAACACAACTATTTATGCTCAGGAATTTGACTGTTCTGTTACCATTAATACAGAACAACTGGAAGGCTCTTCATATGCGTATCTTCAAAATTTAAAACCCGCATTGGAAAGTTATATCAACGAATATAATTGGACAGATCAGGAATTTCAGAGTGAAGAACGCATCAATTGCTCCATACAAATCATTTTTACGAGCGGAACTTCAGATTACACATTTTCAGCAGAAACAATATTTCAGATGCAGCGACCCATTTATAACACTACAGTAAGGACAACCACAATATTGTTAAGTGATAACTCATGGCAATTCAGTTATCCCGAGGGGAAAAGCTTGATTCATGATGAACTTCAGTTCGATCCCCTTACAGGCTTTATCGATTTTTACTGTTATATAATGCTTGGATACGATTTTGATACTTTTTCAGAATTAGGGGGCACTGATTATTTCGTTAACGCTCAGAATATCCTGAGCCTGGCCCAGACCACCACCGCATTAGGTTGGACTCGTAATACCAACAACCGAAGAAATCGAAATACATTAGTCACAGATTTGATCTCACCCGGTTACCAACCATTGCGATCCGCCTATTACCGTTATCACAGGTTAGGTTTAGATCAATTTATAGAGAAACCTCAGGAAGCAAGACAGGAAGTACTTACCGCTTTAAATGAAATTCAGGACGTGAAAAGACGTTCAACCGGCAATTACCTCTTTGATATTTTCTTTGATACCAAATCCCGGGAAATAGCTGCTGTGTTTGAGTCAGCAGAAAGGGATATACGTTTAGAAGCTTATGAACTTTTAAGGCAAACCGATCAGGGGCATTTATCCGACTATGAAAAATTGCAAAACTGATCCACGATGGAAATTAAGACTCAAAAGATCCTGATCATTTTATTGCTGGTTTTAGTTATTACCGATATGGTATACATTTACTTTGAAACAAGTACTTTCAATGCTCTCTATGCCGGTTCCAGCCTCATTTTATTTGGGATTGCCTGGGATGCATTAAATAAACTTCATGGTCGGCAACAAGAGACTTCATAAAAGGTTCAAATTAAAGCTGTACACTTTATTGAATTTGAGTAATTGTACCAAATTCAAAGTTCTTCAGAACTAAAACATTTATCTGACGGTTTTGTATATTAGCGCCCCTGAAAAAGCGGTTCCAAAATTGAAATTTTGAAGCAAAAAATTCAACCCGAATGAAATTCTACGTATGTATTAAAATGGTGCCCGATGTTAACGCACCTCTCCAGATCAAAGACGGTAAATTAATACAAGATGCCGATCGTCAGATCCTCAACGCCTATGATGCTTCTGCTGTGGAAGAAGCCCTTGTCTTAAAAGAGAAACACGGCGGTGAAGTTGAAGTGGTTTGTATTGGGGCATCCAAAGCTTCTGAAACCATCCGAAAGGCTTTGGCCATGGGTGCTGATAAAGCCACGCACATTCTTTCCACCGGCGATGAACAGTATGATTCCGGCTCCTATGCCCGAATTCTTGCTAAGTTTTTTGAGGATAAAGAATACGATGTGCTTTCACTTGGAAAGCAATCTCAGGATACCGATGCCGGATTGACCGGAAGCATGGTGGCTGAAATACTGAACCTTCCCTACACTACCAACGCGGTAGGACTTGAAGCCGAAGATGGCAAACTCATCGTAAAACGACAAGGCGATACGGGTCAGGAAATGATTGAACTTCCAACCCCCTGTGCTGTTACCTGCTCAAATGATATGAATGAGCCGAGGATTCCGAATTTGAAAGGAATTATGGCCTCCAAGCGTAAACCGATGGAACAGATTGAACTTTCATCTCTTGGTTTAAGTGATGATGAACTTGCTGCCAGCACTACCGTTCTCGGCTACGAAGAAAAACCCGAACGTGAAGCCGGTAAGAAATTTGAAGGCGAAGCGGATGAGATCGCCCGCGAAGTGGCACAACTGCTGGATACGGAAGCAAACGTAATTTAGGCTTCAGCTATCAGACTTCAGCTTTCAGTTTTTTTAATAATCACTGAAAGCTGAGAGCTGACGACTGAAAGCTTTCACACAATAAGAAATTAAGTTCGAAATCAGACAATCATGAGCACAATACTTACACACATCGCCATTGCAGACGGCAAAATTAAACGATCATCTTTAGAGGTACTTTCCCATTGCAAGCAACTCGCTGACCAGGGCGGACATTCCGTTGAGGCTGTTGTTGTAGATGCAAATGCCTCTTCTTTTGTGGAAGGCATTCAGAAATACGGTGCTTCCAAAGTGTATGTAGTGGAAGATCCGATCTTCAAAAATCACATGAACACACCTTTACTGAAAGCTTTGGTAAAAGTAATGGAATCTTCAAATCCTTCTGTGTTTGCATTCGCTTCTACAGAGGGAACCAAAGATATTTTAGGTGCGCTTGCTGCCAACCAGAATGCAGCCGTTTTGCCTGATGTGTCTTCTTTTGAATTAATTGACGGTGGCGTAAAAGCCAAGCGACCGGTTATGGCTGCCAAGATCATTTCCAATACCCAAGCCAAAGGTGACACTGTGCTCGTCTCCGTTCGATCCGGGTCTTACGACCTGGCTGAAAATGAAACTTCAGCTGAAGTAGTGAATGTCGATTTCAGTATGGATGATAGCGAGCTGAAAGCAACCCTCAAAGAAATCATCTCCGCTTCCGGTGATACCATTGACCTGAATGAAGCGGAATCTATTGTTGCTGCCGGTCGTGGTGTAAAGGACGAGGAAGGACAGAAATTAATCTCTGAACTGGCTGAAGTGTTAAATGCCGGAATAGGAGCTTCCCGTGCGTTGACAGAAGCCGGAGTTTACGATCCAAGTTTACAGATCGGTCAGACCGGGAAAGTGGTTTCCCCACAGTTGTATATTGCGATAGGAATTTCAGGTGCGATCCAGCACGTGGCCGGTATGGCAAATTCCAAAGTGATCGTAGCCATCAACAAAGACCCCGACGCCCCCATCTTCGAGATCGCCGACTATGGAATTGTTGGAGACTTATACAAAGTACTCCCTCCCTTCATCGAAGAATTAAAAAAAATTAAAAGTTAATTTTAAATGCTAAATGTTGAATTTTGAATCATTCAGCATTTAAAATTCACCATTCAAAATTTCCAACATGGACGAAAAGTTTGATTGTATCGTAATTGGTGGTGGTGTTGCAGGATTGGCTGCGGCTATGACCCTCGCCCGAAACAACATGAAATTCCTCTTGATTGAACGAGGTGAATTTGCCGGTTCCAAGAATGTTTCCGGCGGTGTTTTGTGGGGAAGTGATCTCGCAAAACTCGTTCCTAATTACTGGGAAGAGGAAGACGCGGGTTGGGAGCGATTCATCAATCATCGCCGGCTTACCCTCATGGATGAGCAATCAGCTTTTACTCTTGATTTCAAATCATCGCACTTCAATGAAACACCCTACAACGGTGTAGTAGTTCTTCGTTCGAAATTCGACAATTGGCTTTCCGGGAAAGTTCAGGAAGC
>NZ_DASSWP010000149.1:0-5060 GCF_035704785.1 Gracilimonas sp. | reverse complement strand
TTTTCGACATTGGGGACGGAGAATTGTACTCGAACATTGTGCATGGCAGGTCCGGTTTCAGTTAACAGTGATATGTAATTAAGGAATCAAAAAATGTGCCATATAATATTAAGTATTATTCAGGCTGAATGGAGAGGGTTTTTGCTTCCAAAACTGTTCGAAAACTAACACTGGTGTTCATTTTTGAACGGTTTAACTGCTTCTATTTCCAAAATAAAAACCTTTCAAAAGATCATTATTCGGAAGATTTTCAAGAGATTGCTCGGTCGTTAAGAAGTCGACGATCATTGAATAGGCTGCTTCAAGTTTTTCATAGTCGTGTTGTTCAGCAAAAACAGTGAAGCTGTATATCCGCTCATTTCCCAGTGAAACTGTGATCCGATAGTTTTTTGTGATATCGCAATCAAGGCGGAGAGTATATGTTCCAAGCTCAAATTCATGGATTCTGCGCCCGGGTTCAATGTCAGATTTTTCTTCTTTACTCTGAATCCTTTGAACAAGCTGTAGTATGTCGGGCTTTGGAATAGCTTCCTGTTTGGAAATGGAATAAGTAGAGGAAATAAGTTTTTTAAAGAAATTTAGCATCAATCAGGAGTTTAGAAATACGTATTTCTGAATGTGTTGCTGTGTGGTTTTGTTGTTAACATACACGAAAATGTAAATAAAAGGAGAAGTTCTATGGCATTTTTGATATCGGATAAATTAATTGAGCAGGTCTCAAATATCATTCACAGGGAAACACAGAAACATCCGGACCACTTGGATCTAACGGTAGCTGAGGTACACAGAATAACCGGAGCGGGGTCACTCGATTTTGGAGGAAGTGAATTCAAGCCGGCTGCCACCGAAAAGCTAACTCCGGAAAAACAAAAAACAGAAGACGATTACGGATGGTGGAAACTTGGCCATGGACCATACAAAATAATTTCTAATGAAAGAGTTGATCTGCCTGAAAAAAGCAGCGCCTTGATCACTCCCCATCAACATGCCAGCAAAGCCGGACTAGTTGCAAACAGTTACCTGCTTTCAGCGGATGAATCTAACCCGGACCGTTTGTCAATGAATGTTACCGTTTCTGAAGCCGGTTGCAACATAAAAGAAAATGCACGGGTTGCAGAGTTGCGAATACTGGAAAACTAACTTTCTGCGGCTTCTTCATATGGGTTCTCTTTTACAAGGGCTCCGTCTTTCAAATTTATGATACGATTGCCATAAGCAGCCATTTTCTCTGAATGAGTAACCTGAATGATAGTAACTCCCTCGTCATTCAGCTTTTTGAACATTTCCATGATCTGCTCGCTTTGTTCAGAGTGAAGGTTGCCGGTAGGCTCATCTGCGAGGATCAATTTTGGGTTTCCGATGATGGCTCGTGCAACTCCAACAACCTGTTGCTGTCCGCCGGAAAGTTGTGAAGGAAACAGATCCTTTTTTGCTACAATATTGAATCGATCCAGAATATCGGCTACCATAGCCTTACGCTGTTTCCCGGAGACTTTACGGTACAGAAGCGGCATTTCGATATTCTCGTACACGGTCAATTCATCCAGCAGGTGATAAGCCTGGAATACAAACCCTATATGAGATTTATGATATTCCGATTTTTTCTTTTCGCTGAGATTGTGAACCGGTTCTCCCAGGAATTTATACTCACCTTCAGAGGGATCATCCAAAAAACCGAGGATGTTCATTAAGGTCGATTTCCCGGCGCCACTCGGCCCCATGATGGTCACGAATTCCCCTTCCTCAATATTCAGGTCTATGCCCTTCAGGATGAAGGTTCGTTGGAACCGTTTGTCGATGTATTTGTCGATATTTCTTAGTTGGATCATAGGTTTTGTTTTGAGCAATCAGCCGTCAGCTATCAGCTTTCAGTTTTTCGATCTTGATAAAACTGAAAGCTGAAGCCTGAGAGCTGACGGTTATTAATTATTCACTTCTTAAACTTTCTATAGGGTTCGCCACTGCAGCTTTTATTGATTGCCAGCTGATGGTAACTAATGCAATAAGTAAAGCAGTTATAGCCGCCAGCGTAAATGCCCAAACCGGAATATCAATCTGGTAAGCAAAGTTAGCCAGCCATTGTTTCATTGCAAACCAGGCTACGGGAATGGCAATAATAATTGCTATCAGAACGAGTGCTGTGAATTTGGTAGATAAGCGAAGTACGATCTGAGATACGGAAGCCCCAAGTACTTTTCGGATACCGATCTCTTTCACTCGTTGCTGAGTGGTAAAGGAAGCCATGCCGTACAATCCAAGTGCAGCTATTATGATCGCCAGGACCGCAAAAAATCCAAATAAAGTTCCCAGCCGTTCTTCAGCCCGGTACTGCTCATCAAAATTCTCCTGCACAAAATAGTAGGAAAATGGATATCCGGGACGAAGGGTAGCCCACTGTTCTTCCAGAAATTCAAGGGTGGCTTCCCGTTCACTATCTCTGATCTTGATGGCGATGCTGTTGATACGGTCATCCGGGATCAGGAACACAATGGGGGCGATAGATTGGTGCAGTGACTCAAAGTTAAAGTCTTGAACTACCCCGATCACACGTCCCCGGCGGTTCCCGTAATGAAATTCCTTATCAATGGCATCCTCAGGTGATGTCCAGCCAATGGTGCGCACCGCGGATTCATTTAAAATAAAGGACTCTGTAGAATCACTGGCAAGATTAATGTCAAAATCACGGCCGGCTACAAGGTTCATGTTAAAAGTCTGTATGTAATCATGGGCAACGTGAATATCAGCGATCCTGAAATCAATTTCTCTGAGCTCCCCATCTACTTCTGCAGAAGCTCCCTGAGAATCAAGCAGTCGCCCGGACGGAACCCGGCTTGCCACGGAAACATTCAGGATTCCGGGATGTGAAAGCAGGCGTTGACGAATATTTTCATAGTTTGAGGTGATCTGCTCACTGACCGGAAGCACGGCTACATTTTCTTTATCGAAACCGAGATCCTTATTCTTCATAAAATTCAGTTGCGTAAATACCACGAGCATACTTGCGATCAGTGCAATGGAAATAGTAAATTGAGTGATCACAAGTACCGAACGAAATCGCTCATGCACTTTGCCGGCTTTAAAAGTTCCTTTCAGGACACTTGCCGGTTCAAATCCGGATAGGAAAAAAGCAGGATAACTGCCGGCAACCAAGCCAACAAAACCCACAATGCCGATCATTCCGATAAGCTGTGTATAGTTTTGAAACAGGTTGAGGTTCAGATCTTTATCGATAAAATCATTGGCGAAAGGAAGGATCAATTCTACCAGGAGAATGGCAAGAAATAACGACAACAAAGCCATCACCATAGACTCTCCAATAAACTGCTTTATCAGGGAGGTACGGTCAGCTCCGATCACCTTTCTTAACCCAACTTCCACGGCACGTTTAACCGATCGGGCTGTACTGAGGTTCATGAAATTGATGCAGGCAATGATCAGGATAAAAAGGGCGATAGCGGTGTATATGTAAATATATTCGATACGACTGTTAGCCTCAATTTCAGAATCCAGGTTGGAGTGCAGGTGGATGTCAGTGAGAGGCTGTAGGATCAACATCGTGCCTTCAGAAGCTGGTCGGTCATGTCCCTCTTGGGCCAGGTTACGATCCATAAAAGCAGGGATCTGGTCTTGTAATCTTTGATAATCATATCCTTCGGGAAGCAAGAGATAGGTGGCAAAATTATTACTCCCATAATTCTGCATCATAGCAGCCTGACCACCATAGAACTGTACAACCGGTTCCATAGAAGCAAGGAAATCGAATTGGAAATGGGAGTTTTCAGGTACATCCTCAATAATACCCCGCACCTGAAATTGCAGATCAACTCCCTGAACTTCTCCTTCAAAGGCTTTACCCATGGGGTCTTCATCTCCAAAATATTTCTCAGCCATGCTTTCGGTTAGTACAATGCCATCCGGATAAGTAAGAGCTGTTGCAGGATCTCCTTCTATCATCTTCCAGGAAAACATGTCAAAAACTTCAGGGTCGGCAAAGAAAAAACGATCTTCTACAAAAGATTTGTCCTCATAGCGGAGCAGGGGATTGACCTGGAAAAAGCGCACCATTTCTTCTACGGTACCTTCAAAATCATTCTCCAACATGGGGCCAAAAGGAGGGGCTGCATGACCAAGATGAAGACTGGTTTCACCATCCTGATTAAACCAAGCCCGGGTAGCTCGCACTATTCGATCAGAATTGTCATGATATTTATCATAACTGAGTTCAAACTGAACGTATAGAAGGATCAGGATACAGACTCCCATTCCTAAGGCCAGCCCGGAGATATTGATAAAGGAATACCCCGGGTTTTTACGAATATTCCGTAAAGCAATTTTGATGTAATTTTTGAGCATGGGTAATGTGTTTACGTGTAAAAGTGCGTACGTGCACTCTATCGTAAGCACGTACGCACTTTACTACATTAAGTTATTCACTTCTTAAACTGTCTACAGGATTCGCTACTGCGGCTTTAATGGATTGCCAGCTTACCGTCAGTAATGCGATCACTAAAGCAGTTGCGCCTGCAAATATAAAAATGGACGGGCCAATTTCAATCCTATAAGCAAATTCACTAAGCCATAGATTGATAGAATACCAGGCCACCGGGATGGCTAACACAAAACCTATGATGATAAGTTTAACGAAATCTTTTGATAGCAAAGCTACAATATGCGTGATCGTTGCTCCCATTACTTTTCGGATGCCGATCTCTTTGGTTCTTCGCTGGGCAGATAAGGCGGCTAACCCAAATAGTCCAAAGCAAGCCAAGGCAATGGCCATAAAGGATGCAAACTGGATAATGTTCCGCCAGCGCTTTTCTTCCATGTATTGGAGCGCTAACATCTCATCGAGGAAGTTATAGTTGAACGGTTCTTGAGGGGCGATCTGATTCCATGTTTCTGAAAGCTTGGAAATGGTCTCACTTAAAGAACCTGAAGAAGCTTTTACTAAAACAGTGTTGGGAGAACCATAATCTTGGCTATTCATATGTTGCAATGCTATTGGATGTACACGTTCGTAAAGGGGTTTGAAATGAAAATCACTGACTACTCCAATGACT
>NZ_DASSWP010000190.1:0-6158 GCF_035704785.1 Gracilimonas sp. | reverse complement strand
TGAATCCCGGCTCACAACCTGTTCCCGAAATTCTTGTTGATTCTCGGTTGGAAGGTAAGGTTTTGTTTACCAAAAATCGGCTTAACATAGGCATTTATTGTGAATGTTTGTTTTGGAGAAATGGGTTAATGATGAGAGGGCGTTGGATTGGATTAACATGTTGGAGGCCCTGGCAACAGGCACCCTCCGCGAAATTTAGCGAGCTAAATTTTGGCACCTCCCTCAAGGGAGGACTAGCCGAAGTTGTTTTAAAATATTAATTTCTTATTAGTAAATATCTTGAATTCAACTAAGAAAAGTCTCCCCTTGAGGGGAAATCAATTCAAAAAGCTGTTCCTTTTTGAATTTCGTGGGGTGTGGTCGCCAGGGGCTATCACCCTTGTAGGTGTTGTGAAATTCGTTTAGGTATTTATCGGTACCTGGCTGCCAAGAAAAACTGAAGCTGACTTCCCTCTAATCAAAAAAGATTTCAACTTTTGCAACAGATCTCATGTGTCTAACTCTTTACTCATAATTATTGGAAAATAGTTCTATACTGAATATGATATTAAAGACCATTGTTATTTACTTAATGAATCCATGAGATTACTATTCGTACTAATATCCGTGTTGTGTTTTGCTCAATCAGAAATTGGAGATCCAGATGATAATTTGCCTGGTAGCAATTTAAACCCCTGCCCGGCACAAGATGAATTAACCGAAGGTAATACGGTTAATTTTCTAACTAAACAATCTTGGGCAGACAATCGTCAAGAAACGGGAACGGTAGGTGTGAGCTCGAATCAACTTCAAGTACTTTCCAATAATAATAGTCAAGATAAAACAACGTGCGAATTCTTTAACAATGAATTTACTAACGCCATTACAAAGTCTTGGGATGATGGAAATCCTATGTACAAAATAGCCTACTACAAAGCTGGAAATTTCTATTTTGTTTCAATTGTTGTAGCTCAGCCTACAGATCAGGACCGGGCCGCAGTTGGCCTTTCTTTTATTGATGTTTATGGTCAGGACTTGAATCATATAAAAGGCTATGCTTTTTAAAACGCAATGAAGGTGATACGTTTTTTTTATTCCCGTTCCCAACATTCTTGTTGGGAATGCCAATCCGGACCTCCCGGTCCAAAATGTGACAATAGCAGAGAGAGTTTTTCCCAATTCAACCATGTTGATCCTTTCTTATTCGTCAGACCACTTTGAATTTAAAATCGAACTACCCGCTATGTTTCAGTGGTCAGACGAATCCTAAACCTCGTCCAATAATCGGCCATCGGTATTTAGTCTCTTTCGTATTTTGGTATTCCAAATGAACGCTACATCGATCGTCATCTGTTTTCATATTCCACGCTAAGAATGCTTATCTTTGGCGTCCGAAATCGAAAGTATGATTGTTCATCAAATACAGGTTTAGAAAACATACATGTCAATTAACAAAGAACAGGTTAAATCAGCACTCAGTCAGGTTTTACATCCTTCCGAACAGCGCGATCTTATTTCGCTCGATATGGTTCAGGATGTGATCGTTCAGGATAAATATGTGTCGTTCACGCTCGAATTTCCTGAGAAGGATGAGGCGCTGGAAGATCAGCTTCGCGAGAAGTGCGAAGAAGCCATTCAGAAATTTATCGATAAAGAAGCCATCGTAGATATTCAGATGGCGGTGAATCTCTCCAAGAAAAAAGAAATGGAGGCCTCGAAACCGGAACAGCAACAGGCTCAACAACAAGAAATTCTGCCCGGAGTGAAGAATATCATCGCGGTGGCATCCGGAAAAGGCGGGGTGGGTAAATCTACCGTAGCCGTAAATATTGCCGCTGCTCTTGCCAAGAAAGGCTACAAAGTTGGGTTGATGGATACCGATATCTACGGGCCGAGTATCCCAACCATGTTCAACATCCACGACCGACCGAATATCACGACGGCAAAGAAATTGGTTCCGCATGAAAAATTTGGGATCAAACTGGTATCCATGGGTTTCCTGGTGGATGTGGATCAGGCGATGGTGTGGCGCGGACCAATGGCCACCAGTGCCATCAAGCAATTTATGACGGACGTGGAATGGGGTGAACTCGACTATATGATCATGGATCTGCCCCCCGGAACCGGCGACATTCAGCTTACCATCGTGCAAACTGTGCCATTGACCGGTGCCGTCATTGTCTCAACCCCTCAAACCGTAGCACTTGATGATGCCCGGAAAGGTGTCGCGATGTTCAAAAAAGTAAATGTACCTGTATTGGGTGTGGTCGAGAACATGGCTTATTTCACTCCTCCGGATATGCCGGACAAGAAATATTACATCTTCGGAAAAGGCGGAGCCTCACACCTGGCGCAGGAAATGAATGTGCCGGTGTTGGGCGAAGTACCTCTACAGCAAACCCTGCGTGAAGGCGGCGATTCCGGAAAACCCATTGTATTGGAAGATACCGAGTCTCCGGCTGCAACAGCCCTAATGGAAGTCACCGGAAACATGGAACAGCAGCTGGCATTAAGGCTGAAAGAGCAATCCCCGACCAAGAAGGTGGATATAAAATTCAGGCCATAATTGGTTCCAACGCAGAGCGTGTAGAACCAGTCAGGTTTATTATGTAAAAAAGATGTTGAATTAACGTAGTAGGGACACAAGATCTTGTGTCCCTACGTTTTATATATTTATAAATGGACATAATCCACCTCCTCGATCTCATTGGTACCTTCGTATTCGCCATCAGCGGTATTCGCGTGGCGGCAAGGAACGATATGGATATTTTCGGTGCCTCCGTGGTTGGATTTGTGACAGCGATTGGGGGAGGAACGGTTCGGGATCTGCTGCTCAACAATCACCCCATAACCTGGATGGCCGATATTACATATCCTCTGGTGATCCTGGCGGCCGTTCCGTTTACCTTCGTAATGGGGAAAAAGCTCAACGATTTCAGTAAAACGCTTTTCATTTTTGACACCATCGGTATTGCCCTATTCACCATCATCGGTATGGAAAAAGCACTTTCATTTGGGCTGAGTCCCTTCATTGCGGGATTGATGGGAATGATATCCGCCGTGGTTGGAGGTATCATCAGGGATGTACTTTGCCGTGAGATCCCGCTTATTTTCAGGAAGGAAATTTATGCTACCGCATGTTTAGCGGGAGCTGTTATATTTTATGTGGGATTGGAACTCAACCTGCCCGACAACCTGAACTATCTCATTACAACAGCCTTTATCATTACCATTCGGACGGTATCCATAAAAAGGAATTGGTCGCTGCCGAAGATGAAAAAGGCATAGTTTTTGGTTTGCATTACGGAGTGGAGAATCGTAGCAAGTAAATACCGAATAACCAATCAACGAATACCGAATTCCTACTTCTTCACCATCTCCTTAAAATGCTCTTCGATCTTTTCCGGTGTTTGAGTGAATTTACTGACGATCCATGTGGCGAATAGTCCGAGAGTGAATCCGGGGATGAGCTCGTACATGTTCTCTTTCAACACAGGCACAAAATACCAGATGATGGTTACAAAAGTTCCGGTTAGTAATCCTGCGATGACTCCGGCTTTGGTGGTCTTTTTCCAGTAAAGTGCCATTATGGAGGTCGGCCCGATGGAAGCGCCCAATCCCGCCCAGGCAAACAGTACAAGCCAAAAGACGATATTCTCGGCAAGGAGGCCGAAGATCAGAGATAAGATGACTAAAACCACTACCACAATGCGGCTGTAAAGCACGAGTTTCTTTTGCGAAAGCTCTTCATCTTTTTTGATGAGCTTGTCGTACACATCTCTGACCACACTGGAAGCTGCGACTAAAAGCTGTGAATCAGCTGTGGACATAATGGCCGCAAAAATGGAAGCAATCACCACTCCGAATAAAATGGGATGCAATTGAGTTTGTGCAAGCAGGGGATAAAGGTTTTCGGTGTCGGAGCCGGGCAACATGCTGACTTCAGGGAAATAAGCCCGGCCAACGAGTCCTATCATTACAGCTCCGCCCGCCATCAACACATTCCAGATGGTGCCGACCACAGCGGCGTATTTCAGCTGTTTGGCATCGTCAATCGACATGTATCGGGAGAGAATATGTGGATTACCGGGTGAGCCCAATCCAATTCCCACAAATCCAATGAAAGCCCCAAAACCCAAGGCGAACGGATCGATGAATCCAATTTCGTGTAGGGTTAGTTGCTCAGCCATCGCTCCCCACCCCCCTAAATTCCAGATGGCAATGATCGGTAAAAAGACCAGGGCAATGATCATGAAGAATGCCTGAATGGTATCGGTAAGGCTGACCGCCATAAATCCGCCTAAAACGGTATAAAGCAGGATGATGACGGCGGTTAATATCACTCCTGTTGTTTCAGTGATGCCAAAACTTGATGCGAAGGCTTTTCCTCCTGCTACGAACTGCGAAGAAACATAGCTCACCATAAAAATGAGGAAGATGATAACGAGAATAAGTCGAAGACTGCCGGTTTTATCATCAAAGCGTTCGGCAAAGAAATCGGGAACGGTAATGCAGTCGTAGGTTTCAGTGAAGGTTCGGAGACGTTTGGCGTAGTACATGAACAGAAACCATTCCACCACGATATATCCAACGGTGGCCCAGAGTGCCGAAGCTCCCTGCGCATAGGCCATGCCCGTTACGCCTAACAACAGCCACGCACTGCGGCCGGAAACTACAGCAGAAAGGGCAACAACCAGGCGGTTCATTTTTCTCCCGCCAATAAAGAATTCAGAAATTCCCTCAGATGAAAACCGGGCAGAATAGATGCCGATCCCTACCAGGATCACAAGGTACCCGATGAATGCGGCAAGCACGTATCCGCTGCCATCAATGGCGATTGTATTTAATTCATCCATAGTTTAAAACAGTGTAGGGGCGTATCGCGATACGCCCCTACGGGTTTTTTAACAATAATGGGGGTGTATAAATATCATGGGAAAATGCCCATTTGTTCGTACATGATACCGATCTTGTTGATGGCATTGATAAATGCGGCTGTACGAAGATCATCCAGGTCATGATGATTACGGATCTCGGCGATCTGCTGATAGGCGGTGATCATGGTTTCTTCCAGGCCGGAGTCGACCAGGTCATATTCCTCGGCACCGTGAGCCAGATTACTGATCTCAGCGTCGGTAAATTTGCGGTCAGAGATATTCTCGATAACACTAAGAATTTTTTTCAGGCTGGTTTCATCAAACCGTTTGCCCATTCTTCCGAAACGCACATGTTGTATATTTTTAAGCCATTCAAAATAAGAAACCACTACACCACCCGCATTCAGATAAGAATCAGGAAGAATAAGTGCTCCGCGGTTCTTTAACATGTCGTGACCGTCGGCAGTAGTTGGGCCGTTAGCAGCCTCAGCTATGATCCTGGCTTTCACCTTGGCAGCATTGTCTCCGGTGATCTGACTTTCAAGAGCAGCAGGAATAAGAATATCGCACTCCAGATAAAGTGCATCATCCCGGTCTTTTAGTTCTTTGGAACTTCCAAAACCCATTATAGATCCTGTTTCCTGGCGAAAGGCCATTAGTTCTTCAAGATCGATTCCGTTTTCATCATAAATAGAACCCTCGATCTCAGCAATCCCAATTAACTTAGCGCCTGCTTCCGTCATATATTTTGAGGCGTGATATCCTACGTTGCCAAGACCCTGGACTACAAAAGTTTTGCCCTCAACACCTGTTTCGAGCCCTACCTTTTTCATGTCTTCTTTAATATTGCAGGCTTCACGTATGCCAAAGTAAACCCCTCGTCCGGTAGCTTCTGTACGTCCCCGAATACCACCTTGTTGAATAGGCTTTCCTGTCACGCAAGCTTCAGCGTTCAGATCTTCTTTCATCTGGCGATAAGTATCCAGGATCCAGCCCATTTCTCTGGCGCCGGTTCCATAATCTGGAGCAGGTACATCAATGCCCGGTCCAATAAATCCTTTTTTGATAAGCTCATAGGTATAGCGCCGGGTAATGCGTTCAAGCTCGTCCTCAGAATAGTCTCTGGTGCTGATCTTAACACCGCCTTTGGCTCCTCCAAAAGGAACGTCCACGATAGCACACTTATAAGACATCAGTGCAGCCAAAGCCATGGTTTCATCTTCATCTACTTTGTGGCTGTACCGGATACCTCCCTTGGTCGGTGTTTTATGGTGGCTGTGTTCAACACGCCATCCTTCGACC
>NZ_DASSWP010000222.1:0-9463 GCF_035704785.1 Gracilimonas sp. | reverse complement strand
CTATAATTCCATTTGCTACCCGGTTAACCGTCCCGTCTCCGCCACAAGCTATAATATGGGTAAAGGATTCAGCTTTAGCCTTCGCAATATCTTTAATGGAGTCCTGAGGTTGTATATAAATAAATTCAGAATCGGGAAACAGATTTTCTAAATAGTTTTCCCGTTCCTTAAAAAAACTTTCAGCTCGTGAAGAATTAGAGAGACAATTGATCAGGAAGCAATATGACGACTCACTTAGACTCAATCGAAATGCTTAACATTAATTGAATACCTGCCTTTTTTATCAGGTTGTATCTTGATCTTATCTATGATCGCATCTACAGAAACTTCTCCCTGTATTGCGACCAGGTCAAAGCCATCTTCATTTATTCTTTTTATGGGAACCTGAATACGGAGCGGATCAAGTACAATTAGCAGAATTGGATCTTTCCCATCGAAATAATGATTCAGGATTTTTTCAGCGTTATTTCCTTCAAATGAACGAAAGTATCCATCCTCATTAAATACGAGTGGCTTCAAATTTCCATTCTCTGAAACTTGACGCCATTCAGATTGTTTTACAGCCGCAAATAATAGATCTATATCCAAAGTTTTGTTATTTATTTGTTATATGCAAAATGAATCAGAGCATCACCCTTATTAACTACAGGACAATTATTTAGCCCTATTACCATGCCATCATGAGGTGCAATAACCCTGGAGTTAAGGTCACCATATGGATCTTTGATCAATCCTAAAACCTGACGTTTGTTAAGCTCTTCTCCAAGTTCGGCTTTTGTAATAAAAAGACCTGCATTTTTAGTTCTTATCCACGTAGAATTATTAAATACTTTAGTCTTATTTGGTTCAGGTGCTTCTTTTATCATACCGAGATGTTTCATTAATCTTTTTGCACCGTCTATACCCTCTTCTATGCCAAATTCATCATATCGTAATGACTCTCCGGTTTCATAGACCAAAATTTCTTTACCTTTTTTATGAACGGCATTTCTAAATGATTTCGATATCAATGAAGAATGCATCATTACCGGAGCTCCCATGGCCTCAGCTAATTTCTTAGCTTTCTTGATCTTAAAGGAACATCGAATCTGAGGATAATTAGACCGTGCCGCCCCTCCTGTATGGAAATCAATACCGCAATCGATTTCAGGGATGATCTCTTTCATTAATGTGTAGGCCAATAATTTAGCTAGTGAACCACCTTTAGCCCCTGGGAAACTACGGTTGATATCCTTTCCATCAGGTAATCCCCTGGAGTTTTGAATAAAGCCATAAATATTTACGATAGGTATGGCAATAACTGTTCCTTTTTCCGGAACTACAATTTCACGTTCTATCATACGACGCACGATCTCTACGCCATTTATCTCATCTCCATGCAGTCCACCCGTCAAAAGTAATACAGGTCCGTCAACCGGAGCCCTGTAAACCAACACGGGTAAGTCAATGCTAGTATAGGTAGGAAGCCGGGCAATATTGAGGTTTACTATCTTCTGCTCACCCAGCCCGATCTTTTGTTTATTGATCGTGATAAACTCAGGCATGCTTCTTCGCCTTTTTACGTCTTCCAGGGTTTACTCTGCGATCTTCTAAAGACTTTTCAATATACTTAATAATGATACTTGCGATATCTTTATTGGTGGTTTTTTCGATTCCTTCCAGTCCGGGAGATGAATTCACCTCTAGTATAAGCGGGCCTCTTTCTGATTGAAGCATATCAACACCGGCAATTTGAAGATCCATAGCCTGTGCAGCAGTCAAAGCTGCTTCACGTTCTTGTTTGCTTAGTTTGATCAACGTGCCTGATCCACCCTGATGCAAGTTTGATCTAAACTCTCCCTCTTTGCCCTGACGCTTCATGGCTCCAACTACTTTACCGTCTACTATAAATGCCCTGATGTCGGCACCTTTCGATTCAGAAATGAATTCCTGAACAATTACCCGGGCTTTCATAGCATGAAAAGCTTCTATGATAGATTCAGCTGCTTTTTTAGTAGGACCTAAAACAACGCCATGTCCCTGTGTGCCCTCCAGTAATTTCACAATTAAGGGAGCTCCGCCAACTGATTCGATAAGTGTTTTTACTTCCTTCGAATAATTGGTAAAAACAGTTTTTGGAAGTCCTACACCGGAGCTTGCAAGTAATTGTAAACTTCTGAGTTTATCTCTTGACCTAACCAATGCCTGTGAATGAACCGCACTAAAGACCTCCATCATTTCAAACTGGCGGACAACAGCAGCTCCGTAAAAAGTAACAGAAGCGCCTATACGAGGTATAATTGCATCCAGATAATCTATTTTATTACTCTTGTAATATATTTTCGGATTGTCTTGCTCAATGACAATATCACATTTTAAATGATCAATGATCTCTACTTTATGCCCTAAAGCTTCAGCCGCCTCATATAAACGCTGTGTTGAATATAAAGATGAGTTCCTGGAAAGAATTCCGATTTTCATTATTTAAAACTCCCTGTATTTGTGTCTTGTGAAAGATTTTTTTTTGTCACATCAACCATAAACGGTCCTTTCTTCAAAAATTTACGGCCTATCAAAAGTGGGTACTTCATGCCTGCACGATTAGTTAAAGAGAACTCGATCATATACAGCTCATTAAAAAACTTGATCTTTGTTTGCACAAAATATCGTAATTCTGTTTCACCATTAGAGCTTTTAACCTCTCTTTGATCGTGAATCGGCATCTCCAATTTTTGATCACTGTAAGCGTCGTGCTCAGGGTCCAACAAATAGAACCGGATCCAATTTTCACCATTGTGTTTATAAGGCTCTATATGGTGGCAATGCAAACTTGACGTAAATGCACCGGTATCAATTTTAGCCTCAAGATTATAAAATTTCCAATCAGGCAGATCTACTTGTTCGGTACGTCCAATTAATTTTTGGTTTGATGATTTCATATCGAACTAAAAATAACGGTTTAATTGTCTAATAACATTCTCTTCTAAAAATTGTTTAGCTCTTGTCTTGATTTCATATCTTTAAGAAAATTAAGTTTTAATTATACTCCATGAACACATACAAGTCACTTATCATCATATCCGCCTTAGCATTCACCTCCTGTGGCACATTCCAAAATGCTTCTGAAGATACCGCGGTTCCTAAAAATACAACAACCCAGGCAACATTGTGGGTGCAAAACTCAGCCGAATATAAAGCATTAGCATTTCAAACCTACAATACAGCTCTAAGAACTATTTCATTGCCTTTGGAGGACTCGTTCTGGACAGCTTCTATAAATCAGAAAGAAAGCGAAGATTATATGTCCCTCCCTCCTGCCATCATTCTGGATATAGATGAAACGGTTTTAGATAATTCACCTTTTCAGGCGCGAATGATAAAACAAAACAAGAGTTTTAATATCGAAGACTGGAATGCATGGGTTAATGAAGCAAATGCCTCAGCAGTTCCCGGTGCAGTTGAATTCACTAATTATGCACATGAACAAGGGGTAAAGATCTTTTATATCAGTAATCGCGGATATGAAGTTGAAGAAGCTACCCGCGAAAATTTAATAGCGGAGGGTTTTCCTGTTTCTGAAACTATGGATAACATTATGTCTAATGGTGAGGAACCGGGATGGACTTCTTCTAAAATTCAGCGCCGACAATTAGTAGAAAACAACTATCGTGTAATTATGATCTTTGGGGATGACCTCAATGATTTTTTCCCTGCTAAAGACATAAATCAACAGAAAAGAGCCGACCTTGTTAAGCAATACTCAGAAAATTTTGGCCGGCGGTGGTTTATATTTCCAAATCCGGTTTATGGCTCTTGGGAAGATGCCTTATATGATTTTGAAGATGATTTAACTGAATCTGAGAAAAATGCCATTATCAAAAAGAAACTGAATTCAAAGAACTAACGATATATGTACCCTTTCCCCAAACTTTTCATTGATCCGGATCAGGTCCGTTCAAATATTAGTGATATGGCTACTAAAGCCAGTAAGTCATCTATTGAATTCCGCCCTCATTTTAAAACACATCAATCTAAAGCTATTGGGAAGATGTTCAGAGAATTCGGGGTTAAAGGGATCACTGTCTCTTCAATTAAAATGGCTAAATACTTTTCGGATGATGGCTGGGATGATATTACTATCGCATTCCCCGCCAATGTGTTAGCTTCATCATATTTTGACTCTATTTCAGAAAACTGCGAGTTGAAAACCCTGGTAATATCTAAGGAAGTAGTCGAAAGACTGGATTCAACCTTAACCCGGCCCATTGGTCTTTATGTTGAAATAGATCCTGACTATGGTCGCAGCGGCATACCGATAGGTGATGTGGATTCCATAAGATCTGTTCTTGATGCGATAGACCGATCTGCCCACTGTTATCCGGCAGGTTTTTATTGCCATGCCGGCCATACCTACAAAGCAAGATCAAAAGAAGAGGTCACAGAAATTGCGACACGGGCATTAGAAAAACTTAGCACGTTAAAAACAGTTTTTCCGGATCTGCCGCTTTGTTTTGGGGATACTCCTTCCTGCAGTGTATTGGATGATTTTGGCCCCGTCGATCAGATCAGTCCGGGAAACTTTGTGTTTTATGACTGGATGCAGGTCCGGATCGGCTCCTGCTCTCCAAATGAAATAGCCGTATATATGGAATGTCCCATTATCGAAAAGTTTCCGGATAGAAAGCAGGTATTAATTCATGGCGGAGCGGTTCATTTCTCCAAAGACTCTGTCAACATTGATGGAAACCTAAGCTATGGCGAACCTATGCTCAAGCATCTGTCTGAAGAAACCTACGTGAAAAGTCTCTCCCAGGAACATGGCATCGTACAATGCAGCCCGGCCGTTTTTGATCAGCTGAACGTTGGTGAAATCATTCAGATCTTCCCCATCCATTCCTGCCTGACGGCCGATTTAATGCGTGAATATCACACCAAAGACGGAAAGGTTTTGGATCATATGAACGGGTGAACCGGGGTTTAAGGTCTTTTCTTGTGTAGAATTTAGTAATTCACAAATCGGTCGTTCGGTCCATCGGTCTCTCGTAATTCAGTTTGAACCACGGATTAGGCGGATTTTTTGGATTTCACTGGTTTTTCATAACTGAGATTCCGTTGTTACGGCCTGCCTTAAAATTTCATTTTCAGCATTTCAATCGCCTCCACTTATATCCAGTAAAGAATTTTCAATTTAACCTTTTCGCTTTGTGATGATCAGTTTTGAAAAGAAAAAAATTGAAGATTATACGTTGTCATTCAAAAAATAGGACTTGTGTAACAAAAGATACTGTCATTGGCTGTAAGTGATATTAATTTTATTCACAGCACTAATAAGTAAAAAGTGTATTTGATATTTCTTTAGCCAATATTAATCTAAACACTGATTTTATGAATATTCAAACACCTGGAATACATCATCTGGCACTTCGTGTAACCGACTACGAACGGTCAAAGCATTTCTATTTGAATACACTTGGTTTCAAGCAGATTCTTGAAAAACCAGGACTGTGTCTGTTTCAAGCCGGAAACAATGCGGTAGCGATTCTGGGCCCAACGGATGAAACTCCTGAGAACGATCAATTTAATTCTTTTCGGATTGGTTTAGATCATCTTGCTATCGGATGCGAAAACGAAAAGGAACTGAAACGTGTGGCCGAAGCGCTCAATCGCTATGAGGTGGAAAACACCGGCATCAAACACGACGAAACGCTTGACAAGAACTATGTAGCTTTCAAGGACCCGGATCGTATATCATGGGAATACTATATGGTGTAACATCAAACTCTTATTATTATGAATAATTTACTAAAAACCATTACTCTGCTTTTATTTGGTTTCATCCCCTTGATCCTTTTTACAACCTCCAATCAAAATTCCGAAGCCATGAATGAGAAATCCTCAGTTTTAATCCACCTTACGCAGGGTCCGGAAAACCCAACCGTAGCCGCATTGGCCTTTCTTGTAGCCCGAACCGCCGTGGAAGAAGGCCATAGTGTAACCCTCTTCCTGGCCGGCGACGCTGTTCAGCTGATGCGGGAAGGCGTTCTGGAACACCTCAACGGACTTGGAACTGGTTCACTGAAAGAGCATTATGAAATATTGGCAAATGCTGGGTGCGAATTTTATCTTTCTGGTATGTCCAGCAACTCCCGGGAGCTCACCGATGAACAGGTTAAAGGCAAAAACGTAACGTTTGCCAGTCCCCGTGTGCTGGTCGAACTGGCCATGGAACACGAAAAAATGTTTGTTTACTAAAAAAAATGAACCGTATACAAAACCTACCGCTGGAAAATGCATTAAAAGTCGAGATGGAGAATCGGTGTACGGTTATGAATTTTGATAAGCATCAAACAATCGTAGAGGAAGGCAACTTCATGCAGGTGATCCCGTTGCTTTTGAGTGGATCGATCCGAGTGTTTCGCCGGGATTATGAACAGGACCGGGAAATACTACTCTACTATATCGAACCGGGCGAAACCTGCATGATGTCGCTGGTGGCCTGTTTTGGAGACGCAGTTAGCAAGGTGAACGCAGTGACTGAGAAGAAGTCGGAACTGCTACTGATTCCAACTGCCAATGTTCGTTGCTGGCAGAAAAAGTACGACTCTTGGAACTCATTTGTGATCGACACTTTCTTGGGACGCTATACTGAGCTACTGAAAACACTTGAAGAAATTAGCTTTAGGAACATCAAACAGCGCCTCCATGGCTATCTTAAAGAGTATGCTGAACGGAACGTTACTAAATCGGTCAAGCGTACCCACCAGCAGATTGCCAACGAACTGGGGACTACCCGTGTGGTAGTTTCAAGATTACTCAAAGATATGGAAAGTATGAACATGATAGAACTTCACCGGGGATTGATTAAATTGAAGAAGTTATAACGGCCAAGCGTATAGCGGGTGCAAAGATTAAAAAAATTGAATATAGCATGAAAAACAGTAATCGCAAGGGCAACGGCTAAACCGAAGCTGGAGTTGCGCCCGTCGTTACTGCACTTATACCTGAACAGCTTTCAGAGGAACAATTTCTTTGTTTGGGCGATGAGAAGATAAATCATACATCGCCTGTAGATTTAACCAAAATTCAGGGGACGTATTAAAAGCCTTGGACAACAACCAAGCCGTATCAGAGGAAATACCTCTTTTCCCCCGTACAATTTCATTAATACGCTGAATGGGAATATCCAGATGATCCGCTAATTTTTTCTGAGTTAATTCCATGGGCTCAAGATATTCTTTTAGTAAGATCGTACCGGGATGTGTGGTTATTCTATTTTGTGGAATCATGGTTTTAGCTTTTTTTAGTGATAATCGACAATGGCTACATCAAATGCACTGGAATCTTGCCAACGAAAAATGATTCTCCATTGGACGTTAATTCGGATACTATGATAACTTTTATAATTTCCACGCAACGCTTCTAATCTGTTACCTGGAGGTGATCGTAAATCATCTAAAGAAATTGCCGCATTCAGTATGTCCAATTTGTAGATTGCTGAATCAAGAATTTGAGTTGGCAGACTGCGAACCTTACTACTCGAAACCCCATGAAACAAATCTGACGTTGCTTTATCTCCAAATGATTTAATCATTCTTTAAGTTAATGGATTAACGGTATCCATGCAACGAAATTGTTTTGTGAAGCTATAATGGCTAGCAAATAAGCGACGCGAAGCTTATGAGTTAATAAACGGGTAAAAAGTTAAAACAAGCAACACTGGAAACCAGTGGCACGTCCGCGTCCCCAGTTAAAGTATGAACCGGTTGCCCATGTGGAAGTCAGAGACTTCCTAGGCTGCTACTTTTAAGTCACCGTTGCGAGAAGATTTAAAAAAGCTATGAGATAGCTAGCTGAACTAATAATAAAACCTGCTTAAAAATTTCTTGTTATCGTCATAATAATAAATACCTAATACTTCTTTCGTGTCTTCTTTGATCGGGAATTTGTAAGCTCACAAATCGGTCGTTCGGTTTATCGGTCTTTCGTAACTCATTTTGAACCACGGATTACGCGGGTTTACCTCTCTGCCCTATAGCTAAAGCGGCTGCGAGTGAAGCAAAGTATGAAACGATTGCCCGTATGGAAGTCAGAGACTTCCCGGGCTGTCGCTTTTAAGTCACCGCTTCGCTGAAGACTTAAAAGAGCTGGGGAAATCCAGGAAATTTTGAATTTCCCCAGATTTAATTTTCTTAACCCACTCTTTTTGTTGCTTACTTAAATACATGATTCATGAATTTTTATACACATAACGACCCAGCGTTTAAACAGTGCGGGGATTCTGGGTTTCTTTTGAAGTAGCGAAATTAATTCCACAGAAACAAGTAGGCCGTGTCCGATTTGAAAAGATTGTTATAAACCAATGTTTTTATATGAGAAATGATTGAATAAATGTATCAACTTTACTCTTAATACAACCATCTTTTTTAGCATTTTTTCTGAAAATAGAAAGATCTTTGCTTTTTAAAACTTCAATAATTAAGTCATCATCAAAAGTAGTGATGCCATTTAATCTATTTTTAATAAAATATTCAGGCTTACTAAAAATCTGTTCAGCCAATTCATTTGGTTTTAAATAGTTACAATGGCAACACTCTGATTTTCTTGGTTTTGTTTGTGTGGCCAAAACTACATCATACGTAGTTAGAAGTTCAGGCCAATCCATTTTTAAACAACCTCTTTCGTTAATTAGGGACTCATCTTCTGAATTCATTTTAAAACTTTCTATAAGCTCATTTGTCAATGTTGGAAAATATCTTTCCGACCATTTATCAACAAAAGACTCTTTATTTTCCATATTGTAATTAAGCCAGCAAGTTAGAATACACCACTTCGTTGTGCCTCCCTTTATAAATTCTCTACTGGATGATCCTTCGGCTGATGATAAATCCCTTGCAGCACAAATCAATTCAGAAAATTGAAATTCTTGATTTTTAAAAGGCACAAATTTTGCAGTTCCATATTTTTCTTCTTTCCAATATTCAGAACTTAAAACCATAGTAGGACATCCTCGGATTTGGGAAAAGCGACCATATCGAATTGGCACTTTGACATCGATAATATTCGGATAAAAATTTTCACCGAAATAATGTTCTCTCCAAGCTTTTCTTCCTTTAGTATTATCCCAAAGAAGGGAACCAAGCATTAGTACACCGGAATTTAATTTATCGGATACCATAATATTAATGAATCTAATAACTATTTTTAAAGACTATTCATTTGATGTTTTCTTGCTTAGATATTTTCAATTATAGACTGACGTTTTTTGTTGTACTCATCCTCCGTTATCAAATCTCGATCTCGTAATTCTTTTAAATGCAGAAGCTGATCTTCAACAGTGTTAATTTTTTTAGAACCCAGATTTAATGTTGAAAACTTTAACACAAACCCAGGCAGAAAAGAAGTTGAAATAACGAGTAAATAGATGACTGCAAAAAAAGAAATTGGTGTACTTGACAGAATAATTTCCATTAATGAGTCTTCGGAA
>NZ_DASSWP010000067.1:0-18438 GCF_035704785.1 Gracilimonas sp. | reverse complement strand
AAGCAAATACGCCGGGAGAAACAGCGGTCCAATTGCCCGGTTCGGCCGAAAGGTTTCGGTTTATTGAGATCGTACCTTCTTCAGAATTTAAAACAACATTTACACTTTCCTGGTCAAACTCTTTCATGACCTCATCGATCTCTTTCTCAAACTCCGTTCGAATTTCGGCAGGTAAAAAATTAGTTAGGTTTTTAAGATTCTCGAGATTTCGAAGATTCTTCAGGTTTTCCAGATTCTCTAAGTTTTTGAGATTCTCCAGGCTTTTTAATTCAATAACTCTGAGATTACTTCCATCCAGATTATGCCGGATACTGTCAGGAGGTATAGGCGCTTTCGGAGGATTTGAATTAGAAGAATTTACCTCAATGAGGTAGATTCCGAGTCCAACAAAAAGAAACCCGGCGATAATAATTTCCCAAGATGATGATTTCATAAGTCCTTCAATTTAAGTAGCCAATTCAAGTACGGTTGTTGGCTTAAAAGGTTACGTCAACTCCTATAATATCCTTATTATCCGATAAAATATAATTCACGCTCAAAAGCATGCACTCCAAAATTAAGAAACTATCTGAAAAATACATTTCGGATGCGATATCAACACGGCGCTATTTGCATCAACATCCTGAAGTAAGCTTCAAAGAATTTGAGACTACAAAGTTTATAAAAAGTGAGTTGGATAAATTGGGAATTCCCCATGAAAGTCCACTTGAGACAGGCTGTGTGGGTATTTTAGAGGGAGGGAAGAAATCAAATCGGGTGATTGCCTTGCGTGCTGATATTGATGCATTGCCGATTTCAGAAGAGGGAGATGCGAAAAAAGAATTCATATCCCAGAATAATGGAGTCGCTCATTGCTGCGGACATGATGCCCACACTTCTAATTTGCTAACAGCGGCGAAAATTTTAAAAGAACTTCAAAGTGAAATTGAGGGGAAAGTGTTGCTGGTATTTCAACCGGGAGAAGAAAAACTGCCCGGAGGTGGAAAATTGCTTAGTGAAACCGGATTTCTTCAGAAGCAAAATGTGGAAGCTATATATGGCATTCACACCTCGCCCATGAATAAACCGGGAACCATAGCCACGAAAGCCGGTCCCTTAATGGCATCAACGTCAGAATTCGAGGTCGAAATTATTGGAAAAGGAGGCCATGCGGCCCGTGCCCACGAAGCAGTGGACCCTATTGTTTTAGCGTCGCAGTATATCAATGCGATACAGACCATAGCCAGCCGGAATGTAGATCCCACAGAACCTGTAGTGGTGACGATCGGTAAGATCGAAGGAGGGACGGCTCACAACATCATTCCCGAGAAAGTGAAGTTATGGGGAACCGCCCGGACTTTATCCCCGGATACCGAAAATTTGGTGATTGAAAAGTTGGAGTCGCTTGCCAAAGGAATTACGGAATCGGCTGGAGGAGGATATAACTTTAAATTTAATCGTGGATATCCGGCGGTTATTAATGCTGAAAAAGAAGCACAGACGGTTTTAAGTTCCATGGAAAAACTATTTGGCAAGGGTTCAGCAATAGAGATGAAACGTCCCGTGATGGCTGGAGAAGATTTCGCTTTTTATCAACAGCACTTTCCCGGCGCTTTCTTTTTTGTGGGAAGCGGAAGTGAAGAGGCAGATTCACTCTATCCGTGGCATCATCCAAAATACAACGTGGATGATCGTTTTTTCGAAGTCGCAACACCCTTAATGGTATCCTTAGTTTTTGATCACCAATGATAAATGCAGAACGTTCTTTTTGGGAATCGGAATTATATGACGGGGAATTTGACCTGATCGTTATTGGAGCCGGACTTACCGGTCAATCGATAGCTCATTTTTATAAAGGATCTCATCCCGAAGAAAAGGTATTGGTTGTTGACCGGGGATTCTTCCCCATTGGTGCTAGTACAAGAAATGCGGGTTTTGCCTGTTTCGGATCAGTTACCGAACACATGGCAGATATGAAGATCGAAGAAGAGCCGAAGATCATAGACCGAATACGACGGCGTTTCAACGGGTTGAAGTTGCTGAGAAATACGCTGGGTGATAAAAATATCGAATACAGGGAGCCCGGTGCATACGAGATCTTTACGGATCAAAAAGTATATAAGGAGGCGCTTGCTCATCTTGATACTTGCAATCGATGGCTGAACGAGGCGGCCGGAGTTAATGATGTGTATGGGGCAACTGAACACAATGGATTTCCTGCTATAAGTATAAAGCACGAAGGCTGCCTCCATCCCGGAAAAATGATGCGAACCCTTTATGAAAAGAATCTGAAACTTGGAGTAGAATTTCGGTGGCAGTCGCCGGTGTCAGAGATCAGGCAGAATGAAGGAAGTATTCTTTTAGAAAATGGAATAGAACTGAAAGGGCGTCAGCTGGCCGTCGCTACAAATTCATTTACTTCAAAATTACTGGGTGATATAAAGATCAAACCCGGACGCGGATTTGTCTTAGTAACTAAACCCATTCCCGATTTTAAATGGAAGGGCACCTACCACTATGATGCCGGTTACTACTATTTCAGAGGTGTTGGAAATGATCAGTTATTGCTTGGAGGAGCTCGAAGTTTGGACATTGATGTTGAAACAACAACTGAATTTGGGACCAACGAAAAGATCAAAAACCATCTTTTAAGCTTTGCAAACGACGTTTTAAAACTTCCTCAGGGATGGGAGGTCGAAATCGAATGGTCGGGTATCATGGGGTTCACTCCAACCAAAAGTCCTATACTAAAACGCATTTCGGATAAAGCGATCGTAGTAGCCGGATTAAGCGGGATGGGTGTAGCTCTCGGAATGCAACTCGGCAAAGAAGCTTCAGAGTTATTGAGAGTTGAGAGTTGATAAAGTGATGGAGATATAAAAACAGGTTATGTCGGGCTAACAAGGATGCAGATTATAGGGTTGGTATTTTCTATTGCCAATATCACCCTATCACTCTATCAATTCTCAACTCTCATTTTGCTTTAACCACCAAAATATCCTCCCATTCTGTGGTATATCGCTTGCTCAAAAAGTTCTGATTCATTTTCCAGGAAGCTTCCTCCTCATTCTTTCGGTGTAATCCTGTTGCGGCAAAAGCGGCGGTATTTCTTCCGTGTTTGATGTTAATTTGGTCGATACAGGCCATCAATTGAAATTGCTGTTGAGTGTAAAGTTCAGGATCAAAGAGGTCCATTTGAATTTCACTGTGGGGAACGAGTCCGGTTAGTATGATAGCGGCTTTCTTGTATTTAGTGTTGGGGAGATGAACGGATCTTGTGAGATGTTTTCCGGCATGAATAAGCGTTGGCGTATGCGCGGTTGGCACCTTAAATGAAGTATAAGCCCCGTATTTATATTTTGATTTTGGATCCTTGAATTTATCACCGATCAACATGACCTGAAGATTGGTTGCTACTGAACCCTGTGCCCTCAATTTTTCGGCACCCCGTGAAATATAAGTGGAAACGGCTTCTTCGATTTCTTTAGGGTCAAACAATGGTTTTCCAAACATTCTGGAGGTAAGAATGCCTTTTCTCGATTCCAGCGCTTCACTTAATTTCAAGCAGGGTAAACCATTCAGTTCCAGTACCGTTCGCAATCCGGTCACATTTAGATGTTTTCGAACCCAGCGTTTGTTATCGATTTTCTGTTTTAGATCGTAAGCCGTTTTGATCTCGAAACGATTGAGCCTGACGGTAAGTGCATGTCCGACTCCCCATACTTTTTGCAAAGGCATTTTTTTGAGAATATGATCGGTTCCCGGGTTATCACATAAATTGAGTACGCCGTTATAGGTGAGATTTCTTTTAGCTGTTTCATTCGCAATTTTGGCCAGGGTTTTACTTGGAGCTATTCCCACAGAGACGGGAAGTCCTGTCCACTGATAAACCGTCTCTTTGATCATCTTACCATACTCTTTAAGATCAGAATAGGTATTTGTAGAAAGCTCAGCAAAAGCCTCGTCAATACTGTAAACCTCGATGTCGTGGGTAAGGTGCCGGAGTGTTTCCATCACCCGCCGCGACATATCCCCATAAAGAGGATAATTAGAAGACCGTACCACAACACTGTTCTGTTTGAAGAATTTCCGGTATTTGAATTCGGGGGCACCCATGGGAACTCCCAGATCTTTGGCTTCTTCCGACCTTGCGATCACACATCCATCATTATTGGAAAGGATGACAATGGGTTTCCCTTCCAACTTCGGATTGAAGACCCGCTCACAGGATGCATAAAAGTTATTGCAGTCGATCATCGCATAAGCAATAGAACTTCGGTTGTTGAAGGATCGGGGTTCAATGATCATGGCATATACCGATGTACGACGTGTGTAACCACGCCCCAGATCATCCAATTGGTGTCCGGGTGAATGGTGATGGGTTCGTATTTAGGGGCATCCGAGATCAAAAATAGTCGGGACCCTCTCTTAATCAGCCTCCGAATTACAGGTTCTTCTTCGATCGCGGCTATCACAATGGTTCCATCCCTTGCGTGAAGACTCCGGTCAACTACCAGAATATCTCCGTCATGGATACCCGATGCCTGCATTGCATTACCTTCAGCACGAACATAAAATGTTGCTGCCGGATGATAGACGATCAGTTCTTCCAGGTCCAGCGGTTTTTGAAGATGATCGGCGGCCGGCGATACAAAACCGGTTTCTGCTTTTTGTGAAAGCTTCGTCTCATATTTCGGCTTTTTTTCCGATCCGCCCTGATATATTTTAAGTCCCTCCATGAAAGCCTCGCTGATTTTATAAATTACATGTGTAATATATGTGTAGTCTTTGAAACTTTAAACTATTATCTCAAAAAATAAGTTGGATTGATGAAGAAAAATCATGTTATCGGTGGGCAAAAACATAAGATGTTGCGACGCTGTGGTTTAAACTTTTTAATACGAATTAGAACGTAAAATTATGGACTGGCTTTATTTATTCGGGTTTATCATCGTTGGATTTATTGGGATGGAAATAGTTTCTTATTGCGTACACCGCTGGCTTTTTCATGGATTGCTATGGAGAATTCACGAATCACATCACAAACCGGATCATGGTTTGTTTGAGCTAAACGATATTTTTTCATTGTTCTTTGCGGGTATATCGATCTGGCTGATGGCAGATGGTGCGAGTGTGATGTTTACTTCCGCGGCTTTTGGGGTTGGTGCCGGAATTGCCGTTTACGGGGTGTTATATTTTATCATTCACGATCTGTTTGCCCATAAAAGATTTATACCCTTCAGCAGCGATAGCAAGATCATGAAATTGATCCGAAGAGCTCATCAGCGGCACCATCAGGATGTGGGGAAAGAAGGAAACGAGCCCTACGGATTATTTCTGTTTCCTTATGACAAGTATCCCGAGCGGGAACGGAAGTTTGACCGGTAAATTTAGCCATCCTAAAACTCATTCTTTACCTTGTTCCTGACACTCTGCGTTGGAATGAACTATTGGTTAAACCGTTCCCTTAACTCTTCCATTTGCTCAAAATGACGACGCTGATGGGCTTCCAGTACACCAAAGAAAGCAGTAAGTGACATGGGTACAATTTTCAGAACGGGATTCCAGGATCTTACCCGATTCAGATCCAGACCTTCCAGCTTTGCCTTCTTCAAAAAATGGATCAGCTCGTCTTGCAGTTTCAGGAAATCATTTAATACTTTTTGCTTGCTGATCTGTTCGGCCTGAACCGGTTTAAAGGATGAAACGGTGGGAAGCTTTCTGCGATTTTCAGGGCTCACCTGACCAATAAACCATCGAAAAGCGAAATTTGGGGTGAATGGGCCGGTTCCCTTTGCAAGCCGATCATCCGGTTTATCAAGCGCCTTTCTGATCTGGGATTTATACTCGTTTCCGGCCTCTATCAAATGACTCAAAATTTCTCCCATACACCATTTATCCTCGGCCGGTTTTTGCAGAAACACTTCTTCGGACACGCTTTCAGTTAAGTCCGAAGCGGTTTGTTTAGCTTTATCGAAAGCCTCTAAGAAGTAATCGTAGGTGTAATCTGAGTTTCTCATAACAGGAAATTAAGTCTGGTAAAATTATCCAAAAGATTCAGAATAAATATTTCATCTGATGTCGGAATGCATTTTCTTTCAAGCATTATACAAAAACTAATTATAGATCTATGATTTCTCTGAAAATACGCTACTGTTTTGTTTTAATGATTGCTCTGATACTCACTACTTCGGTTACGGCTCAGGGAGTCTTGAGTTTCGAAGATGTTATGAAATTTGAAGACATTGGTTCCATTGAGCTCTCCGAAAATGGCAATTGGGTAGTCTATGAAGTATGGCCGGATTACGGTGATGGAAAAGTTGAGGTGAAAAGCACCAACGGACGTAATTCCTATTCCATTGAGTTGGGAGCCTCTCCGGGCATCACACCAAACGGCGCCTGGGTAGCAGCTTTCAGAAAAGTACCGCTGGCCGAGCAGCTGAAGGAAGGTAATGATAAACCGCAGCAGGGACTTTCATTGTTAGCGACTAATAGTGGTGAGATAACAGAATTTGACAGCGTGCGTGCTTTCCGGTTTTCGGAAAACGGGAGTTGGCTGGCTGTTCATCACATGCAGAGTAAAAAAGTAGAGGACCTGAAATCCAGGAATAAAAAACTGGGCACCAAACTTCTGTTGAAAAATCTTTCCTCAGGAGATGTCTATGATATTCCATTTGTCAGGGAAGTGGCTTTTGACAGCCTTTCCAATTACCTGGCCTACTCCGTGGTGGATACTTCTGATTCCATGAATGGCTTGTACCTTTTCGATCTGAATTCTGAGGAAACCCGCTTGATTGATGCAGCCGAGAGTGGATTTTATACGAACCTAACCTGGGATCACGACCTGCAAAAACTGGCATTCACCAAAGCAACATACGATACTTCTTTTGTGGAAAGTGATGCCTCGATCCATATTTGGAATGCCGGAAATAATGAGCTTGTGACTTTACTGAACTCTGATGAGGGCAACGAGGGATTCACGCTTCGATCCAACAACCGCCTCACCTTTACCAACGATGGGAATCGCTTGTTCTTTGGATTCATGGATGCAGAAATGGCAGATGTCGAATCTAAAAAAGAGAATGAAGATGAAGAAGAGATTGATATCTATGACATAGAGGAAATTACGGATGATCGCGGACTTGATATCTGGCACGGAGATGATCCCCTTATCAAAACACATGAAAAGAATACCTGGAATTCCCGGAAAAACCATCTTTATACCGCTGTGTATCATTTCGATAGAAACGAGTGGGTGCAGCTGGCCGACCATGAAATGCCGGATGTGAGTGTAGTGCACAATCCTGATCTAGCTTTGGGAAGCGACGATACGCCGTATATGAAAGAGCGTACATGGGACGGTACCTATCGTGATTATTATACAGTAGATCTGACTACCGGTGAACGAAAGCAATTTTTGGAGCATTTTGGGGGATGGGTGAATCTGTCGCCGGAAGGAAAGTTTGCTGTTTATTATCACGACAAGCATTGGTACCTGATGGATACGGAATCCGGAGAAACTCAGAACCTGACGGAAGACATCGAGGTGCCATTCTATAATGAAGATCATGATTACCCATCGGATGTGCCGGGGTATGGCGTGGCCGGATGGATTGAAAATGATGCTGCCGTGATGATCTACGACAAATACGATATCTGGCGATTTGAAACCTCAACCGGTAATTCAAGAAATATCACCGATGGGGAAGGCCGTGAAGCCAAACGTATTTTCCGCATTGAGGAAATGAACAAAGACTGGGGAGAGGCATTTGGAAGTAATGAAGAGCTGTTGCTGACTTCCTATCACGATATAGATAAGAATTTTGGATTTTATTCAGCACAGGCAAATCGTTCAGGGGTAAGCCGACTACTGGAAGAGGATAAGAAATTCACATTTGTGCAAAAGGCAGAAGATGCCAATACGGTGCTCTATAAACGTGAAGCCTATGATGAATTCCCAAATATCTGGGTGGCCAATAACTGGAGATTCGATCGTACAAGCAAGCTCACACATATGCATGAAGATCTCAAAGAAAAATGGAATTGGGGAAGTGCTGAACTCATAGACTGGCTGAGTTTGGATGGTAAATTCATACAGGGAGTGGTCATTAAGCCGGACAATTACGACCCTAATAAGCGCTATCCGATCATGACTTATTACTATCGGTTCTTTACAGATCGCCTGCATGATTTCAACGAACCGAAGACCAATCACCGTCCGGTGTTTGCGCAGTACGTGAGTGATGAATACGTGGTATTCCTTCCGGATATTCGCTTTGAGGTCGGGCGCCCGGGATTTTCAGCTACGAAGAGTCTGGTTCCGGGAATTCATAAGCTGATCGAAATGGGAATCGCTGATGCAGATAAATTAGGTCTGCACGGACATTCGTGGAGTGGATATCAAACCGCATTTATGGTTACTCAAACCGATATTTTTGATGCGGCCGTTTCCGGTGCTCCGGTAAGTAATATGACAAGTGCCTACAGTGGAATTCGCTGGGGATCTGGGATGGCCCGACAGTTTCAGTACGAAAAAACACAAAGTCGAATAGGAAAAACATTAGTGGAGGCGCCGCTTGTCTACATCGAAAATTCTCCTGTCTTTTATGCGGATAAGATCAACACTCCGATGCTGATCATGCATGGTGATGATGACGGCGCCGTGCCCTGGGAGCAAAGTATTGAGATGTATCTGGCTATGCGTCGCTACAACAAAGATGTGATCTTCCTGCAGTATCATGATGAGCCGCATCACCCCCAAAGAATAGAAAACCGCTTGGATTACACCATCCGTATGAAGGAGTATTTCGATTATTACCTGAAAGGCGAAGGTGAGCCTGAGTGGATTATTGAAGGAGAAGCGTATCAGGGGGATTGAACATCCATCAAGGAACATCAAATATCCAACATTGAATTGAGGAATTCCAAATTAACTTTCGCTCCGGCGTTGAGCATATGGAGCGAGTAAACTATAGCAGAATTTTTATCCGGGAGGCTTTTCTCAGGAAGACTCCTTTATTTTTAAACTTTATGATACCATCAATGAAATATTCCCAACGATTATTACTGTTCATATTTCTATGCTTTTTTCTTATTCACTGCTCAGATAATCCCAGGCCGAAGAAAATACCCCCGGTACCGGTCAAGCAAGCGGAAGTCACAGGTCATATTCGCGTTCTCGATGAAATTCCCCAACATATTCAGTCGGTGGATAGCCTGACTATATTCCCCGGCGATTCAGAGCCGTTGTATTCTGTTGAATTAATCCCTGTGCTATCTTTTGGCAAAACCGGAGAGCCTTATTTAACTCAAGTTCTTGATTGTATCGTAGATGATAAGGGAAGGGTGATCATCAAAAATACAAGCCGCCCAAACTATGAACAGATTCTTCATGTATTTAATGCTGATGGAAGCTACCATACCCAGATAGGCAGACATGGAGCAGGGCCTGGTGAGTATCGTCATATAATTGGATTGCAGGCGAAAGCCGAAAAAATCTTTATGATGGATTATAACAATCAGCGTGTGAATGAATACTCAACAAAGGATTATTCTTTTGTGCGCTCGATTCTTTTTGAGAATTGGAAGAATGATGATGGATTAAGATTTGGATATGTTGAGGCAAGAAATGATGGGAATTATCTTTTGGTATTTTTTGACGATGGTTCAAAACTTGGCAGGCTGGAATTTAAATTCCAGGTGATGGACGATGAAGGTAATGCAGTTAATGCAGAGCCTCTTGTTTTTCCGCATGATGTTAGGATCAAGGTCGGGCAATCAAGTCAGCCCACTATGTCAACTATATCATTTTTGGGTAGAACTGTTACAGCACTTTCGCATGAGGACGCACTTTATACTGTTTGGAACAGGGACTTTTTGATTAAGAAGTATGATGCCGCAGGCGTATATCAATCTGCCATTTATTATCCAATCACAGGCTCTGCTTTTGATCTTGATGAATACATCAAAACGCAACTTTTTAGCCCTAAAGCGCGGGATATAAAAGAAGCATTTTCAAACATGGATGAAGGTTTGCCGGAAACATTTCCCGTTATTGACATATTGAAGGTGGACGATGAAAACAGAATGTGGGTGGGGGTGCCGGCAGGTGCGCAGCGCGAGTATTATGAATGGTGGATACTCAATGAAGGGGGAGAATTGTTGGCAAAGTTAGTGCTCCCCAAAGCTCAACGCATATATGAGATCAAAAATGGGCACTTATACAGTGAAAAAATGAATGAAGAAACGGGTACTGAGTATGTGGTTAAGTATCGAATTGAACTGACCGAAAAGTAATGAAGAGAAGCCTTGATAGCCTTATGACACCATTCATGAATTCTTCTAAACGATTATTACTGAGCATATTTCTATGCTTTTTTCTTATTCAATGCTCAGATAATTCCAAGCCGGAAAATGCTGTTCCAACAGAACTGGCAGAACAAGCAGAAAAGATAGAACCTAATCGTGTCCTTGATGAAATTCCCCAGCACATTCAGGAAGTTGAAAATCTGGCCATCTTTCCGGGAGATTCTGAACCGTTGTATTCGATAGACTTGATCCAGGAACAAACCTATGGAGAAACAGGCGAGCCGTATTTGGTAAAAATTTATGGGTCTGTTGTGGATGATCAGGGAAGGGTAATTGTCAGGAGTGCCAATTCTAATTATGAGCAGCAGTTGTTTATATTTGATTCTGATGGAACTTTCCGTTCCAAACTCGGACGCCAGGGAAAGGGGCCTGGAGAGTATGGTATTATACTTGGTATTTATTCCAAAAATAATATCATATTTGTATTGGATTATACAAGCCAAAGACTGAATGAGTACTCCTCATTAGATTATAAGATCACGCGGTCCATATTATTTGAGGAATGGAAAGCGCCGGAGAACTTCAAATTCAGTTCTGTAGAACCTAGATATGATGATAACTATCATGTAACATTTTCAAATCATAGGTCTAAATTTGGCACTCAGGAAATTATACAAATGGCTAAAGACAATGAAGGAAAAGAAGTGAATTTTGAACCACTTAGATTTCCGGTTGGATATAAGATTACCACTGGCAAATCAAAGCTTCCCACTCCCACAATGCCTTTAACATTTTTGGGTACAACAAGAACAGAGCTTTCCCAGAGAGATGAACTGTTTACTAATTGGTCCCGCGAATTTTTAATCAAAAAATATGATAGCAATGGTAAATACCAATCTGCCATTTATTATCCGATACTAGGTGTCCCGTTTATACTTGAAGACTATACTAAATCCGCTGTTTTTAGTCCTAATGTACGTGAGATTGAAAAAGCTTTATCAGCTGATGGAATTGACATACCCGATAGACTTCCGGTAATTGACAGATTAATTATTGATGATGAAAATAGGATTTGGGTTGCCTTACCAACAAGTTCAAGCCGTGAAACATATGAGTGGTGGATACTTGAGGAGAATGGTGAACTGCTTGCCAAGGTGTTGCTCCCTCGTGACCAAGCGATTTATGACATTAAAAATGGGCACTTATACAGCAAGGAAACGGATGAAGAATCCGGTGATGAGTTTGTAGCCAAGTACCGAATTGAACTGACGGAAAAGTAATGAAGAGCAGCCTAGATGGCCTTATGATACCATCCATGAAATATTCCAAAAGATTATTACTAAGTATATTTCTATGCTTTTCTCTCATTCAATGCTCAGATAATTCCAAACCGGAAAAGGCTGTTCCAACAGAACTGCCAGAACAAGCCGAAAAGATAGAACCTAATCGTGTCCTTGATGAAATTCCCCAGCACATTCAGGAAGTTGAAAACCTGACCATTTTTCCCGGAGATTCTGAGCCGTTGTATTCGATAGCACTCATACCGGCGCAATCTTTTGGTGAAACGGGAGAGCCTTATCTCACACGGATCCTTGGTTGTGTTGTAGATGATCACGGAGGGGTAATCATCCACAGTGCGGACGCAAACTATGAACAGATTCTTCATGTATATAATGCTTATGGAACCTACCATGCTCAGTTGGGGAGACAAGGCAGGGGGCCTGGCGAGTATGGTAATATAGTTGGCATCCAAGCGAAAGCTGGGAAAGTATTCGTTTTGGATTACACCAGCCAGCGCCTGAATGAATATTCAACAAAGGATTATTCTTTTATGCGTTCAATACTTCTTGAGAACTGGAAAAGCGGTGATGGATTGAGATTTGGATATATTGAGGCCAGAAACGATGGAAATTATCTATTGGTTTTTTCTGAGAATCGTTCTAAACCTGGCAGGCTGGAATCTAAATACCAAGTGATGGACCATGCAGGTAATAAAGTTAGTGCAGAACCTCTTGTTTTTCCATATGGTTTTAGGATTAAGGTTGGGCAATCGATTCGACCCACCATGCCAATAACATTTCTGGGTACAACTCTAACCGCTCTGTCCCATGAAGACGCACTATACGCAGTTTGGACCAACGATTTTTTGATCAAGAAGTACGATGCTAAGGGTGAATACCAGTCTGCCATATATTATCCTATTCAAGGCTCGCCCTTTGATCTTAATGAATACTCCAAAACGCAACTATTTAGTCCCAAAGTGGGAGATATAGAAAAAGCATTTGCAACCATGGATGAAGAGCTTCCTGAAAACTTTCCTGTTGTTGATAAACTGATGGTGGACGATAAAAATAGAATTTGGGTGGCGGTGCCGGCAGGTGCCGAGCGAGAGTATTATGAATGGTGGATTCTTAATGAAACGGGAGAATTATTAGCAAAGTTAGTACTTCCCAAAGATCAACGCATATATGATATCAAAAATGGGCACTTATACAGCAAGGAAACGGATGAAGAAACCGGTGCTGAGTTTGTAATCAAGTACCGAGTTGAACTGATAGAAAAGTAATGATTTGTAGTCTTATAGCTTTAAATGATGTCAGTGTGGTTAATAGGTGGACTTATTGAAACAATCCGTGACGTTCTGAAAGCAGATACATTTTATAAAACAATGATTAAATATTCATTTTTACTAATCGCTTTATTTTTAGCGGCTTGTTCTTCTAAAGAAAAGTATCAAGTCCCGGAAGAGTTCCAACATTTAAAAAATCTTAGTGTCTATTCAGCGGATACCCAGCCTGGGAAAACCATATCCTTTAAAAAGGAAGCTGTTTTTGGTGATACGGAAGATGTTTTATTTGCTAACATGGAAGATATCGTCGTAGACAGTTTGGGTCGTGTTTTTATCGCGGATAGACTGGAAAAAGTAATACAGGTTTTTGAGCCTAATGGACGGTATTTAACTCACATTGGAAGAGAGGGAAGGGGGCCAGGTGAATTTGATAATATTAGAAAGCTACAAATTATTGGTGATAATTTATATGTATTTGATCCAGCTCAGTTTAGAGTAAATATATTTTCTTTAGGCTCATTCTCAAGTAAAGAAACTATCATGCTTGCAAGAAACAGAAGCAAGTACCCCGAATTGGGAGCAGCGTTTCCATGGATTCATGAATTACATGTAAGAGACAACGGATCCTTTCTTGCAGAGTTTATTTCAAATAAATCTGAGGCAGCCAAAGAATGGGGAACTAATGAAACGGAGGTAGCAATTTATCTTCTGGATAGATCTGGAAATATCGTAGGGGAGAAGCTAATAGATTTTAAAGAAGATACGAGAGTAAACTACAAGGGTTTATCTGTTCCTGTATCTTCTTTTTATGGCAGCACGTTAACTATTTTAGAAGGCGCTGGTAGGTTTTTCATAGCCGAACCAGAGAATTTTTTGATTAAGGTATATAATATGGATGGGACATACAGCTATTCCTTCTATTATCCGAAAGCCAAAATATCTTTAAATCAAGAATCTGCACAAAGATATGATTCAACAGGCTTGTTCATAAGAAATATGAAAAATATAGATGAATTGCCTGAAACCTGGCCGGTACTCACCGACATGAAAATAGACAACCAAAACCGGCTCTGGATCGCAACAACGATCGAAGATATGAAGGTATATGAATGGTGGGTGCTGGAAGAAACAGGGGAGCTTATTACAAAATTCGAATGGCCAAGGGATCAGCCGATTCAGGAGATTAAAAATGGGTATCTCTACAGCAAAAAGACGGATGAAGAAACCGGTGCTAAGTTTGTGGTCAAGTACCGGATCGAACTGACGGAAAAGTAATGATTTGCAGTCTCGTAGCTTTAAATGATGTCAGTGTGGTTAAACCTATTGAAACAATCCGTGACGTTCTGAAAGCGGATACATTTTATAAAACAATGATTAAATACTCTTTTTTACTAATCGCTTTATTTTTTGCGGCTTGTTCTTCTAAAGAAAAGTATCAAGTCCCGGAAGAGTTCCAACACTTAAAAAATCTTAGTGTCTATTCGGCGGATACGAAGCCCCCTAAAACCATCTCGTTCACAAAAGAGGCCATTTATGGTAATTCTAAAGAAGTGCTAATCGGAGTAATGGGAGATGTAACGGTCGACCGTCTGGGGCGTATTTTTATCGCAGATGTACAAAAGCAGATAGTACATGTGTTTGAATCGGGAGGTGAATTCATAGATCAACTTGGAAGAGAAGGCCGGGGGCCTAGTGAATTTGGTTCCATCAAAAGTTTGCAAATTCGTAAGGATAATTTGTATGCCTTTGATTTTAGTCAAAACAGGGTGAATATATTTAGCCTTGACACTTTAAGGAGCGGGAACACAACCGTCCTTGCCAGAAACAGGAGAGATTATCAGAACTTAAAAGGAGCTTTTCCCTCCATTGATGAATTATACGTGAGGGATAATGATACCTATATAGCTAAATTTATATCAGGTAGTTCACGGGGATACCAGCAATGGCAAAATGTGGAAGTAAAAGGTCTGCTTTATTTGCTGAATGCTAACGGAATGATAACATCAGAACTGTTCGAATATACAAGCGAGACACGTACGGTATTAGAGGTACTTATTTATCCTATTGAAGACTTTTTTGGAGAGACATTAATTGCAGTTTTAAGTGATAACAGAATTTATTTAGCAGAACCGGATCATTTTTTGATTAAAGTGTATAGTCCGGAAGGAATTTATCAGAGTGCCTTTTATCATCCGCTTGATAAAATACCTTTAACGGAGGAGTCAGCTGTGAAAGCTGAGGTTTCGAATATGTTTGTTAAAGATATGAACTCCATGGATCTGCCTGAAAACTGGCCGGTACTCACCGACATGAAAATAGACAACCAAAACCGGCTCTGGATCGCAACAACGGTCGAAGATATGAAGGTGTATGAATGGTGGGTGCTGGAAGAAACAGGGGAGCTTATTACAAAATTCGAATGGCCAAGAGATCAGCCGATTCAGGAGATTAAAAATGGGTATCTCTACAGCAAAAAGACGGATGAAGAAACCGATACTGAGTTTGTAGCCAAGTACCGAATTGAACTGACGGAAAGATAATGTACAACGGCTCGCTGAGCCAGAATGGAAATTAGAAATGTTGAATTGGTTCAATTTAAAATTCAATATTTAGCATTCATAATTCATCATTTCCATCCCATTCTTCCAAGAATCGTTCCACAAATTCTTTCATAAATTGGTGGCGCTGCTCTGCGAGTTTGCGGCCGGAGGCAGTGTTCATCCGATCTTTGAGTAGGAACAGCTTTTCATAGAAATGATTGACCGTAGGTCCGGCGCTTTTTTTATAGCTATCAAAAGAATCATGGCTTTCCGGCTGGATGTTAGGGTTGTGTAGTTCACGGCCTTTATGTCCGCCGTACGCAAACGCTCGGGCAATTCCGATAGCGCCTATGGCATCTAATCTGTCGGCATCCTGCACTACTTTTCCTTCCATGGTTTTCATCGGTGTTTCAACCTCAGCTCCCTTGAAAGAAACATCCCGGATGATCTCACAAACATGGTTTATAACTGATTCATCAGTATTTAAATTAGAGAGCCATTCCCGGGCGGTAGCAGGACCAATTTCTTCATCCCCGCCATGAAATTTATGATCGGCTATGTCATGGAGAAGGGTAGCAAGTTCTACCACAAAGAGATCGGCTTTTTCTTCCTGCCCAAGCTTCAGTGCTGTATTCCGGACACGGTGAATATGCCACCAGTCATGTCCGCTGCCTTCACCTTCCAGCTTATTACGGACGTAGGCTTCTGTTTTAGAAAGAATTTCTTTTTTACTCATTCATCCAAAAAATCCATGCAGGTACAAAGTGGGGCGATCACTTCTTCTTTCAGTTTATCGATACGGGCCAATGATGCCTCAACTGTTTCCTTTGAGATCTTTCCTTCTTCCAGCAGTTTTTGAATGATGTTGATGGCACGTTCGGCAATATCCTCTTCATAAACTAAGTTATTACCAAATATCAGGATATCAACTCCGGCATTAATGGCTTTTTCAATAGCTGTTTCCAATCCATATTCAGTCCGGATGGCGTCCATTTGCATATCATCAGAAAAGACCACGCCTTCAAATCCCAATGAATCTCTGAGCAACCCATTTATGGTTTTATCGGATAAGGTAGCCGGCCAAAGAGAATCGATGTTGGCGTTGAAGATATGGGCGGTCATTACGGCGTGGATCTCTTTTTCAGCAAAGAGTTCTTTGTATGGAATGAGCTCAGATTCATCCCAGGTATCCGTTACGTCAGTAAAGCCCAGGTGACTGTCAGATGTAGAGCTTCCGTGTCCGGGAAAGTGTTTTAATACGGATAGAATTCCTTCTTTGCTGTACTCATCGATCACATATCCGGCGTGTTCGGCTACTTTCTCAGGATCAGATGAAAAACTGCGTTCCAGCTTTCCGATTACGGGGTTGTCGGGATTAGTATTTACATCAACGACGGGAGCGAAGTTTGTATTGGTGCTTACGACCATGAATTCCTGAGCCATCAGTCGGGAGTAATGACGAGTAGAATCTTCATTATCCAGATCTCCGAGATATTCAGCAGAAACGGACTTTGGGAATCCTTTACTTTCTTTAAGTCGGCTTACCAATCCACCTTCCTGATCAACGGCAATAATAGGAGAGGTGGGGGCCACTGCGATCAATCGGTTTGTGAGCTGCATAAGCTGTGAAGGACTTTCAATATTACGGCTTCGGTTTCCTGTAATGACATCCCGATCAAAAAGGACAACTCCTGAAATATTTCGTTCAGTCAGATCTTTGTAGATTGTACTTTCTTCAGAAAGCTCGGTGCCTCTGAACCCAACTACGATCATCTGTCCAAGGCGTTGGGAGTCTATGATCTCTTCCGGTTCAGGCTTAGAATCCTGGCAGCTAACTATACCGGGTATCAATAGTAAAGCAAGTAAAAATCGAAGCATCATTGTTGTGAATTTTTGTATTCAGTTAAAAGGGAATCAAAGACGGTAGTAAAATTAAAAGAGGCTCGAATATCGTTATATCGTGCAATTTTTCCATCCGGATCAACTAAAATATAAAATGGGATTCCACCGCCTTTATAAGCGGTGAACGTCTTTTCATCAAAGCCATCACCGCTGTAAAGTTGAACCCAGGGATTATCAAATCGCTTGATGTCTTGCACCCAAACAAGGCTGTCAACTTCGTTGGAGATAGCCACGATCTCAAGTTCATCCCGTGAGTAACGTTCATAAATCTCCCGCATATGTGGGAACTCCTCCAGGCAAGGCTGACACCATCCCGCCCAGAAATCGAGCAATACAAATTTACCTCGATAATCTTCCATAGTATGAATGTTTCCGTCAATATCAGGAATGGCAAAAGGAACGGCCGGCTGACCCGGGGAAACGGATTCGATCTCGTTGTAGAAATACGTGAGAAACTCGGTGTATTCCGGATAGTCGGAGAATTCTTCCAGATATTCCTCATAACTTGGAGTGGCTGTTTCAAGCGATAGTTCCCCAATCCGCTCTGCTACCAAGTACATCTGGGCATAGGCAAGGGCATCTCTGCTTTCTATATGATCCAAAACCTGAAGACGCTTTTCATTAAGCTCTTCGTAAGCCACTCTTTTGATATCATACTCGGACAAGTCCATCCCATATTCGGCTTTCACGCTGTCATAGATGCCAAAAGTGCGGGCATAATAATGAGCGAAATCCCGGATCCCGGCGCGTTGTGCTTTCAGCGACTCAATGGTGAAAAAATTAAGGGAATCGGCCTCCATAAAAACGGCTTCCCGGGCAGAATCGGCATCAAAAGAATCAAAATTACGATCATTGTATTCGATAGAGCGGACTTTAAACACCAGGTGCTCCCCAACAGCTTTCATATAGTATTCATTAAAAGGAGTGTCTTGAAGATACTTTTGAGCAATTTCATACTTCTTCTTGCTGAGTTCAGTAAGTCGGTGTGGCTCTCCAACTTTGACCTTTTCAACTTCCTGTAAGATTTGTGAGTCCAGTCCGGCAATTTCTTTCAAATAGTTGTTGTAACGTTCTCCCCAGTTTCCTGAATATCCTTTAACCTGAACATTTTCCGGGAAATCAGAGCGGGTGATATTGATG
>NZ_DASSWP010000010.1:0-8596 GCF_035704785.1 Gracilimonas sp. | reverse complement strand
CCGCTCTCTTCTTGGTTTGCTGTCTTAAAAAGTGAAATTCAGCCAGCTCCTTAGATAAATCCTCATCTTTATATAGCTTAAGATCATCCCCGTAACTTACTGTTGGATAAAAACCTATAATTCCTTTAGCTTTTAATGATTTTTGTTCAATGATCTTGTCAATTAATGTATTGGCGTCATCAAAAAGCGACTTTGCCTGTTCCCCTACTTCCTCGTCTTCCAGTATATCAGGATACTTTCCGGTTAACATCCAGGTGCGGAAAAAAGGAGACCAGTCGATGTAGTTTCTCAACTCCGAAATTGGGTAATCTTGAAAAGTCTTGGTGCCCAAGAAAGAAGGTTTCGGAGGCTCATATCCATCCCAGTCGATCTGCGTTCTGTTTGCTTTGGCTTCTTCGTAACTAAGAAGCTCTTTCCTGTTCTGTCGACTTTCGTGCTGCTTGCGAAGCTGCTCGTATTCTTTCTTTACTTCCAGTCGAACACCCTCTTTTCGCTGTTTGCTGATCACATCTCCTGCAATTGAAACAGCCCGTGAAGCATCCAGCACATGGATAATGGAGCCATCATATTCCGGGTCAATTTTGACGGCTGTGTGGAGGCGTGAAGTAGTTGCACCACCGATCAGCAGTGGAAGATCCAGCTTTCGCTTTTTCATTTCGCGGGCCACATGAATCATTTCATCCAGAGAAGGTGTGATCAATCCACTTAACCCAATGGCATCTACCTTATGTTTTTCTGCTTCATCCAGGATCTTATCGGCCGGCACCATCACTCCAAGATCGACTACATTATAGTTATTACAGGCCAGCACTACGCTGACAATGTTTTTCCCGATATCATGGACATCGCCTTTTACTGTTGCCAGCAAGATCTTGGGCTGCTCGCTGGTATCCTTGTTCCTGGCCTTTTCTTCTTCGAGATAAGGAGTTAAATAAGCCACAGCCTGTTTCATCACGCGTGCACTTTTAACTACCTGTGGAAGAAACATCTTCCCGGAACCAAAAAGATCACCCACTACATTCATCCCGTCCATCAGCGGGCCTTCAATTACTTCAAGAGGGCTTCCGTATTTAACACGAGCCTCTTCCGCATCTTTTTCGATATGCTCATTGATCCCTTTTACCAGCGAGTGACTGATCCGGTCTTCCACGGACTTCTTGCGCCACTCATCATCTTTCTTGGCTTTAACTGTAGAGCCTTCGTTTTTGAACTCCTCTGCTATTTCCATGAGCCGTTCAGTGGCATCTTCCCGGCGATCAAAAAGTACATCTTCCACTCGCTCAAGCAGATCTTCAGGAATGTCATCATATACCTCAAGCTGGGTAGGATTAACGATTCCCATATCCATACCATGCTGAATGCCGTGATATAGAAATGCGGAGTGGATGGCTTCCCGAACCCGGTTATTTCCCCGAAAGGAAAATGAGACATTACTCACCCCACCGATAACATGTGCACCCGGCAGGTTTTCACGAATCCATATAGCTGACTCAAAATAGTCAATAGCATTTCGACGATGCTCCTCCATACCCGTTGCTACAGGAAATATATTGGGATCAAGGATAATGTCAGAAGGATGAAAACCTGCTTCTTTTGTAAGAATTTTATAAGCCCGGCCACAGATCTCTTTTCTTCTTGGAAGGGTGTCAGCCTGACCGTCCTCATCAAAAGCCATGCAAATAACCGCAGCCCCAAAGCGCCGCACGATCTTGGCTCTTCTCAGAAATTCCTCTTCCCCATCTTTCAGGCTGATGGAATTCACCACGCCTTTACCCTGCATGCATTTAAGTCCAGCCAGAATAACTTCCCACTTCGAGGAATCCACCATAATGGGAATTTTAGCGATGTCCGGATCGGAGGCAATGAGGTTGAGGAAGTTGGTCATTTCGGCAGCACTATCCAACATGCCTTCATCCATATTCACATCCAGGATCTGCGCTCCGCCCTGCACTTGATCGAGGGCTACTTTTAGTGCTTTATCATATTCTTTATTCTTTATGTAATCAAGGAAAGTTCTTGAACCGGTTGCATTTGTACGTTCTCCTACATTCACGAAGTTGGAGTCTTCGGTGATGATAAGAGGTTCAAGTCCGCTAAGCGTTAGGGGTAATGACTTCATACTTTTTCACCAATAAAAATGTTCGAATTCCATCTCATCGTCTGACGGCTCAAAGTCCGTCTGACGAATGGTACCCACGAGCTTTGCCCTGTAAATCCATCAGACGACCCCCGCCCTTGATTCAACTTACTAAGTCTATTTTCAGTCGTCAGATGGGGTTCGATGTTGTTATTTGTATTCAGACCTGACAGATCTTTGTTTGATTCAAAACTTTTCATACTAAAACCCTATCAACTTTTTTTACTTTTCGGGGTGAATATTTTTCTGCCAGTTCAGCCATTGTGGTGATGTGTGCAGGAGTAGTACCGCAACAGCCACCAAGAATATTTACCAATCCATCCTCCAGGTATTCTTTGACCTGACTCCCCATTTCATCCGGCCCTTCATCATACTCTCCAAATTCATTCGGCAATCCCGCATTCGGGTAAGCGCTGATATAGAAAGGTGATCTGTCGGAGAGATTTTGCAGATATGGTTTAAGCTGCTTGGCTCCCAGTGCGCAATTAAATCCAACGCTCAGGATGGGTGCATGAGAAACAGAGATCAAAAAAGCTTCTACCGTTTGTCCCGAAAGAGTTCTTCCGGAAGCATCTGTTATTGTACCTGAAACCATGATGGGAAGCTCTTCTCCCCGCTCATCAAATAATTCCTGAATAGCAAATAAAGCAGCTTTAGCATTCAGTGTATCGAAAATGGTTTCTACAAGGAGTAGATCTGCTCCGCCGTCCATCAGTCCTCGAGCCTGTTCCTTGTACGCTTCCGCAAGTTCATCAAAGGTAACGGCACGGTAGCCCGGGTCTGTAACTTCAGGGGAAATGGAAGCGGTTTTATTCGTTGGTCCCATTGAGCCTGCAACAAAACGTGGTTTACCGGGGTTCTGTTTGGTGAATTTATCCGTGGCTTTTTTAGCGATCTCTGCCGACTTCCTGTTCAAATCATAGACAATATGCTCCAACCCGTAATCAGCTTGAGCTATGCTTGTCCCGCTGAATGTATTCGTTTCAACAATATCAGCTCCGGCCTCCAGGTATTCTTCGTGGATAGCCTGAATAATTTTGGGGCGGGTTAAGCTAAGCAGGTCGTTATTTCCCTTCAGGTCGCTGGGATGATCTTTGAATTGATCTCCTCTGAAATCTTCTTCTTCCAGCTTGTAGCGCTGTATCATAGTGCCCATGGCCCCGTCAAGGATCAGAATTCGGTCTTGTAAAACGTCTTTTATATTCACTCTTTCATATTTGGATTAGCTTATGCAGAAAGAGTGTGAGTGATCAGCTCGCTTATCTTTCCCAGCTTTACATGGCGCTGAGTGGGATTTGGCACCTGCCCCCTTTTCAGAAGTGGTTGCCAAGACGTCATCGGGCCCATCCCTCGGTCTTTCTTTATAAGCATTCAGTAAATAATTCGCCTGAATATAACGGTCTCTAAGCCGCTGAGCAACTTGTAATAATGTATTAATTTAAAATCGTATGATATCGAAATAACTTTAGCGAATAGAACATGGATCACACGGATTGGGCGGTTAATCGCGAATAATAAGTGTTTTTAAATTCGCATCCGGTAGCTTTTGATTCTTTTATCGGTGCAAAAGAACAGAGAAGATGAATATGGGAAATTACTCATCTCAAAGCACGGAGAGTTAATATGTCTATTAATGCATCGCTTCAGATATTAGATATAAACTTGTTCTTTAAACAAGTGGTGGGCTTCAGTCCTTCACGAATAGCGCGTCATGTAAAGAAAAACTTACCGAATAATCTCCTTTACAAAATTTGGTAAAGCAAACGATCCCCGATGAATGGCTTTATTGTAATATTTAAGGTCATCTCCAAATCCGGAAAGTCCCTTTTCCACTCTTGACAAAACTTCGTCTGATTGCACCTTTATTCCTTTGGAAGCATACGCAAATGACCACATTCCCGCAGGATATAACGGTATAAAGCCCAAATACATATCAGATTCAGTGAATACATCATTTAAAGCGTCAAAAACCTGTTTCATACTCTTATGATATTCCGAAACCCATGGCGACTCAGTTTGGGCCGATAGCACTCCATCTTCCTTCAACGCATCAAAGCAATACTGAAAAAATTCTTTTTCAAAGAGTCCTTCTGCGGGACCTACCGGATCAGAACCGTCAATAATTACCACATCATATTCCGCTTTTGCTGCTTTTACAAAAGCAATGCCATCTTCAAAAAGAACATTTAGTCGATCATCTTCCCAGGCACCAACTCCGGGAAAGAATTCTTTAGAAGCACGGACTACGGCTTCATCAATTTCAACCATGTCAAGATGTTTTACAGATGGATGCCTCAGCACTTCCCGAGCCGCCCCCCCATCTCCTCCGCCGATAATAAGCACCTTCTGCGGATTCGGATGAGCAAACATAACCGGGTGAGCCACCATTTCGTGATATACGAACTCATCTTTTTCTGACAGCATCACCATTCCATCGATGGTCATGAGGTTGCCCCAGGTATCCGTTTCAAAAACTTCAACCAATTGATAATCGGTCTGTTCAGAAAACAGGAGCTTTTTCAGTCCAATGGTTAAGCCGGTGTTTTCGTTATAAAATTCATTGAATTGGATAGGCATCGTTATTATTTAATTATAAAGTTTTCAGCCGTCAGCTTTCAGTTTTTTTTAACATCTGGGTAGCAATTTATGCCGTCCTTAAGAATAATTATAATGAAAATAAAAAACTGACGGCTAAAAGCTGATAGCTTCCTTTTCAATTCATAAATAGACGCTCATTAGTCAGTCAATAATCTTTTTCAGCTTCAGCGGATGGCTTGAAGAGTAGTTTCTCTCCTTGTGCCACTTTAAAGAGTCCGCGCTTCATTTCCATACTGCTTGCGTTTTGAGAATTGAAGGCATCTTTAAGGAATTCCTGAATGGTCCAGGGATCGATAGTATCGCCACAGGTAAAAATATCTACGGCGGCGTAGTTATATTCCGGCCAGGTATGAATAGCAACATGAGACTCTGCAATCACCACTACACCACTCACTCCATAGGGACTGAATTTGTGAAAATTATGTGAGATAATCGTAGCACGGGCAGCTTTAGTACCGGCTAGCATAGAGGATTCGATGTATTCTACATCATTAAGTTTTGCGGATTCGCAGTCATAAAATTCAACTAAAATTTGTCGGCCAAGTGCTTCCAATCTTCATAAGGTCTAAAGTGAAAAATCCAGTGAGTTATGCTTTTGCAGGAAAAGCGAAACATTTATTTGGCTTGAAACAAACCGTTAATTCCTCTTTCTTTTTAAGCAATTCCAAAGATACGTATTTTATAGATAATCAATAATATCGGTTATCTAAAAAAAACGGTTTAGCAGCTCTTTTCACAGAACTGTAAATATCATCCATGTTGTCTAAATTATACCTAATTATATTTTATATTTATCGCCCGATAACTTTGCGATAATCGCCAGAACAATTTTTTATTATTTCCCAGCTTAATGAAGAATAACTATTACGAATTAATTGACCAGACCTATCATTTCCCTCAAAATGGCTTTGAGCTTGTAGATGGCACCCTCAATTTTAATAAAGTTGACCTGCACAACCTGATTGAAAAATATGGAACGCCTTTTAAGCTTTCCTACCTGCCTAAGATCAGAGAAAAAATTCAGAATGCGCGAAAGTACTTTAATCAAGCGATTTCAGAAAATAACTACTCCGGTAAATATGAGTTTTGCTATTGCACCAAATGCTGTCACTTCAACCATGTGGTAAGAACGGCTCTGAAGGAAAACGTATCGTTGGAAACCTCCTCTTCATTCGACATCGACCTGATTGAGAATTTATACAACAAAGGCGTATTCACTCCAGATAAGACCATTGTACATAACGGCTATAAAACAGACGATTACGTCAAAAAAATTGGACGGTTGATCAATCAGGGATTTTCCAACTCTATCTGTGTATTGGATAACGCAGGAGAGCTGGATAAACTCATGGAGCTGGAAACCGAACACCCTATCAAGATCGGTTTGAGAATATCTATTGAGGAAGACCCCCAGGCTTCGTATTACACCTCACGACTTGGGATCAATAAACGTGAGATACTTGATTTTGTACGTGAAAAGATAATTGGCAATGACCGTGTGGAATTGGTGATGGTTCACTTTTTCGTGGATTCAGGTGTACGCGACAACATGTATTATTGGAATGAATTCAAGAAAGCACTTACTCAATTCACCAAGATCAAAAAGTTGGCCCCTTCTGTTAAAAGCATAAATATCGGGGGTGGTTTTCCTATTCAAAACAGCCTGAGTTTTGAATTTGATTACCAATACATTACCGGAGAAATAGTGCGGAATATTCAGGAAGCCTGTAAAGACGAAGGCGTTGAAGAGCCTGATATTTATACCGAATTCGGAAAATATACCGTCGGAGAAAGCGGAGCCGTTATTTTCCAGGTGCTGGAACAAAAGCAACAAAACGATACCGAACTCTGGTACCTCATTGATAACAGCCTGATGAATACCATTCCCGATGCGTGGTCTATCAATGAAAAATTCATCATGCTGCCACTCAATAAATGGCAAAATCAGTATAAACGCGTAAATATCGGAGGCATCAGCTGCGACCACTCAGATTACTACAACTCCGAGGAGCTGAATCAGCAAATACTCCTGCCGGCTTACAGCGATGATGAAGAGGAACCTCTATACATCGGATTCTTCCATACCGGAGCCTATCAGGATTCCATCAGTGGGTACGGCGGGATAAAGCATTGCCTTATTCCGTCTCCCAAACTCATTGTGGTTGATGAGGATGAAAATGGTAATCTATTCGATTATGTATACCGAGAAGAACAAACAGTAAACAACATGCTTAACATTTTAGGATATAATGACTAAATCGAATCGACTATTTGCCGGAATTGAAGGTGAACATAACAAATTTGAAAACGCCAACATCTTGCTGCAATCCATCCCCTACGACGGAACCAGCACTTGGGGAAAAGGGGCTGACGAAGGTTTTGAAGCGTTCCTGGAAGCTGCTGAAAACATGGAGATCTATGATATTGAAACCGAAAGCGAAGTCTATAAAAAAGGGGTACATATCATCGATCCCATTCTGGAAGACGCTTCACCTGAAGCAGTATTTGAGTCGGTTTATCAAAACACCAAAGAGCTTTTGAAAACCGATAAGTTCCTCACTTTTTTTGGTGGAGAGCATTCCATAAGTATTGGAATCATCAAGGCTTTTTACGAAGCCCATCCCGATATCACCATTTTACAGATCGATGCTCATGCCGATCTTCGTCCTGAGTATCACGGTTCCCCATACAATCACGCCTGTGCTGTCTATGATGCATCCCGAAACGCAAATCTGATCCAGGTTGGCATTCGCAGCATGGATACCAGCGAGGTACAATACATGGATAAAGAAAAATGTTATTTCGCTGAAGATATGTACGGCCACACCGACTGGATGGAAGATTCTATTAGTAAAATAACCGATAAAGTATACATCACCCTTGATCTGGATGCATTCGATCCATCCATCATGCCAGCAACAGGAACTCCCGAACCGGGTGGAATGCTCTGGAATCCCACGATCCAGTATCTTAAAAAAGTATTTCAGCAGAAAAATGTACTGGGCTTCGATATTGTGGAACTCGCCCCTATTGAAGGATTAAGTGCCCCACAGTTTATGACCGCCAAATTATACTATAAAATGTTAAGCTATAAATTTTCCAATTCATGAGTAACAAAGGACCCGTTTCCGATTTCATTACCCACCATTACCGTCACTTCAATGCAGCCTCTCTCGTTGATGCCGCCAAAGCCTATGAAGATCAGCTCAACTCCGGAGCTAAAATGATGATCACCCTGGCCGGGGCTATGAGTTCTGCAGAGTTGGGATTATCGCTGGCTGAAATGATCCGTCAGGATAAGGTGCAAATCATCACCTGCACGGGTGCCAATCTGGAGGAAGATGTATTCAACCTCATTGCTCATGATCACTACAAGCGCATTCCCAACTATCGGGATTTGAGTCCACAGGACGAACAAGAGTTACTTGAGAATCACTTTAACAGAGTTACAGACACATGTATTCCTGAAGAAGAAGCCATGAGGCGCATTGAGGATCATTTAGTGAAACGCTGGGTGAAAGCTACTGAGGAAGGCAAACGGTACTTACCGCATGAATACTTTTATGATATGTTGTTGAGTGAAGATCTTAAAGATGACTATCAGATCGATCCTAAAAACTCATGGTTACTGGCAGCTGCTGAAAAAAATATCCCTATTATTGTACCGGGATGGGAAGATTCAACCTGCGGTAACTTTTTTGCATCCCATTGTATTGAAGGCCGAACAAAGCCGTCTGCAATGAAATCCGGAATTGAATACATGATGTTTCTGTCCGACTGGTATTTAAAGAATTCGGATAATGGGATCGGGTTTTTCCAAATTGGGGGAGGCATTGCCGGAGATTTTCCAATTTGTGTAGT
>NZ_DASSWP010000088.1:0-22883 GCF_035704785.1 Gracilimonas sp. | reverse complement strand
CTAGCCATAAAATCAGCGGTTGATTCCTAAAAAGACAATTAGATTTCGGGCATTCGTCGCGAAATGAACCTGTACTTTATCATATGATTTATTTTTATGTCGAACTCAGGTTAAATAGGCAAGGTTCTTTGGGGGTACCCTCAGAATGACTTATGTTACTTCACTAAAAAGGGGCGTCTTCATCGGGAGCGGGACTGTGCGGCATAGGCGGAGGGCCATCATTTCCACCTGCAGGCCCATTTTTGTTATCTCCTCCATTACCAATCATTGGATCATTGTTGGCAGCTGTTGTTAAATTTTCGAAACGGGCGTATTCTTTCACAAAGTACATCATTTTACTGCCTACCGGACCGTTACGTTGCTTACCGATAATGATCTCAGCCAGTCCTGCAGTTGATTTACCTTCTTCTGTAGTCGTGATCCCGTAATATTCTGCACGGTATAAGAACATTACGATATCAGCATCCTGTTCAATAGATCCGGACTCACGCAAGTCACTGAGTTGAGGCCGTTTATCACCTCCACGCTGCTCCACTGCACGGGAAAGCTGAGCCAATGCTATTACCGGAACATCCAGTTCTTTGGCGAGTCCCTTCAAACCACGGGAGATAGTCGCAATTTCCTGTTCACGGTTACCAATATCTTTGGAGTTAGCCTGCATTAACTGCAAATAATCAACTATGATGAGACCGATATCTTTTTCACTTTTCAATCGTCTGCACTTTGTTCTAAGCTCCATAAGGCTGATACCTGGCGTATCATCTATATAGATTTCTGCACTGAACAAACGGCTTGCTGCATCGATCAATCTTCGGAAATCTTCATCTTTAAGGGTTCCTTTTCTGGCTTCATCAGCTCTCACGCGAGCTTCCATGGTAAGAAGTCGTTGCACCAAAGACTGATTTGACATCTCAAGGCTGAAAAGGGCGATTGGAGTCCGTAAATTTTCGTCGGGATGAAGGGCCGCATTACGTGCAGCGGTAAGCACAAATGCCGTTTTACCCATGGATGGACGAGCTGCAATGATCACCAGATCACCTTTTTGCCAGCCGGCCGTCATATCATCAACAGCCAGTCCGGTTGGAACACCGGTAATGCCATATTCCTTTCCGCGCAGATCCTCTAAATAGGAGAGTGTATCTTTTAAAAGCTTTTCAACGGGAACAGCAGAACTGCGGCTTTTTTGGTTAGAAAGATCAAAAATACCTTGCTCGGCATGATCTAAAACATCGTAGGCGTCAGAAGTAGTGTCGTACGCCTCCTTGATCACATCATTACTTGCCAGTATAAGATTCCGCTTGATGGCTTTCTCGATGATGATCTGGGCATGATACTCAATGTTTGCCGATGAACTTACGGACCGGGTCAAATCAGATAAATAGGTTGGCCCGCCACACACTTCCAGTAAGTTATTGTCCTTGAGTTCATTTTCAACAGTCAGCAGATCCAGGGGGTTGTCGCGCTCATATAGATTGGTAAGTGTTTCAAAAATATGACGGTTAGCAGCTTTATAGAAATCGGTTGGTTTTAACATTTGCAAAGCAATAGTCGCTGCCCCGTGTTCAATAAGCATGGCGCCAAGAACAGCTTCTTCAACTTCAACGGCCTGAGGCGGTACCCGCCCGCCTTGCTCAAGCTTCTTTGAATCATCCTGCTGATATTTGTTACTGTATGAACCGTTTTTTTTTGCCATGAAGTCTGCTGAAATCAAAATTCCGATAATTTATGATTTCAAAAATAGGTATAAAATGAAAGGGAATTCAGGATATTTCTGAACAAATTTTAAACAGACTTATCAACATTTTAAAGCCGATGCTATAAATTCAGCAAACCTGATTTTGAGATGTTTTAAGAAAAAAGAATTCTGCGAATTCCTATGAAAATGAAAACCATTATTGTATAGGCTATAAAAAAAGGAATGATGATCTCTTTTAGTCCGGCTACCAACATGAGGCTGATCAACAAGAGCTGAAAGCCGAGTCCAAATGTAGATAAGGCCGTCATAAACCATTTTGGAAACTTCTTGCTCTTCGAAGCTTCATAGTCGAGTGTGTACACAGCTTTATCAAACACGCCATAAAGTTTTTTATAAAGCCAGAAGAGCATAGATACGTTTTTTTGTTTTTCTCCTTCCAGGGCTTTTGGTGTAGTATCTTCAAAAATGCGGCTGGTAGTATCCCCATTGGCTTTATTTCTCAATATTACATAGTAATAATTGTATAGTGTTCCTTGTAACTGTATTCCGAGGAAAGCTAGAATAGTAAAGAAAAGTCCGGTGTCGGTCACAGCCCAAATAGACAGTAATATCAAAAGGTTTAAAATAATGTCTGATATTGAATCGAAATATCTTCCGGTATAGGACGGTGTGTTATTTAAGCGTGCCAGTTCACCGTCTGCAGCATCTAAAATAGATTTTAAGATCAGAAAGAATGCAGCTGCAAAATAGTATCCCTGAATAACAGACACTATAGCTATCAGACCTGAAATAATAAATCCAACAGTTACATGGATAGGAGTACATGCAGTGTCTGTAAGTGACCGGGCTATGACTCTTGCTACAGGTCTCCCGTAGTCTGAGAGATCTAAGAATTGATGGTCTTTAGGTAATTTTGACAACGGTTCTTTTTTTATTCAACCTTTTTATGAAATGCCCCTAACATTTAGACACTTGAATATAGTTTCATGTAAATGCATAAACCTATATCAAAGATCAGAAGGAGTATTTAACTTAGCATAAATGTCGATGCTTATATACTTTCCATTTTTTAGCTCTGCATCCCTCATTGTGCCTTCATAAGTAAAACTGAGCTTATCCAATACTTTTTTGCAATTAGTATTTTCTGATTCAACAAACCCTTCAATACGATGCAGGTCAAGCTTTTCAAAACCATAATTAATAATTTCAGGCATTGCTTCAGTCATAAATCCCTTATTCCAATATTCAGGGAGAAGCCAAAAACCGATCTCAGCTTTTCTGTGTTCTTTATTGATATCATTTAGTCCCCCTGCACCAAAAAATTCTCCATTATCATTTGAACAAACAGCCCACCAAATTCCGGTTTCGTTTTTTTCATGATCAGAAAACCATTTCATTTGTTCTTTAGCAGATTCTTTGGTTGCAAAACTGATCCCATAATATTTAATTACTTCGGGGTGGGAGAGACCTTCAAATATATGATCCAGATCAGAAGCAACGATCTTGCGTAGAACCAACCTTTGTGTTTTAATGGTCATAAATTCCGTATTCATTCCGGTAAAATTAGCTGTCCTTTAACTCATCATATCTTTTTCTCAGCATCTGAACATCCTCCCATGTTGGACGTTTGTATTTTTTATACCTGAGCAACGCAGCAGGGTGATAAGTTGCCAACAATTCTCTTCCGTGAAAATCATGGAATTTATTCCTTAATCGACCTAAAGAAGTGTCTTCGTTTAGCAGAGTTGTAGCTGAAATCCTTCCAACGCATAAGATGAGCTTGGGATCAACCAATTCAATTTGCCGCATCAGATAGGGTAAACTACGGGCTGATTCTTCCGGCTTTGGATCACGGTTATTCGGCGGCCTGTGCTTCAGGATATTGGCAATGTATATATCATCTCGGCTGAAATTTATAGCTCCCATGATCTTATCCAACAGCTGACCGGCTTCTCCAACAAAAGGCTCACCTTGTTTATCCTCATTGAATCCGGGAGCTTCACCTATCACCATTATATCGGCATCAGGATTGCCAACACCAAAAACTAAATTAGTACCATCCAGATCAGTTTTTAATTCCTCGGACTTTTCACACAAAGCCCTTAACTCTTCCAGTGTTTTACAATTAGCGATGCGTTCTGAAGTGGATAAATTCTTTGAGTTTTTTCCTTCTTCAGCGGCAGTGTGCTGATTTTCGTTTTTACTATTGGGTTTGTCGGGGGTAGACTCCTTTATGGACTCTTCTATGTTATCTGAAACCTGTTCCTTTGTTTGAACATCTGAGGCAGACAGTCCTTTTACTGAAAAATCACCATAAACTTCCTGCTGTTGTTTTAAAAATCGGTACGCTTTTTCTAAAAATTCTTTAGGATCACTCATATCATCTTTTGTGGGTATTCAATTTGATCATTGCAGTAGAACGGATCATTCATCGTGCCAAAGTTTTTCCAGCATAGCATATAAGACCACACCTGCTGCAACCGAAACATTTAAAGAGTGTTTATGTCCATATTGCGGAATAGAGACGAATTCATCAATTAAAGGAAGAATGTCATCATCAATACCGGTAACCTCATTGCCAAGAACAATACAAATTTTTCCGTGTTGTTTTGCATTGAAATTTGGAAGAACGGTGCTGTCAGTCGTTTGTTCTAATCCAATAATATAATAGCCTTCGGATTTCAGTTCATTTAACGCCTCTGTTCCGGTGTCAAAATATTGCCATGCAACAAAGTCCTCAGCTCCGATGGCTGTTTTATTGATCTCCGGCCTGGGAGGAGTAGCAGAATAGCCGGATAGAATAATTTCTGAGATCCCAAAGGCATCAGCAGAACGAAAAATGGAGCCTACATTATGCAGGCTTCGGATGTTATGCACCAATATTTTAAGTGAGCTGAGCTTTTCCGGTGCAGTGCGGGAAAGGTTTTCTTCAAGAATTTCTTTAGTTGATAACTTATTCACTAAGAAGGTTTTTTAAGATTACACAACAGTTTTTTGGTTGACTAAAATAGGATAGTTCCTGCATCATTTCATTATTTAACTTTTTGTTATCTGCAGAAATAACCTCTTGGCCTGATGGCTCTAAGTCCGTCTGACCGATTGTTTGATTCGAACTGAACTAACTTATTCCATGTTTAACTTCTGAGGCTTAATTCATCGATCAGACGGGTAATCTGTCAGATCGAGTTCGTGGTTGTTTAGCTTAAATCTTGGTGCACAGATTTCCAGTCCTTCTATCGATTATTTGATTTGAATACCAAGCTCGGCTTTTCCCGGTTAGGCGCAGATCTCTTTGTATTCGTTAAGCCGGTTGCCGTTGTCTTGGTCATCTTGTTTTTTCAAAGCTACTACCACACCGTCGTGTACAGTATTAAAAAAACGGTCTGATTTTACAAAAGTACTGATGTCTGATTTTCGAATTACATCCCTTACCGGGCCGATCAAACCAGAAATGTATAATTCTATCCCTTGTTTTTTTAGAGTTTCAATGATCATAAGCAGGGAATCCATTGCGGATATATCAAGGTCGCCGATGGTTGTTCCATCAATGATCACATACTTAAGTGCATTGGTATCATTCATGCTCTTTTCAAGAATGTAATTTTTAAAAAATTCAGCATTAACAAATGAAAACGGGGCATCAACCCGAAGTATGAGCACGCCCGGAATCTGCTTTACCTCAGAAAAACGATTTCTGTTTTTGAAATCCCTTGTTCCGGGAATCAGTCCAAGTTCGGCCACAGTTGGTTTACTCATCTTAAGCAGTAAAGCTAAAACCGATGAAAGTAAACCAATAATAATGCCTTCCTGGATTCCAATTGCCAACACACTTATAACAGTTATAAAAGCTATAAGCGCATCTCTTCTTTTAGTGTGAATGAGAAACTTCAGCTCCTTGATATCGATAAGGCTGCTTACTGAGACAACGATAATAGCACCTAATAACGGTTCAGGTAAAATTTCAAATAATGGAGTAAGAAAAAGAAGGGTAAAGAGAATGAGAGCACCCGCAAAAAAATTAGATAACGAGGTTTCCCCACCGCCTTGTTCTGAAATAGCTGATCTTGTAAAGCTGGAAGAGACAGGCAGAGACTGAAAGAAACTCCCTACCACATTACTGCTCCCAATGGCGATTAATTCCTGGTTAGGATTTACAGTATATCCGTGCTTTCTTGCAAACGCCCTAGAAAGGGAAGCTACGGTCATGAATTGTATAAGTGCTAAGGTAAAAGCATTGGGAGCCAATTGTTTAATAGTTTCAAGATTGAATGAAGGTATAGTGAATTCAGGAAGACCCTGAGGGATGGCACCAACCTGTGCAACTCCCCATTTTGAAACACTGATGAAAGATAAGACCAAAATAGTGATTGCAACCAGTACTACAGATTCAGGTATTTTGGAGTAATATCTTCTCATCAGCAATAAAAATGATATAAAGAACAAGGATAGACCAAAGGAAGGTAAATGAGTGGATTGGATATGCTGCCAAATATAATAGACCATTTCATGTATGTATTGCGAATTGGGTATATCAATATTCAAAAGAATGCCCACCTGACTTATGATTATTATAATAGGAGCGGCTATAGTGAAACCGGAAATAACAGGCCTTGAAAATAAATTGAAAACAAAGCCTAATTTTAAAAAGCCCATCATCAATTGAAATACTCCGGTCATAAGTGCGATCATAATAGCAAAAATGACTTTTTCAGTCGGATCACTTCCTGCTAAAAAGCCCAAACCTGCAGCAAGTATCAGCATGTCTATAGCTACCGGACCAATTGAAATATGCCGTGATGTTCCAAATATTGGATAGATAAAAAGAGGTACGAGTCCGGCATAAAGACCATAAATAGGAGGGAGTCCCGCAATAACAGCGTATGCCATCCCCTGAGGAATAAGAACTACCCCAACTGTAGAACCGGAGATCATGTCTGCTTTTAATTGCTTCAGATCATAATCTCTCAGAACCTGAATAATTGGGACATATTTAGATAAAAATTTCTGCATATGATATTAAAATGGCCAGAATATTGGAATGGCAAAGGTACCAATAATCCAGAATAAGATATTAAGCGGAGTACCTACTTTCACGAAATCTATAAATTTATATTGACCGGGACCGAAAATCATTGTGTTAGTTTGATAACCAATGGGAGACATAAAGCTTAGAGATGCAGCCATGGTAACCGCTACGAGTAAAGGATCTGCATTAACATTGATTACTGTAGATGCCTCTATAGCGATTGGGGCAAGTAAAGCAGCTGTGGCCTGATTTGAGATCAGGTTGGTAAGCATCATAGAAAGGAAAAAGAAGGCCGATAATACTGCTGTTGGACCTAGTGCTTCAAAATTAGTTATTATACCATCAGCTAAAAGTTGGGCTGCCCCGGTTTTTTGCATAGCAATTCCAAGGGGTAAAACCCCTCCAAGCAAGAAAATCACTTTCCAGTTGATGGATTGATAAGCTTCTTCATTGCTAAGGCAACCTGTTAATACCATTAATATCACCCCACAAATTGCTGTGGCAACAATGGGTAAAATGCCAAAAGCGGCAAATCCAACTACACCGGCAATTATACCTATGGCTACCGGTATTTTTGATTGTTTAAAATCAGGGACGTCGATCTCTGTGGCTAATACAAACTCCTCTGCTGTTTTTATATCATTAACACGTTCTTTTTTTGCGTATAAAAGTAAGGAAGTACCACTTTGCATGCGGATATCTGGAAGGTGTTCTTGCTGTATCTCACCTTTTTGACGGATCGCTAAAACCAATGCCTCATATTGATGATATAGTTCAATATTCTTTAGTTTTTTACCCTCGAAAGAGGATTCAGGGGCAATTACAGCTTCAACCAGTTGAGCATTTCCGACTTCAAAATCCTTATCTTCCCAGTTCTTGTTAGGTTTGATCAATACATCTTCACGATTAAGTAACTTGTTGAGCTCTTTTACACTTCCGCGAATACGAAGTGTATCTTTTTCTTGAAGCTTGATATTCTGTCGGTCAGATTTTGAGGTTCCATCTTTATCTAAAACCTCCACAATATCGAGATCCAGATCTTGTATAAGTTTGGTGTTGTGCAGGGGCGTATCGACAAAAGGTGAGTTAGGCAGTAAAATTACATCGGTCAGATAGCTCTGGAGTTCGAAGGTCTCTGTTAGCGATTCATCTTTTCGCCGTTCCGGGATGAGATTGATTCCAACAGTGAACAAATAGATAAAACCGACTACGAAAAAGATGATCCCAACAGGAGCAAAATCAAACATACCAAAACCTTCAAGACCATTATCTGTTGCAATGGAATCTGCCAGGAGATTAGTTGAAGTCCCTATAAGGGTGCAAACACCGCCGAACATGGCTGCAAACGACATGGGCATCAGAAGTTTGGAGGCACTTTTATCCAAATCCTTTGAAAGGCTGATTATCACCGGAATAAATATAGCGACTGCAGCTGTATTGTTAATAAAAGCTGAGATCACTCCAATTACCAGCATTATGATAAAAATTGCGAACCGATAATTGAGCTTACTTAGCTTAAAAAAATAATCCCCGACTATATCGAGTGCCCCGGTTCTTCTGAGTCCTTCACTAAGTATAAACATGCAGGCAATGGTCACAGTTGCAGGATTACTGAAGCCTGAAAGCCCCTCTTTTGGAGTCAGGATCCCCGAAACTATTAATATGGCCAAAAGGATCAGGGAAGTGATATCAAAAGAAATACGCTTGTTGATAAACAAGAAAACGGCAAGCAGAATAAGGGCATAAACAAATATAATTTCCGGAGCTATTCCGAACATAATAAAGCTTTTAATCAGGCATTCTTTTGACTGCAGAATATGACAAGTATCATGGTTTTATAAAAATACTTTTAAAGAACTTGTAGTGCTCAAAAACAGAATGGAAAAACATTCAATAACCTCTTATTTTTAAGTATATTCAAAAAGTTAATGTAAAAGCCATCTGCTATCAGTAGATTGCTTTTTTTATTTATGGAAACAGAACAAAAGCAGAGATTATGAGTAAAGTTCAATACCTGACACAGGAAGGTTATGATCGGTTGGATGCAGAATTAAAAGACCTTAAAACAAGAGGGCGGAGAGAGATCGCTGCTGAAATTGCTGAAGCAAGAGCTAAAGGGGATTTAAGTGAGAATGCCGAATATGATGCAGCTAAAGAGGCTCAGGGGCATCTTGAAGACAGAATAACTAAACTTGAAGATGCACTTGCCAATGCTCGTGTATTGGATACAAAGGACCTGGATCTGTCTAAAGTGCGTGTATTGACAACAGTTACCATCTTGAATAAAAATGTTGGAAAGGAAATGAAGTATACATTGGTATCAGCAAATGAAGCCGACTTTGCTGCCGGAAAGATCTCCATCGATTCCCCAATTGGAAAAGCGCTGATGGGCCGCGAAATTGGAGAAGCGGTTGAAGTGGATGTCCCTGCAGGTAAGTTAGAGCTGGAAGTGAAGAACATCGAAATTTAATCTTATCCAGACCTTTGGCTAATGAAAAAGCTCATTGATGTCTATCCTTACCGTATGCAAGATGGGCAACCTCATTTTCTAATTTTTAAAAGATCTTCAGAAAAAATATATGCCGGTCAATGGCGCATGGTTGGGGGTAAAGTTGAGGAAGGGGAACAAAGCTGGGAAGCCGCACTTCGTGAACTAAAAGAAGAAACGGGCTTAAAACCTGTTAAATTCTGGGCCATACCTTCAATAAATCAGTTCTATGAAGCTAAAACGGATGCTATCCTTTCTATCCCGGCATTTGCAGCTGAATTAGATAATGATTCAGATATTCAACTTGATGAAGAACATTCTGAATTTAAATGGGTTAGTATAGATGGAATTCAGCCCTATATAAGCTGGCCCGAACAAAGACGGCTCATGCAGCTAACATACGATATATTAACCCATCAATTTCTTGACATACTTCCAGAGTGGATAATCGAAATTTCTTAATCGCCTTTCTTTTTTTGTTGATGCCCGGCATTGGGTTGGCCCAATCCGATTCCTATAATCTCAATTTCTACCCGGATGCATGGTATAACAGCGTGGATGGAATCCGCATCGGCGGTTTTGTTTTGGGTGAAATGGAAGGTGAATTTAAAAGTGGTCCACATAGGTTGAATGCCGGAATTTGGCTCGGTACTAATTTCCCAGACTTACCGGTTTCATATTATTTTTCCTTTACCGAGCCTATTCCGGGTCTTTCTGATTATGGGGAGGAATTTAATGTACAAATTGTCAGCAATATCCGAACCGGATACAGTCGCCATGGGTTAGCTCTGAATAAACGCTTTCAGAAAGAATTCGATGAACTCAGATATCAGGAAATCAGGTTAAGTGTATTTCAGGAAAAAGCAATAGACAATGAATACAGGCTCAATCCATTCCAGGAAACGAATTGGAAAACATTAGCGGGTTTGGAATTTCAAACCAGTGGCTTTACATCACTGGGTATACTGAAGACATCTTTGTCTTTAAAACAAAACATCAATAATGCTTCCGGAAATTTCTCCTTTGGAAATGCTGAAGTAAAACATCTGACAGATTTAGGAAAGGGTTTTGGATTAAATCTTAGAGTTTTTGGGGCTTTAGTCAGTTCCGATGCTCCAATAGAATATAATTATAGCATGGCTAACAGAACTCCTATATCCTGGTTAAATAGTGGGGTAACAAGGGCAAGAGGCACTATTCCTGATTCTTTTTTTGAAAATGGACTTGTCCAGGTTGCGGGAGGTTTCAACCTCAGAGGTTATAATGTAGAATCATTTACTAACCCTCAGGGAAATAAAGATTATACAATTAGTTATGCTGGAACTCTTGATAAAGGGGTATCGCTAAATACGGAGCTAATTTTCCCCAATTACATTAATTCCTTGCTGAATCGAACAATAATGGGTGATTTTATTCACCTGAAGTCCTATTTATTTCATGATATCGGAAAAATCAGTGGGGTAAGATTTGAAGATGATATAATTTTTGATGTAGATAAAGTATCGGCTGATGCCGGGCTTGGAATACAGTTTTCTATCAATATCCCGGATTGGCTCGGAAAGGATAGGGGCTTTGCAGTCAGATACGAAATCCCGTTTTGGCTTTCTGATCCCGAAAATGGGGAAAACAACTACAAATTCCGTAGTTTTATTGGCGTAGGAGCTGTAATCTCACTTTAACTCTCTCATGAAAATTCTTGTCATAAACTGCGGCAGTTCTTCCATAAAATACCAGCTTATCAACACAGAGGAGCAACAGTCTTTGTGTAAAGGTTTAGTTGAACGGATCGGAGCCGTTACATCTATCATCAAGCAGGAGTTTAAGGATGAAAAACCGATCAAAAAAACCATGGTGATCGAGAACCACGCTGCCGCTCTTAAAACCATCATGGAGTTGCTGCTTGAAGCGGATAATGATCACCTGAAGTCGCTGGATGAAATTGAAGCCGTAGGTCACCGGGTGGTTCATGGAGGGGAGACCTTTAAGGACTCGGTTCTTATTGATGAAGATGTAGAGGAAGCTATTCAGCAGGCTTTTGACATAGCACCGCTTCACAATCCGCCAAACCTGAGCGGTATACGGGCAGCAAAGAAACATTTACCGGATGTGCCTCATGTAGCCGTTTTTGATACCGCTTTCCATCATTCTATACCTAAGCATGCATTCTTGTATGGTATTCCCAATCGGTTGTATCGCCGGTATAAAATTCGAAAGTATGGGTTTCACGGTACTTCACACTACTATGTAAGCCGTAAATATTTTAAAATATCGGGTAAACCAAAGGAAGGGTCTAAAGTAATTACTTGTCATTTAGGAAACGGGTGTTCTATTACGGCTATCAAGGACGGTAAATCCTATGATACAAGTATGGGATTTTCACCTCTTGAAGGATTGGTAATGGGAACCAGAAGCGGAGACCTGGATCCTTCTATCTTATTCTACCTCATAGAGAAAGAAGAATTATCTCTGGCGAATGTTCACGCTTTGCTAAACAAACACAGTGGACTTTTAGGGCTTAGCGGCTATGCTGCTGATATGCGTGATCTATTAGAAGAAGCGGAAAGTGGAGATCGAAGATGTACAGAGGCTATTGATGTATTTTGTTATCGGGCTAAAAAATATATTGGCTCATATATAGCAGCTATGGATGGGGTAGACGCGATCATTTTTACAGGGGGAATTGGAGAAAACGCCGCACCGATCAGAAGTAAGATTCTGGAAGGTTTCAATTACATGAGTATTGAGATAGATGAGAAGAAAAATTCGGATCTAAAAGAAGGAACATTGATCAGTACTGACAATTCGAAAGCTGAAGTTCACGTTATACCCACTAATGAGGAGCTGGTGATAGCTATTGATGCTGCTAAAATTTCGACTGCTTCAAAACAAACCCCATGGGCGTAGAAAAATTTTATAACCGATTTAATTCAGTAGTTGGAGATATGTGGTCATCAGGATTATTTGGCATATTAATGATATCAGTGATCTCCCTTACCTTTGCGTCTTGCTCAAGTACAAGCTGGGTGGTAGTTAATGAAGAGGAGACAGATATCAATGATTTTGAATTGGTGTCTTCACAATTTTATTTAGAAAGCACGAATGGCATTACTCCAACTCAGCCCCTTATTCACTTTGATCTTAAAAAAGTGAATCTTTATGAATATGCTCAAAGAGTAAAGACTGAACGATTTATACAACGATACCGGCCGCGTTTGGGGTATGTTATGTTGGGTGTGGCAGGAGCCGGATTATCTTATTACGCTGCTTTTTCGGATAGATTGTTAACTGAGCCAAGTAACTCTCAGCGGTTTGCATTAGTCGGGGCAGGGACCATGCTTACCGGGCTTTCCTTTTTGAATATGAAACCGGTGGGTGAACCTTCTGCAACCGGTGAAAGCCGGCTTTTGCGAAAGACGGGCACGGTTCAAGAAGCAGATACAAGTGATGCTCTTCCTTATAACGATCAGATTCCTACATTTAGGATCTCTTACAATGATTCTGTTTTGGTGCGGAATGAAGAAAGAGAGTTTAGTGGAAGCAGAATAACAATTAACCTGACAGAAGAGATCGATGCCGGTCTTTTTAATGAGGATCCCACTGAAAATATCTTAGTTGAGGTTTCTTATGATTCTTTAAGTATTGCTAAAGAAATTCCGGTCTCTTCTATTTTCGAGCAATTTGTAGTCGTAAACGCACAAATTACTGCTTTAAGGACCGATCCCTCAAATAATCCCAATAATATACTGACCGATTTGGCAGAGGGAAGTCAACTTAAACTGGTTGAAAGGAGAGATAATTGGTATAAAGTTCTGTATGGCATCTCAGAAACCTGGGTATCAGCCAATGATGTGCAAACGATATGGCGTTCTTCAGAGTTTGCTTCTGATCTTTCTGTTATTGCCATTCCAAATGTTCCTTTCGGATCAGTAGATGTGGAAAAGGATATTCCGGTTCTAACCCAAAGCTCCTCAAACTCTTCTGCTTTTATACTTTCAAACTATCAATATGAAGAAGACCTCTCTGAACGAATTTATGGTCAGCGTGATGCGAGGTTAATGCAGGAATACTTCCTTCAGGCGTTTGGAATGAGAAGTAATAACATTGTCAATATCAGCAACATAAACACTCAGGTTCAGCTTGACAGGGCATATTCCAGATTGATCAACTCGATAAATGCCTCTAGTAATGTAACTATATATCTTAGCGGATATGCAGAAATAAGAGATGGTAAAGTTTTTCTTGTTGGCAGTGTAACTGAGGGTCAAGAAAGACAATATATTGATCTGCATGACTTTTTTGCCGCACTAAATGACTCAGATCTAAATAGGGTTATTGTGTTTGCTGATCTGGATTTTATTGATGATGAAAGATCGGATCAGGCGCTGCAGAAATTAGCTTCGGTGATAACAGACAATAATTCAGAATCAGCAGTGATTTTTGGAGCGAGTTCAGGCCAAAGATCCGCTATGTACTCCTCCAGTACCGGGGAGCAGAAGAGGCATAGCATATTTACATACTATCTTGCACAGGCATTTAAGCAGGGCAAAACATCCGTTAATGAGATCAGAGCTCATTTGGAAAGAAATGTGCCATTTACATCACGAAGCATTTATGACAGACCTCAGAATCCGTTATTCTTTGGAAATGCAGATCTTGAACTGACGGATTGATGGGCCTCTTATTCATTTTTTTAAGTATTTCCTGCTCACTTACTATCGCACAGATATTAAAGTTAGCTGAAAATAGAAAGCTTAACATTCTTAAGATCCTTGTCATTAATTATTTATCAGGGTTTTTGATAAGCCTGTTAAATTCCCGCGAGTTTTCCATGTCTGCAAGTGCTTATCCGGAAATAGACAAATGGATGATCGGATTAATGATTCTTTTAGGGATCGTGTTTATTGCAAATATGGTCGTTTACAGTAAATCGATCGACCGGGTTGGCATGGGAGTAAGTATTGCTGCAATGCGGATGTCATTGGTTTTTCCTATCGCAGCAAGCCTTTATGTATTTGGAGAGACCATTGGTTCATTAAAATATGTGGGAATTATTTTAGCACTAGTCTCACTTTTACTCATGGTACCGCGAATCAGAACCAGGAGTATTTCAGGTTTGTCAGATGCATGGCTGCCTGTTTTAATTTTTCTAATGACCGGATTTGCTGATACCGGATTGAAAATATATGAGCAATTGTTCTCAACTCAGATCTCTGAAGATCTGTTTGTTTCCGGAATTTTCTTTATTTCATTTGTTATTGGAACGGGAATTCTGATCAAAAGAGATAAAATATCCTTTAGTTTTAAAGAAATTGGATATGGTGTAGTAACCGGGGTTGTGAATTTGTATTCATCTATATTTTTAATTTACGCCTTAAAATTAATGCCCGGATCAATTGTTTTTCCATTGGTTAATGTAAGTTTAGTTGTTTTGGGTACTTTGATAGGAGTATGGTTTTGGAAGGACAAACCCTCTTTAAAACAGTGGTCAGGCTTAATGGTCGCTATAATTTCAATATTCTTACTTTTATAGATAATGGACATCATCAATGATATTCGTGAACGAGCCAAAGCTGATCTGAAAACGATTGTATTTCCGCGTTCTTCAGATGAGAGAATTATAAAAGCTGCTCAGTTTCTGAAGAATAAGAAGCTTGCAAATCCAATTCTTATACAGAATGAAAAAGTGGGAAGATTACCTAAGGATTCTGCAGTTATCGATCCCGTTGCTGATGAAAACCTCAAAAAGTACGCACATTCTTTTTATGAGCACAGAAAGCATAAAGGGATTTCGGAGGCTGATGCAATAGATATTATTAAGGACCCTCTTTTTTATGGAGCTGCAATGGTAGCTGCCGGAGACGCCGATGGATGCGTAGCGGGTTCGGTTTCCACAACCGGAGATGTACTTAGAGCCGCCATTCAAACTATAGGATTAAAACCGGGATCGAATGTGGTTTCCAGTGTTTTTTTAATGAGCTTTGATGACGGTCGCGGGTTTACCTATGGAGATTGTGCCGTGGTTCCATACCCTAATGCTGAACAATTGGCTACCATTGCAATGGATTCGGCTCAAACCCATCAAAAAGTAACCGGAGTGGTTCCAAAAGTGGCGATGCTTTCTTTTTCCACAAAAGGAAGTGCTGAACACGAACGCATTGATTTGGTTAGAAATGCCCTGGATATCATCAACTCTCACAATCTCAATTACCCTATAGATGGAGAACTTCAATTTGATGCTGCTATTGTTCCGGATGTAGCTAAACGTAAAGCACCAAATTCAGAAGTAGCGGGACAAGCCAATGTATTTATTTTTCCAAACCTTGATGCCGGTAATATCGCCTATAAGATCACTGAACGTCTAGCCGGGGCCACAGCAACCGGGCCCATTATTCAGGGACTCGCAAAACCCATGATGGACCTATCCCGGGGTTGTTCCTGGGAAGATATTGTAAATACAGCTTGTGTTTGCTCTTTAATGAGTTCTTGAAGGTAATATACATCCTTATTCATACCTGATTCCTGATTAGCTTAATAGAAATTCTCAATCATTTCGGTTTAGTTAAGAGGGGGAGATTTCGTATATTTGTACTCAATCTAAATAAGCTTGGAAAACAACTATCGAAGTAATCATAAATGTTGTTTCCCGAGAGTATTAAAAGAGCAATCCCTAAGACTAAAAACAGCTAATGAGCGAGACACAAGCCTTAGAATCAATGATCGGAGAAGACTATAAGTATGGCTTCTCTACAGATATTGAATACGAAGATTTTCCAAAAGGAATTAACGAGGATATTATTCGGGAGCTTTCTGCACGTAAAGAAGAGCCGGAGTGGATGCTTGAATTCCGCCTGAAGGCCTATCGCGCCTGGACGGAAATGGAAGAACCGGATTGGTTCAATGCCACTTACGAGAAACCAAAGTTCGATACTCTGCAGTTTTATTCAGCTCCAAAGAATAAACCTAAATTGGACAGTTTGGATGATGTAGATCCAAAAATCCGCGAGACCTATGAAAAGCTGGGTATACCACTTGAAGAGCAAAAGGCTCTGGCAGGTGTTGCTGTAGATGCTGTATTTGACAGTGTTTCAGTATTCACTTCGTTCAAAGAGAAGCTGGCTGAAGCCGGAGTAATTTTCTGCTCTATTTCGGAAGCGATTAAAAATCACCCTGAACTGGTGAAAAAGTATATGGGGTCGGTGGTTCCGGTTCGAGATAACTTTTACGCTGCATTGAATTCAGCGGTATTTTCTGACGGATCGTTTTGCTACGTGCCTAAAGACACGATCTGTCCGATGGAGCTTTCTACCTACTTCCGCATCAACAATATGAATTCCGGTCAGTTTGAACGAACGCTGATCATTGCGGAAGATAATTCACATGTTAGCTACCTGGAAGGTTGTACGGCTCCAATGTATGATGAACATCAGCTTCACGCCGCCGTGGTTGAATTGGTGGCTTTGGATAATGCGGAGATCAAATATTCCACCATTCAGAACTGGTATGCCGGTGATGAAGATGGGAAAGGAGGTATCTACAATTTTGTAACTAAGCGCGGAGCCTGCCGCGGTAAGAATTCAAAAATCAGTTGGACTCAGCTTGAAACAGGATCGGCCGTTACGCTGAAATATCCAAGTGTGATCTTGCAAGGCGATGGTTCTATTGGGGAATTCTACTCAGTTGCTGTAACCACCAAACGACAGCAAGCCGACACCGGTACGAAAATGATACACATTGGCAAAAACACCAAGAGTACCATTATTTCCAAAGGTATCTCTGCCGGAAATTCAAACAACAGCTATCGCGGAGAAGTTAGAATAGGTAAAGGTGCAGATGGCGCCCGTAATTACTCGGTTTGTGACTCGATGTTGATCGGTCAGACCTGTGGAGCGCATACGTTCCCTTACATATCCTCTCAAAATCCAACCGCTAGTGTTGAGCATGAGGCTTCGACTTCGCGTGTAGGTGAGGAGCAGATCTTCTACCTGATGCAGCGTGGAATAAGTGAGCAGGATGCCATTTCCATGATCATCAACGGATTTGTGAAGGAAGTTCTGAAAGAGCTGCCGCTTGAATTCGCAACAGAGGCAAACGCCCTGCTTGATGTGAAACTGGAAGGTAGTGTTGGATAAGTAATTTTAAATGTTGAATGCTAAATGTGAAATGATACAGTACACATTTAACATTCAAAATTGAGCATTCAACATACCATATCGAAGAAATTAAATAATCAAAAAAGACAAAAGAACAGAAACGTGTTAGAGATCAAAAACTTACATGCCTCAGTTGAAGGCGAAGACGAACAAATTCTCAAAGGTGTAAATCTCACCATCAACAAAGGAGAGATCCATGCCATTATGGGTCCGAACGGAAGTGGAAAAAGTACGCTGGCCAAAGTAGTATCCGGCCATCCCGAGTATGAGATCACTGAAGGGGAGATCCTTTTTGAAGGCGAAGACATCACCGAACTGGATGCCGATGAGCGTGCTCACCTGGGTATGTTTCTTGCATTTCAATATCCGATCGAAGTGCCGGGTATCACTAACAGAACGCTGCTCCGTGAGTCTTATAATACGATCGCTCGTGAAAATGACCGGGAAGAACTCGATCCCCTCGAATTTGATGATTATCTGAAAGAGCGCCTTGAGATCATCGACATGAAAGATGAGTTTCTCGAGCGAAGCATCAACACTGGATTTTCTGGCGGTGAGAAGAAAAAGAATGAGGTTTTCCAGATGGCTGTATTAAATCCAAAGCTGGCTTTCATGGATGAAACTGACTCAGGACTCGATATCGATGCCCTGAAAGTTGTTTCGGATGGCATCAACAAAATTGCAGGGCCTCAAAATGCTATCGTTTTGATCACACACTACCAGCGACTGCTCAACTACATTACTCCTGATTTTGTACATGTGATGATGGATGGCAGAATCGTGAAGTCTGCGGGCAAAGAGCTTGCACATGAGCTTGAGGATCAGGGCTACGAGAAACTTGAAAAAGAATTTTCCCTAAATGGAGAGGCTCAGTAATGAGTACAGCAGTACAAGAAAAAGAAACGATACTGAACTTTTTGGACGGTGATTTCAGCTCCACATCGGATGTGGATGTAATAGCCGGATTGAATCAAAAAGGAGCAGGAAATATCTCGGAATTTCCATTTCCCACTAAGAAAGATGAGGACTGGAGATTTACCGATCTGAGATCCATCAGCCGCAACCATTTTGTTCCTGTTGCTGAAGCCGGTGCCAACTCCGTAGGTGACATCAGCAATTATTATTTACCCGAAGCACAGGAAAGCCGTTTGGTTTTTGTGAATGGTGAATTTGATGCAGAGCGATCTTCATTAGATGCCATTCCGGATAACGTAACCGTTGGCACACTTGTTGAATACGGCAATTCTGAAGTTGTAAAAAAACATCTTGGTAAGTACACTACTTACGATGAGGATCAGGACGTATTTAACGCCCTGAACGAAGCCAACTTCAAAGATGGCGTGTTTATTCACGTTCCTAAGGAAACCAAAGTTGAAGCTCCGATTCACATTCTGAATGTATTTACGGATGCTCAAAAGCCTTTTTATGCCACTCCGCGTGTATTATTTGTTGGGGAAGCATATTCCAAATCAACGGTTGTTGAAGAGCATATCGGCCTTGCCGAAAATGAATATCTGAATATTCCCGTGGCTGAGTTCAAAATGAAGGAAGGTTCCAATATTCACCATGCGAGAATTCAGCGCGACAGTAAGAAGGCGAGCCATGTTTCCCGTCCGATCGCACACCTCGATAAGTATGCTGAATATCACTCGTACACCATTTGCTTGGGTGCGAAGTTATTCCGTAACGATCCACGGGTGGTACAAAATGATGAGGAAGTAAATTTCACCATTGACGGTTTAGTGCTGATCGATGGCGAGCAAATTGCGGATACACATTCTGCTATAGATCACAGGCACTGGCATGCACAAAGTCACCAGCTGCACAAAGTGGTAGTCAATGACAAAGCCCATTCCATCTTTAACGGTAAGATCTTTGTTCGGGAAGATTCCCAGAAGATCGATTCCTTCCAAGAAAACAGAAACTTGTTGCTTTCAGTTGATGGAACGGTTCACACCAAGCCTCAGCTGGAGATTTTTTCTGATGACGTACTGTGTTCTCACGGTGCAACCATTGGTCATTTGAACGAGGACGAGGTATTTTACCTACACAGTCGTGGTTTGACCAAGAAGAAAGCCCGTGAGTTGCTGGTATACGCTTTCACTCTCGAAAGTATCGAGAATATGGAAGTGGAATCTGTACACAAATTATTGTTAGACGAAGTAGTCAAATTCACCTCTCGCGACGAAGAATTTGTTGCGGTAGGGAATTGATCAATTGAATTATTGAAAAAGTCCTCCCTTGAGGGAGGTGCCGGACTGAACGAATGTGAAGTCTGGCGGAGGATGTCGATTAGGGCAAGGTTGCTTGAATCGACCAACACCTCTCACAACAAATCAGGAACAACTGATTTGTTGATCTCTCCTCAAGGAGAGACTTATTCTGAGCTTATAAAAGTTCAGAGTTTGAATTAGACATTATGTGGTAAGTATCATGCAAGAAACCCTGAAAACAGAAACCAAAACCACGATCGACTGGGAAGTTATTCGCAGTCAATTTCCCGTGCTTCAGCGTGAAGTGAATGGACAGCCGGTGGTATATCTGGATAACGGGGCTTCCTCGCAAATGCCACAGCGAGTGATAGATCGCATAAATGCCTATCACTCCAATGAGCATTCAAATGTGCATCGTGGTATTCACTCCTTGAGTCAGCAGGCGACTGATGCTTTTGAATCAGCTCGCAAGAAAGTGAAAGAGCTGGTCAATGCCCGCCATCCGGAAGAGATCATTTACACGACCGGAACCACCGATTCCATCAATTTAGTGGCGCAGAGCTACGGACGTAAGCATTTCAAGGAAGGTGACGAGATCATTCTTTCCGAAATGGAACATCACGCCAACATCGTGCCCTGGCAAATGGTGGCTGAGGAAACGGGAGCCAGGATCAAGGTCATTCCTATGACCGAATCCGGGGAGCTGATGATGGATGAATATCACAAACTCCTTTCGGATCGCACCAAAATGGTTGCAGTGGTTCATGTTTCCAATGCGCTCGGAACTATCAATCCGGTGGAAGAGATCATTGAAGCGGCTCACGCCAAAGATATTCCGGTGCTGATAGACGGAGCACAGGCTGTTCCGCATGCTAAGGTCGATGTTCAGAAACTGGATGCAGATTTTTACGCCTTTTCAGCTCACAAAATGTGTGGTCCAACGGGATTCGGAATTCTCTGCGGCAAGAAAGAATTGCTGGAAGAAATGCCCCCGTACAGAGGAGGAGGGGATATGATCGACAAGGTAACGTTTGAGAAAACCACCTGGAACGACCTTCCCCATAAATTTGAAGCAGGAACTCCGCCTATCGCAGCCGGAGTCGGTTTTGCTGAGACCATTGACTTTCTGAATGAAGTCGGGATGGAGAATATCGCAGTACGTGAGCATGAGTTACTGGAATATGCCACAGCTAAACTCAACGAGATCGATGGATTGAAGATCATAGGAACGGCGGAAAACAAAGCATCGGTCATTTCGTTTTTACTGGAGGGAATTCACCCCACAGATGCCGGCACTATTTTAGATCAAAAGGGCATTGCAGTGCGAACCGGTCATCATTGCGCCCAACCGATCATGGACCATTTTGAAATTCCAGGTACCGCAAGAGCGTCCATTTCTTTTTATAATAACGAAGAAGATATTGACCGACTGGTAAATGGAATTAAATACGTACAAGAATTTTTTTGACAACAAAAGAGAACTGATATGGCTAAAATTAAAGAAATAGAACGCACACCAAATCCCGATGCCATGCGCTTTGTATTGGCTGAACCGCTAACCAACGGAACCACTCGTTCCTTTGAAAATGCGGCCGAGGCTGAAGGCGATGAGCTGGCAGAAGCACTGTTTGCAGTCGATAACGTGATCAATGTCTATTATGTAGACAAATACATCACTGTTACGCAGGATGGAAAAGCTGTTTGGTCGGAATTACTCCGCAAACTGGCTCCTCCAATTCGCGAAGCAGAAGCCGTTACTCATGAAGAAGACGACAGCGATGTCCATATGAGTAAAGAAGTGCAGGGTTCTGATGATCCTCGTTTGCAGGAAATTACCCGTATGCTTGACGAACAAGTTCGTCCGTATCTGCTTGCCGATGGCGGTGGATTAAAAGTACTCGGACTTGAGCAAAATCGTCTCAAGGTTCACTATCAAGGAGCTTGTGGTACATGCCCAACGGCTACAACCGGCACGTTGTATGCTATAGAAAGCATGGTGAAGCGTATTGATCCCGAAATTCAGGTTGTTTCTGTTTAAATCCTAAAGAGAAGTATTATGGAAGAACTTTCCATCACAGATCGTGCCACTGAACGCATCAACTTGATCCGCAAAGAACAAAGTGTTCCTGACGATGCATTTCTACGCGTAGGCGTAGTAAGTGGGGGATGCTCCGGCTTAACCTATGATCTTGAATTCAATTCTGATGTACAGCCAGAAGAGAATGATAAGATCTTTGATGTGGACGGACTGAAAGTGCTGGTCGATATGAGAAGTTTCCTCTATCTGGCCGGAACCGAATTGGATTACACCGAAGGATTGAATGGGCAGGGATTCCATTTCAAAAATCCTAATGCTACCAGGACTTGCTCCTGTGGTGAATCCTTCTCGATTTAATTTTGCCACTAAATCACGAAAGCACTAAAATTTTAGTGTTTTAGAGTTTTTGTGGCAATCAAAAGAAATTTACTATGGCTGAAGATGTAATCGTAAATAAGGTTCAACAAAACACCAAGCTGGTAACGCTGGATCTGCAGAAATTCCATGATGATACCCCCATTGAGGAGCTGGATATCAAGAAGTTTCTGTTTCAGGAATTGTTGCTGAAGGAGAAGGATTTTCGGGAACAGCTGAAGAAATATGACTGGTCGCAGTACGAAGGAAAGAACTTGTGTGTGCACTGCAGCACCGATGCCATTATTGCTCCCTGGGCCTGGATGTTGATCACCTCTTACGTCAATTCATTTGCCAAAGAAGTATTTCTCGGGAAGAAAGAAGCTTTTCTTCACCAACTATACCAACGAAAGCTCGAAGAGTACGACTGGGGCCAATACGAAGACAAGTTCGTCCTTCTGAAAGGCTGCGGAAAAGTGCACGTCCCAGATTCCATTTACATGCTGGCTACCAATAAGTTAATGGGTACAGCTAAAAAAATTATGTACGGGGAAGCTTGCTCGAATGTACCGGTTTGGAAAAAGTAAGGATTGCTGATTCCGGTGATTAGTTCTCTTTGCTTACCAATGGATACTTTTCAAGGTTTTCGATTGATTCCAAGTGTAGGTCAACATCTAAATCAGGCCAGTAGAAGTGATTTTTTGATGGACATTCTACGTTTGTCACTTCTTTAATTGTGGCTTTTTTAAACCACGGGAATTGTTTGTAGGGAAGAAAGTGCTCTTTAGAGTCATGAAACAACCAAATACCGTGTGAAGAGATATTGGTTACTTCTGTTTTATTGTCCGAAATGGTTGTTCCAGCTTTCTCTGATTTCATCTTTATGCTCCATTATTTGTTCAATAATTTCTGTAACCT
>NZ_DASSWP010000146.1:0-23045 GCF_035704785.1 Gracilimonas sp. | reverse complement strand
GGGATAAGGATCTATATATCAAGTGAGGGATCATTATGCCTGCCTGTCTAAAAACCATTGTTCGGCTTCTTTAATAGCCTCTTTAATGGCTTCTCCTTCTGTATATCCACCCTCCTTCATTAAACGGGTGGCAATTTCCAGCGCTTTTTCCTGAACCTTTGGGTTTAGATCCCTCAGGTCAGCTTCAAAGTCTTCAAATGTCCATTCCATAATTCAAGCTGTTCAGATTAAAAATCCATTCTTAATAAATCATGCTTTTTCATTGTTTTGAACCTTAATAAAATGATGCCACCACGATCAAGTGACGACACCTTCAGGGATGGTGATGAGACGTTGTAATCGTATGACATCGTCATCGGTTTCCCCGATTCATATTCGTATGGCTTTTACGGCCTCCGGTACAAATCTTTCTATCAAGTCTTCCTGATCTTTATAGATTTGCCCGTTTTGATTCTATAGGCATCTTCTATTTCTGTTATATAAATAATACCGTCACCACGTTCATGCGTACGTGCATGTTCACCGATCACTTTCACAGCCCTCTCTGAGGTTTCATTCTGACAAACCAGTTCAAGCTTTACAACAGGCGAATCTGTAAAATGAAAATCCAGCGAGGGTGCAGCTTCTTTGCTTTTATATGCTCCGGTACCTTCCCCTTTGGAAAGGGTAACACTTTCAAAACCCTCCTCTTTTAGCGCTTCCACTACTTTTTGTACTCTGCCCGGTTTTATAAATGCTTTTATCTCTTTCATAAAATTTTATTTTTAAAGCTGATGAGCATACCACTCATCAGCTTCGTTTAAGGATTCTTTTTATTAATGGCCGTGGCTTGTTTCCGACTTATTCATTTCGGAAATCAGCTTATAAGCTCCGTTATAGGCTATCTGTACACTGTCTGCCAAGGGCTCGAAGAAACTGACTTCCACCCAGCCGTTGTCTTGCACGCCGGTGGAGACAGGAACTTGTTTAAACACCCAGCTTTTTTCGGTTGCGCCTGCTTCTTCCTCATGGCTGGTTTCCCCTGTTTTTATGAAGATGTATGATTCATCTCCTTCGCCCACAATGGCTGCTTCAGGCAGTGCTGTGACTGATTCGCTGTTTACGGCTATGCGCCCTTCAATGTATGTACCGGGGATGAGTTTTTCTGTGTCTCCCTCAATCTCAGCGTGAACATGTACCGCCTTGGGATCTTCTTCAAAGGTTTTTCCTACGGCATAAATGGTTGCCGTATATTGCCGATTGGGAGCATTGGACACCGTAAAATATACTTTTTGTCCCTCTTCCACCTTATACACATCTTTTTCAAACACCATCAGGTCGGCATGGATGTGCGAATTGTCCACTACTTCAAGCAGCAGGTCGCCGGGGGCTACATATTCGCCTATTCTGACGTTTACGCTTTTTATAAAGCCATCGATAGGAGAAACGACGGGTATGGTTTGATATATTTCACCATCTAAAATATTCTCAACATTTAAATTGAGCATATTCAATTTAGCCTTTAATCCCTTTACCTTTGCTTTTGTAGAGAAGTACTCAGCTTTTGCTGCCTGAGATGTTTTCCCCGAACCTACACCTTGTTCATAAAGATTTTGTTGGCGTTCGTATTCTTGTTTCAGGTAATCCAGCCGGCTGCTGCTTTGTTGCAACTCCACCTGCATTTGAACAAAGTCCGGATGCTCCAGTAGGGCGAGCATTTGTCCCTTTTGAACCTTATCTCCCTCAATTACTTTGATCTCACTTACCGTTCCTCCCACAATGGCGCTTATATCAGCCTCATACTGAGGGGGGAGTTCCAGTTCACCGGTAACCTTGATGGTACCTGTCAGATTCCTGTTTTGCAGCTTGCCTAATTCAAGGCCGATGGTTTCTCGCTGCATAGAAGTTAAGGATACTGTACCCTCTGCCTGCTCTTCTCCGGCATGTTCACCGGGCGTTTCCTGTTGTGGACTTTGATTTGTTTCATTACCGCATGCCGCAAAAAGAACGGAGCATGCTAATACTGTCAGAATTAACTTTAAATTCGTTTTCATGATTTTATGTACTTTTAATTTGATGATTGAAGGAAATAGGTTAAGCGGGCTTTTGAATCCAGGTAGTTAGACAGGGCCTGCAATGAGCTTATCTCAACCTCAATGGCCGACCTTATATTTTGAATAAAAGTAACATAGCCGATACCACCTGCCCGATAAGCTGTTACCGCCCCTTTCCGTTGTTCTACGGCTAATGGCAGAGCTTCTTCCTGATAATACTGCCAGGAGTAGAGCCACTTTTGATACTCTTGCAACAAACTTCTATAATTTGACTGAAGCTCTATTTTTGTCTGATACAAATCCCGCTCGGCGATTTGCTTTTGAATCTGTGCAGACTGCGTACGCCCCTGCTGGGGAAGGAAAAACAAAGGAATACTGATGCCTACCTCAAAGCTGTTAAAGCCACCTTGTCCTGCTATTTCCTGAAACCCATACTGCACGCTAAAAGTGGGCAGAAAATTGGATTTTGCTACTCCGTATTGGGCATCCGCTATCTGTACCTGCTGGCGCTCATATTCAAGAAGGGAATGATTTTTTATGGAATATGAACTCATTTCCATCGGCCTTACCAGTTTTTCAGGTTTCGTCATAGCTGCCGTAAAGAGCGTATCACTGACCAGCCAGGAATTCAGCTGTACCAGGGCTGAGTGGTAATCTCTGTATGCCTGTTCTTTTTGCAGAGTAATCTGCCGGGCCTGATTGGTGCCCGCCAGATACTCTAAATTTGAAATGGCTTCCTGTTCATACCGGAGCCGGGCCGCCCGCTCAAATTCGGTAAACACAGAATCCAGTTGTTGGTATAGTATATATTGCTGTTTAGCAACATATACATTGCCCCAGGCCATACGTACGGCTCTTTCTACTTCGAGCAGGGTCAGGCCTAAAGCTGTTTCGGCCAGGTCTGCCTGCTCTTTCCGTAAATCAAGTTTGGGCGCTATACTAAAAGGGTCAATACCCTGCTGTTCTATGCCAATAAGGGTTTGAATGCCGGGTGCTCCATTGCCCACTTCTTCCTTACCGGTAAAGACCCGGGTAGTACCCAAATCCCATGCGGTTTTCTTCAGAGCTTCCCGGCTTTCTATTTCCAAACGTGCCGAACGCACGGAAGGGTAATCTGCTTTTGCCTTTTTTACCGCTTCCTGTATAGAAATACCCTCGAGGCTATCCGCAACGGTTTGTTGTTGGGCTGTAGCTTGGTTAGGGATGAAGAAAGCACCCATTGTCATTATCAGGAACAAGATAAATGAACGGGCAACCGCAGGCGGACGTGTAGAACCTCCGTTTTTTCCGGTACGCGACTCAACAAAATAATACAGCACAGGAATAACAACCAGCGTCAATAAAGTAGCACTGATCAGTCCACCGATTACCACGGTAGCCAATGGCTTTTGTACTTCCGCTCCCGCTGAGGTGGAAAGGGCCATGGGAATAAATCCCACAATGGCTGCTGTAGCCGTAAGTAGTATGGGCCGTAAACGCTCTTTGGTTCCTATAAAAATACGTTTCTTTAAATCCATAACATCCTCTTCTTCTTTTAAACTGTTAAACCGGCTGATCAGTACCAGGCCATTGAGTACTGCCACACCGAAGAGTACAATGAACCCAACTCCGGCAGATATACTGAAAGGCATTCCCCGTAAAGCAAGGGCAAAAACTCCTCCTATAGCGGCCAGAGGCACGGCCATATAGATCATAGCAGCCTGACTAATGGAACTCAATGCAAAGTAGAGCAGGATGAAAATGAGTGCCAGCGCGATGGGTACTACGATCTGCAACCGCTGCTGAGCCTGCTGCAGATTTTCAAAAGCGCCTCCGTACCGGATGTAATAGCCCGATGGCAGGTCAAGCTGCGCATCCATTTTTTGCTGAATCTCTTGAACCATACCTTCGACATCTCTGCCCCGCACGTTTACGCCCACATAAATCCTGCGATAGGTACCATCGCGAGATATCTGCATGGGGCCGGGCTGATAGCTGATTTCGGCTACCGCTTCCAATGGTACCTGATTTCCCTTGGGAAGATCTATATAAAGATTTCTGAGGTCTTCAATGCTGCGTTTATTCTCATCAGAAAGGCGTACCACTAAGTCAAAACGCCTTGCTCCTTCATATACAACTCCGGCCACGCCTCCTGCAAAAGCAGTACTTATATATTGGTTCAGTTTCTCAATATTCAACCCATACTGGGCTATTTTGCCCCGGTTGTACTGAACCGTCATTTGAGGCAGCCCAGATGTAGCTTCCGCTGTGACATCTGCCGCACCCGGTACCGTTTGGATGATCTGGGCTATTTCCTGTGCTTTCGCCGCCAGTACGTCCAGATCTTCTCCATACAGCTTTACGGCCACATCTGATCGTACACCTGTTAATAGTTCATTAAAGCGCAGTTCAATAGGCTGGCTAAACACATAGTTAACACCTACTAAAACAGAAAGCTTTTCTTTTATTTTCGCTATCAGTTCTTCTTTAGTATCCGCGCTCACCCACTGATCCCGGTCTTTCTCAAGTATGATATACATATCAGCAATATCCATAGGCATGGGATCGGTAGGTATATCAGCAACTCCAATACGCGCCACCACCGTTTTAACCTCGGGAAAGTTATCTAAAAGAATATTTTCAATCTTTTTAGATACTTCTATAGTCTCAGACAGAGCACTTCCCGGTTTTAACAGGGCCTGCATAGCAATATCCCCCTCGTCAAGGTCAGGAATAAACACGCCGCCCATACCGGCAAAGGTAAATCCCGCACCTGTTAGCAATATCAAGGACGCAAGGACTACAACAACTTTATTATTAAGCGACTTGCTAATAATGGGATGATATCCCTTGTGTATTTTATTCATAAGCCAGTCGCTGCCATGCTCAACTTTATCTTCAAGCTTGTTGAACCAGTTCTTTTTGCCTGTAGACGGTTTAAGAAACAACGCAGATACCATCGGTACATAGGTAAGGCAAAGGATAATGGCTCCCAATACGGCAAAGCCAAAGGTGTAGGCCATTGGCTGGAACATCTTTCCCGCCACCCCGGTCAGGAAAAGAATGGGTGCGAAAACAATCAGTATGATCACCTGCCCGAAAAAGGCGGAGTTCATCATCGTACTGCTCGCATCATAGGTAATCTCGTCCATGAACCCTTTTTTAAATGTATGGCGGCCTTCCTTAACCTTCTTTTCTATAAGGTGAACCGTGCCTTCAACAATAATAACCGCGCCATCCACGATGATCCCGAAGTCAATAGCTCCCAAGCTCATCAGATTAGCCCAAACGCCGGTAATTCGCATACAGATGAATGCAAACAACAGTGACAGAGGAATAACAGAGGCTGTAATTAGTCCCCCGCGAATGCTGCCAAGCAAAACTACCAGCACAAATATGACAATGAGCGCGCCCTCGATCAGGTTTTTAGCAATGGTACTGGTAGTACGGCCTATAAGATCGCTGCGATCAAGAAAGGGCACAATCTCCAAACCTTCAGGCAGTGATTTTTCTATTTCCGCCATGCGCTCTTGTACCGTTTGAATGACTTCATTGGGATTAGCCCCCTTGAGCATCATCACCGCACCACCCACGGCCTCATGTCCATCCTGGGTAAAAGCACCGTACCGTGTCTGGCTCCCAAAATGGACAGTGTCTGCTACATCTTTTATAAGAATAGGTGTTCCATTTACCGTCTTAACCACAATATTTCGGATATCTTCCAGGCTGCTAATAAGCCCTTCTCCGCGAATAAAGTTCGCCATATTGTTTTTCTCAATATAAGCCCCGCCCGTATTGGCATTATTTTCTTCCAATGCTTCATATACTTCCGAAATTGAAATATTCATAGCATTCAGCTTGCCGGGGTCAAGAGCCACTTCATACTGTTTAACGTTGCCGCCAAAAGCATTCACCCCTACCACACCCGGCACTAAAGCCATTTGGCGCGCTATAATCCAGTCCTGAATGGTTCGCAGTTCCGTTAAAGAATACTCTGACTCATAGCCGGGCTTGGGCTGAATTGAGTACTGATATATGGCACCCAAACCGGTAGTAATAGGTCCCATATTGGGCGATCCAAACTGATCGGGAATAGCTTCCCTGACTTCAATAAGTTTTTCCTGTACCAGTTGTCTGGGCAAATAAGTACCCATGTCGTCTTCAAAAACGACCGTAACTACCGAGAGGCCAAAGCGAGAAACAGAACGAATCTCCTTTACTCCCGGCAGATTAGCCATAGCCAGTTCAACCGGGTAGGTAATAAATTGCTCAACGTCTTCGGTGGAGAGATTTTGTGATACTGTGATAACCTGTACTTGGTTATTGGTAATATCGGGGACGGCCCCCAGGTTAACAGTAAACATAGCCCAAATGCCTGTAGCTATCAAAGCCATGGTCATCATACCGATGATGAGCTTATTTTTTATAGAAAATGCAATGATTTTATTGATCATCTGATAAAGCTTTAAAGGTTTAAGAAAATGTGGAATAAACGAAGTCTGCCTATGCAGAAATCATTATGTATGATATCTTAAAACTTAAGCTCTGGGCGGCTGCCAGATGTCGGCGATGTGCTTTGAAGTGAAATGGGAGATGTAGGAATCTTTTAGCTTTTCTATGGGTGCTTCAAAATCAAGCCTCCCTGCCTCAAGGGAAAAGGATGCAAAGGTATGGCAACTAATACAACAGTCATGTTCCTGGAATGGCAATTCATGACCGTCAGTTGGTTCTTCACTCTCTTGGCCATAATGTATATTTATAAATTCAATGAAATCTAAACTGTCATCAGGCCCCTCATGCTCAAAGAAATGTGCGGCTAAATCAGGAATTTGGTAAAGCCGGTCGAAATCCATTCGTGGCACTAAAGCGGCCAAAGAAAAATAAGAGATAAGGAATATGGATATGAATGGCTTCATTGGGCGGAGAAGTTAAGCATGATTAATAGAATTATCAACAATTCTTTATGATACTTCCAGCATGTGAAACTTTATTGCCTGCTTTAGTTTTCTCACAAAAAAAGTCTAATTTCCCCTTGACTCTCGACCATGGTACAGGCCTTATATTGATAACGAACTGTATTATATTAACTAAATGGAGAAATCATTATGCCATTAAAAAAAGGAGAAATTTATCAATGTCCTGATCAAAGCTGTGGTTGTGAAGTTACCGTAACCAAAGGAGCACCTTCTGACTGCTCAGGGGATCAAAATCCCACGTGCTGTTGCGGTAAGACTATGGTCAAGAAATAAATTTAATAAGTGATACCATCATTCCAGTGATGGTATCGCTTAACTTTAAGTTATGAATTCAGAGACAACTACCTACAAAATAGGAGAAGTGGCAAGCCGGGCTAATGTCAATAAAGAAACGGTTCGCTATTATGAAAAACGTAAGCTCATCCCCAAACCAGATCGCAGGCGTTCGGGCTATCGTATCTTTACTGAGCGACACATCAATCAAATCAAGTTCATTAAGCGATCTCAGGAGCTTGGCTTCACACTAAGTGAAATCAAGGAACTGCTGGAACTGCGCATGGATGAAAGCTCTACCTGTTCACAGATCAAGCAGGAAGCACAGGAAAAGTACCAGGATGTGGTTGAAAAAATTGAAGACCTGCAACGCATCAAGGCTACCTTGGTTGATTTAATCGATTCTTGCGATGGTGAGGGCCCTAAAGGAGATTGCCCTATTTTGGTGGCGCTGGAGGGAGAAGGTGAAACCGGCAAGAAATTACGTGATGCGTGATGAACTTACCTTATGCATCAATTGCTCATTACAAGTAACTACTGTGAAGGAGTTTACATTCTCGTCGATGGCTATCAAATAGTTACTTTTTAATATACTTCATTTAGATCAATCTTTCGGGAAACCTTTTCCCACACTTCCTTTTAGGTACTACAAAAAGTACTACATAAAAAGTCAAAATCTTAGCCCATTTCACGCACAACAATTTCTCGCTCTGGCTTCCATACAAGTACCCGGGTTTATGATCAGAGCCCCTTCTTCAATATTCAATATCCAGGTGAGTTACTTAAACCGCCCATGCGGACATGGATGATTTCTGATGTTGCTTGTTTTAAAATTCTCCCCGTTATTTTAATGATTACATGAATAAAACTTACGTCCGAAGAAAGGATAACCTGAACCGGGTTGGTGATATACTAATGTTGTGCAAAATTTAAAACCAAATAAAGTATATACAAGATTCTTCCAACAAGTAAATCAATGAATAACATCACTTTTATTAGCACCGTGCATGAGGAAATGGGTAAATGTAATGCTGATGAATTGTGTGCTATTTTAGAGAAAATAAGGCCGGAAATTGTTTTTTTGGAAGCTCTCGAAAATACTTATTCAAACTATGAGCAGAATTTATTTTCCTCATTTGGAGTATATCATCAAAAGCTAGAGATAAAAGCTATTCAGAAATACTGCCATAGCTCCTCGTTTGAATATGTTCCTGTACTTAAAAATGAACTATCTAACTCATTTGAAAAGAAATACGACCTCATTTGCGAGAATATTCAGTTTCAAAGGATGCTTGATGATTTTAATTCGTTAGCTAGCGAGCAAGGCTTTCTATTTCTCAATAGTTCAAAAAGTATATATCTACAAGAGAAAATGCGAACGTTTGAATACCTTCTTTTGCCTGATAATAAGCTAAATAAAGCTGTTAATGAAGATATCGATGCTTATGAAAATTCGATGATGCGAAATATTTATTCGTATTGCAGAAATAATCAATTTGATAAGGCTGTCTTTTTGTGTGGTGTGGCGCACAGACATTCAATTATTGAAAAGATTGAAAGCTTTAACAGCAAAGAAAAAATAGCTCTTAATTGGATGATTTATGGGAATCTAAGTGTCTGAAACAAAACTTTACCCTCTAAAAGAACTAAGCTTAGCTCAAAATTGAAAAGTTTTATAGCTTTTAACCTGCCACTTTCCGTTTACCTTTTTTAGCTCAGCTGATACTTCAATATTCTCAATTTTATAATAGTATGATATTTTTACTTCACTATTATTTTTAATGAATCTTGTTATTTCAATATAATTTTCATTTCTAATATTTTGCTCTTCGATGATAGTAGTAGGTATTCCAAAAATGAATAATTCACTTCCTTTATCCACGTAATCTGTTTTTAATAAATAGTATGGGGTACGACTTTTCATTTCAGGGTGAAAATACTTCCTTACTTCTGGAATATTTAAAGCTTTTTGTACTATCTCAGTATTGTCTTGAGACATTGAATTGCAAGAAAATACGCTTAAGAATATGAGTAATAACCAAGGGTATTTCATATTTTTTAATTGTGTTCAACGATTTTGTATAATAGCATTATATCACCAAACAGTTTGCCCTTAAACATCTAAGTTAAACTGTTTGGGGATATGACACTGTTGTGGTGCATTAAACAAAATGAAACTCATGAAAAATAAAGTAAGAATTGGAATCACTTTGGTCGGACTAATAATTGGTGGAATAGCATATTGGTTTCAGCCATATAATCAAATGACGGTACTTGGATTACATATTTGGCTAATTATGGGTGTTGGCGCTTTTCTGAGTTCTATTGTTCTAATACTTTACCTAAAAGAAAAACCTCTAAAAATTGCGCAATTTGTTTCATTTGGAGTTGTATTAGCTGTTTTAGCCCGAATAATATTCGATATCACATTTTGGGATTCAACATCTCATAATCTTGCCCCCTTTGAGATCATAATTGCCGGGATTGTAACTTTTCCTTCTGCTATTGCCGGGGGGTATCTTGGACTTCTATTTAAAAATGCAATTGCTTCTAATGAAGTTTCTTGAACTCATTTCCAACCGGGTTTATGACCGAGGACGGCAGACGGACGACCGTTTAGTAAATTTCCAAAATCGTTAATCGTTAATCAAGAGAACAAACTTATGATTAACCGATGTACCGATGGATCGAACTGCGAATGGATCTCTTTATCAGGGAGAAACCCTATTCATGGAATTGTATCACCGTGCCTTCAACTTTGATGTCCACAGCTGCAGGAGTGAAAAGAGCAGCAAGAGTAGAACCAGCTGCAATAGCGGTGTACCCACCCCGGCGATCTGAATCTGAGACGGCCATAACTGTAAATAAAGCTGAAGAAGTGATTGCTACGGCTTTCGTGAACCAAAGCACTCCATTTCTCACAGGAGGATTATTTACAGAGATCTTCAGGTTGGTGATGGCATCTCCATTTTCATTCTCAATGATCTTGTTAAGTCTGTTGGAAATATCCTCACTGTTTCTGATTTCGATCCATGATGAAACACCCCATTTCGTAAAAGTAAAACTGAAATCTTTTAGTGATTCATATTCACCGTTTAGTATAAGCTGATTATCCGAGCTGTAGAAACTGTCGGTAAAGGAAACAGGGTACTCAACTTTTTTGGCATTTACGGCAACGGAAGCGCCAACTGAACACCCACTTAAGAAAAGTATAAATGGGAGTAATAGTGTCAAAAGGACTATGTTTATTCTACTTTTCATCATTACTTCCCCCCTCATGTATATTATAAACTACTCCGATATAACGTATGGTTTCCGTAGAATATCCCCCTCCATTCGTTTCTTCGCCGGTAATGGCCCCGGCAATTACATTTCTTAAAAAACCCCAAAATGTTACTCCCTGTTTCACCTTAATTTCGATAAAACCGTCTGCAATAAAATGCTCGGGATTATCCTCAAGAGCTCTATATACGGTGTAACTTAGATTTTCTTCCATGTAATCCTCTCCTCCTAACGTGATACTTAGGTTTTCAGATTCTGAATAAACTTCCTCTTCCGAGTACTGTTTGAAATAACCGGAAATCAGGCCCAGCGTATCAACTTTAGAAGCAGCAATATGTGGTCCAAATTGTATGGGCTGAGATTCGGTCTTATACTCTAACGCATACCAGGTTTGGCAGCCTTGAAGAAGTATACATAGACAAGCAAAGAACAAGGGGAAGGTGGTCTTATTCATTTACAGGACATAAGGTTATAAAGAAGTGAACGTCCCTATTATGCAAAAAATTTATATCATTTGCTATAGTTGACCGGGGACCGCGGACGGACGACCGTTTAGTAAGTTTTCAAGATCGTTAATCGTTAATCAAGAGAACAGAATTATGATTAACCGATGGACCGATAGATCGAATAGCGAATGGATTTTTACTGCCATGAAAGGGGGATCCTTCAGTCGTCGCATTCGCTCCTTCCTCAGGATGACGTTTGTATTTTTAACAACGGATAAGCCGCCGTTGGCGGCTTAAGATGGCCTGCCCCACACCATTGTCATACTGAGCGAAGCGAAGTAGCTCTCCTTCATGACTCTCGCTAGTTGGTTTAACCTCGTTGCGAAGCTCTCCCGATGTTCGGGACAATGCAGTCCCGAAAGCTCCTGCATCCAGTTATTGTCAATGGCAACATCATAGCCCAACCTCCGACAACCACCAAAATCATTACAACCCACCGGGCGGAGGTTTTACTTGTGTCGTGTTAAACCCCGGGCTGCGTCCGTACTTACAGCCCAAACCCAATTCAACATCCCAGCGGACTTACCCGGGGCTACTAATATGTGACCCCTACAGGGTCAGCCGTAATCATGAATAATCCTAAAATCCTGCAAATCATGGTTCACTAACTGGAAGCCGGAGTTTCCCGAATAGGGCTATCCCGAGCATTCGGGAAAGCTATGTAACCAACAACACACTTCATCATTGGATGTTCCGTGTTGGGTGTTGGATGTTCAAATCTACTGTGAAATCAATCCGCTACATGATCGGCATGATACGCATTCCGCTGGCCCATGGGTCTGTCTTTTCCTATGGTGGAATCTTTACGGGTCTGATGCTCCATTTCAGAGTTGATCTCCGCACCCAGCAATGTTACATAGGCCGTGATATAAAACCACAGCATAAGAATGATCACTGCAGAAAAACTTCCATACATTTTATCGTAAGTGCCAAAATTACTAATGTAAAAAGAAAACAGACCTGACCCTGCCACCCATAAAACTGTAGCGATAACAGCCCCCCAGCTAACCCAGCTGAACTGAGGATTTCGACGATCCGGTGCTATTTTATAGGTTATAGCCAGAACACCCATTACTATCAGCGCCAGAACAGGCCATCGCAACCATGGTATAATTTTTTCAACCCCGGAAGCAGGAATATCAATACTCTGAATGATCGCCGGGAAAACGATAACCAGTGCGGCACTAATTATACCTATCAATATTCCACCCAGCGTGAAGAGCAGGGTTAATCCGTTATATTTAAAAAATCCCCGCTCATCAATTTCATCATAAGCAACATTAATGCCTTCAAATACGGCCTTTGTCCCCTGCATGGCAGTAAAAAGGCTAAAAAGAATGCTCCATACGAGGCTCCAGCCAAGGGATTTGCTGGATTTCTCAGTAATTCCTTCCAGGATATTCGATATCATTTCAGAAGATTGATCGGGCAGGATGTGAGCCACCTCGCTAATTTGCTGTTGAATCTCCGCCGGTTCCATGACCAAGCCAAAAATAGAGATCGCTGCAATTAATGTGGGGAAAAGTGATAGGAAAAAGTAAAAGGCCACACCTGCCGATACTATTGAAATATGATCTACGGTAAGTTGACTTTTTACGCGCTTACCAATCTGCTTCCAGCCTTGCCATGTTAATTGATGTGGTTTCTCAGCAGAGTGTAGATCTTTGGTTTCATCCATTTTTTAATGCTTGATAAAGTTTTTTCTTATAGGTACGGGTACCGAGATGATCCTCAGATTCATTAAATAGTAAATGCCAGGATACCGCCAAGAGCTGAGGCCCCTCCTGAAAGAACAGTAGCTAGAAATAACCACCAGGCCGCAGCAGCAGCTGTTTTTCTGGCTGCTTCTACTTGTCGCATAGACTCCTGTTTAACTTTTTCAGTCTTCTCTTTCAGTTCTTTCTCAATTTCATTCATCTTGTTAAGGACTTCGTCCCGACCCTGTTCAATTTTATCCACAACTTTTTCGGCCTGTTCGCGGTTAACTCTCTTGTTATTACTCATCAGTGCAATAAGCGATTCCCGATCCATACGCTTGAGTCGTTTTTTCAGGATAGAGGGAGTGGTCTTGGGATCATCCAAAATACGTTTAACATCATGCCTCAGATTATCATATCTCAGCTCAGGCTGGTCCATACGGTCAAACCATTGTTTGATCGCTTTCTTGGCGTCGCCTTTACCTTTGCTATCACTTATTTGACGGGCTGGATCTGTCCCGTTGCTCGTGAAATCCTTTGCTTTTGATTTGATCATCTCCAAAGCTTGTTCCGCTTTGCGTACATATTCGTCAGCTTTTTCGTCATTTATTCCTTCTATACCACTGATCAAAGACGTAAGAGTGGAGCGGTCAAATTTATTTATCCTTTCTTCCAAAACCTGGGGAGTGGCTTGAGGATCATTCAGTATTTCGTCCAGATCGTCCTTCAGCTTATCCGGATTCAACTCCTCGTGATCTGTTTCTCGCAGATACTGTTCTACTTTTTGGCGGTATTTCTTGCCCTCTTCTTCATCACCCGGTGCCATACGATCAACGGCAGACATAGCTTTATCTGTTTTTGAACCATTGCTTTGGTGTATCTCTTTAGCCTGATCAAAAACACTCTTGAGCTTTTCTTTGTCCTTGTCAGAGATCGCGGGCTGCTCGCTCGCCACCTCCAGAAACATGTGTTTTATGGTGTCGGAATCATCCGTGTCATATTCTTCTTTTACCTCGATCTCTTGAATAAGCTGAGCCAAGCCCTCTTTCATATCATCCATATTTAACTTTTGTGGCTCCAGTTTATTGACGTATTCATCCAGCTTATTTTGAATATCTGAGGTATCAAATTCCTGCCTTATTTCGTCACTGATGGCTTTTATTGTTTCCTCGGCGGTATCTTTCATCCGTGAACCCTCACTAGAACTGAACATGCTTCCCACTGCCGAAGAACCTGCACTTAACACATCTTTCGCAGCAGAAAAGATTGAGCCGGTGAGACTGCCGAGCATTTTAGATTCGGCATAGAGTACCAGCAGCAGATAACCGGCCCATATTACTAAACCAACCGTAAAACCTATGGTATTATCCGCAGTGAGCGTTAGTTTAACAGCAATCAGACTGGCAAAGAATAATGAGATCGTCATCGTAAGTACGAGATATAATCCAACACCTGACGAAATTTTTACACCGGTGGGTGTGTCATCTGAATCTCTGGCGTCTTCATTGTCAGAATGGGAGGATGAATAACGGGAATCGTTAAACTTGTCTTGCACATTACCAACGGCCGTAATTCCTGATGCAACAGCCAGATTTGTCAATAAAAAATGAAATGCAAAAGCCAGAAGGACACCGGCTATAACGCTGATCAAAAAATGTCCGTATCCTTCAGCGATCCATGTCTCTGCACCTGTTTGTGCAAAAGAAGGTGTTGCCAACACCAATACCATAAAAAAGGACGATGTAAGGGTAATAAGTGATTTATATTTCATAATGGCGGGTGATTAGTTTTTTAATATTATTACTATGCATGAGCTACTTAATTCATTAAAGCATTTGTAGAGTTTCTTCTCTCGGTCGGCAAAGGTATTAGCGACATCTTAGTGCCGTTACTCCAACCTGGTAAAGCAGAATAACAGATACTTCTTCGACGAATAAGTGGTTTCCCTAAAAATCTTTCTCTCTAGATATATAAACTACCTGATAAAGGCGTTATAGGTTACCTGTCACATTTTATATATTTCAGTCTGCCTCAATCTCTTTTAAGCCTTCAGCAAGGTGGTGAGTTAAAAATTCCGGCCCAGAAAGTCTCCGGCTTCCCTACAAGCAACCCGGTTTATGACCGAGGACCGCAGACGGACGACCGTTTAGTAAATTTCCAAAATCGTCAATCTTAAATCGATCATTCGTTAATCGTTAATCAAAAGAACCTAATTGCGAATTGATTTTAATACCTTGTAAAGGAGATCCTTAATTTCGTGGCAGAGGTCCATCTTCGCAATGCAGTCCCGGAAGTTCCGGCTTCCAGTCATTGTCATTGACACCTCTTTAGCCCAACCTCCGGCAAACGCCATAGCCAAAACCATCCGCCGGGCGGAGGTTTGTGGGTAATGTGGTTCGCAAACCCCGGGCGGCGCCCGGACAAGTCTCCGAACCCAATTCAACATCCCGACGGACTTGCCCGGGGCTACTCATATCATATGAGAGCCCTTCGGGATCATCTAAGAATCATGGATAATTCTATAAATCCTGGTTCCAAGCCAGCTGCATTTTTTGAACGAGCATTAAAATTAATTTGCGTAACTAAATTGTTACATATATATTTGTAACCAATCAGTTACACATTAAATTAGTTGTATGCCTCAAGATGTATTCCAAGCCATCGCCGACCCTACCCGAAGGGAGATCATTGATCTGTTAGCGGGACAATCCATGCCCGTAAATGATGTGGCCGAACAGTTTGATATGAGTCGCCCTGCGGTTTCCAAGCACATCAAGATCCTGAATGAGTGCGGTCTGGTAGTGATCCGAAAAGAAGGCCGCAAACGGTATTGCCGGGCTGATACGACCAAATTGCTGGAAGTTATGGAGTGGGCAAGCCGTTACCGCAAATTCTGGAGCGAAAAACTGGATGCGCTGGAAGCATTGCTTGCAGAAGAGGATGAGAAAACTAATACAAACATTTAACCGAGGAGCAACGATGAAACACAAAACTAAAAGTACGGAAGTAAGGGTTGAGATGATGGTTAAGGCATCTGTTGAAAAGACATTTAGAACGTTTACCAAACGCTGTCATGACTGGTGGCCCAAAGAGTACAAGCTTGCCAAAGCCGAACGTAGAGATATCGTGATGGAATCCCATGTTGGGGGTCGCTGGTATGAAACAGCAACGGATGGAAGTGAATGCCTCTGGGGTGAAATTTTGGTATGGGATCCGCCCCATTACCTTGCTTTTTCATGGCAGATAAAACCGGATTTTACACCAGAACCTCATCCCGAAAAATCAAGCCGGGTGGAAATCAGGTTCAGGGAAAATGGACCGGAATCAACAATAATCACATTGGTGCATTCTGACTTTGAACGGCATGGCGAAGGATGGGAAGATATGCGTGACAGTGTTGCCAACGAAGGCGGCTGGCAGGAAATTCTCACACAATTTTCAAATATCGCTGCTCTGAAGAAAACACTTTTGAAATAATTGACCGCCAATCAATTTTTTGATCACAACTTAAATCAATGAATAATCTAAAGACTGAAAGCACTCCTTTTGTAAAAGCACAAATGCTTATCCGAAAACCAATCAAAGAGGTTTTCGAGGCCATGATAAACCCTGCTATCACTTCTAAATTCTGGTTTACAAAAAGCAGTGGCCGGGTTGAATCAGGGAAAAAACTGGAATGGGAATGGGGACAGTTCGGCATATCGGACACAGTGGATATTCTTGAAGTGCGAACCAATGAATATATTTCGCTGGAATGGAAGATAGGTGACCTGAAGACACTCGTGGAAATGGAGTTTGAATCTTATTCCAGTACCTCCACCCTGGTCATTATAACCGAAAGCGGATTCTGGAATTCACATCCTGCCGAAGATGAGAAGCTTGAAGAAAAGATCAACCTGATGTTAGGCCAGAACGGAGGCTGGAATTTGGTGCTCAGCAACATGAAAGCCTGGCTGGAACATGAACTGGATCTGAATTTAATTGCAGATCATAATCCCCAAGCAGATAGAGGGATTGAATACCCATCAGAAGAAAATGAGTGAACTAATCAAAGTTATCGTTAGGAAGGAATTTAAAGCCCCGGCTGAGAAAGTATTTGATGCCTGGCTGGATCCTGAGTGGCTGAACCGCTGGATGTTTGGGCCGGATGTACGCGAAGAGGAGATCGTCAAACTGGAAAACAAGCCTGAAAAAGGCGGCACGTTCTCTTATGTAGTCAAACGAGAAGATGATCTCATTAACCACATGGGAACCTATCTGGATATTCAGCGGCCAAACCGGCTGGTATTTACCTGGGGTGTGGATGTTGAAGCCGGAGATGAGAGCGTAGTCACCATTACGATTCAATCTACTGAAAGTGGATGCCGGGTGACGCTCGTTCATACCATGGATCCCAAATGGGAGGAATATAAAGATCGTACCCAACAGGGCTGGAATTATATGCTTGACAAACTGAACGTACAGTTAAAAGATATTTGAAATAATAATTCTATAGATGATGGAGACCCAACCCATAAACAGACAACACATGAACCAAAAAAAGAAAAAACATCGAATCTATACCACGAGCTTCGCGAGTGTATACCCCCATTATGTGACTAAGGCAGAGAAAAAAGAACGCACAAAAGAAGAAGTGGATGAGATCATTCGCTGGCTGACCGGATACAACCAAAAAGAGTTGGATACCATACTGGAAGATAAAACAGACTTTGAGACCTTCTTTGCGGAAGCTCCTCAGATGAACCCTTCGCGGACTTTAATTAAAGGCGTGGTTTGTGGTGTTCGGGTGGAGGACATTGAAGAACCAACAATGCGGGAAATACGCTACCTCGATAAGCTGATCGACGAATTAGCAAAGGGAAAAGCGATGGAGAAAATTTTGCGATGAGTCTCATCCACAGAAGGAACAAAATTGGAATCTCACCTTGTTCAGCAAAAGCAACTAATCTGATAATTTCAACAAACAATTCTCATTATTACTTTCATAGAAATCTATTAATGAGCTTTTATTAGACATGATAAAATCAGCTATATATGAAGTGCTTTTATTTCCACACAACAAATGAACCACTTTAGGAGGGCAACCGAATAGCTGGCTAAGTTCATCAAAATCATTATCCTTGGTCATTATCATGCATTTATGGTCTTTGGCATAATCCCAAATTTCCTGATCCAATGAAAAAACTGATAAAACATTCTTTATATGAAATGACTGAATCTCAGCTGATTTTAAATGATCAATCAGTTTATAAGATAAATTATTGTCGATCAGAATCTTCATGCGGTACGCAAAAGCCGAGTATGTTTTTCGGAGTCGGATGCATAATCAAGACAAGCTTTGATATCCTCTTTAGTAAGTTCAGGAAAATCTTCGATGATCTCATCAGGGGACATTCCCGCAGCAAGATATCCGAGTATATCGTACACCGTAATTCGCATTCCCCTAATGCACGGTTTGCCGCTTCTTTTACCAGGCTCTATCGTAATGATCTTTCTATAATCCATAACAAAGTTATTTAACTCAAGCTTTTTTCAAGATACATTATTTTGTAATTAAACCACAGGTGTACCATCATGAACAAACAATACGGCGTTTTTCCCGAACCGGGCACGATTCAATTTGAGCGGCTGCTTCCCGGTCCCGCAGAACGGATCTGGGATTACCTCACCAAATCAGAGTTAAAAGCGAAGTGGCTCTCCGCCGGAGATGTAGAATCCGGCGTTGGAGGCAAAGTAGAGTTTCGGTTTCAGCATAAAAATCTTTCTGAAACAGACGATCCCATCCCCGAAAAATACAAAGCTATGGAAGACGGCTCATATTTCGAAGGTCGGGTAACGGAATGGAATCCCTATACCAAACTCAGCTACACCTGGGGCGAGGATACCGGGGAGGAATCGGAAGTGACTTATGAACTGATCCCAAAAAAAGACGATAAGATACTGCTGCGGTTAACACATCGTAGATTGGGTGTTGACCCGACTACCCTCGTCAGTGTTGGCGCCGGATGGCATACGCATCTGGGTATTTTGTCTGACCGACTGGAAGGCAAAGAACCCAAAGGGTTTTGGAGCGTTCACGTGCCTCTGGAGAAGGAGTATTCAAGAATAGTCGATAAACTCTAAAACTAACGTTGAATTATGAATCCGAAAACTATCGTAACTTCCCTCGCTGTTAATAATTTAGAGAAATCTTTAGTCTTTTACCGTGATGGGCTGGAAATCGAAACTCCAGGAATAGATCAGGGAATCATTGCCTTGGAAATAGCCAACTTATCTCTGTTCTTAATCGAGAAGAGTGAATTCGAAAAGTACTCAAAAACCGGAAAAGCAAAGGCTCACATTTCTCAAAGCTCGGTAGAATGCATCTTAAGTTGTGCCTTTAATACCAAGGAAGAAATTGATCGAATTCTTGAAAAAGTAGAAAAATATGGAGGAACCATTCCAAGTCCGCCCAAAGAAGAAGAATGGGGTTATACGGGTTATTTCAAAGATCCGGATGGGCATTTATGGGAAATCGTTTGGAGCAAAAATAATATGGGGTGAATTTGAACTCGTTCCCAACCACCCGGTCCCAGCACTTTCCGCATCATCCGTGATCCATTTCTATAGTGGGAACCGATATTTAAATTATTTTGTGTATCATCTTTCATGGACCCCATAGAACTTTCATCACAACTTAGAAAACCTACCGGCGAAACAGGAAAGGAGATTGGAAAAGTGCTCAACGAATCCAATCGGGGACTTTATGAGTTGGCTTTTGAGATGATGAGCCTGCAAAAAGATGACCAAGTGTTAGAAATTGGCTTTGGAAATGGAATGCACTTTCCGGAATATTTCAGGCTTCAGCCCCGGATATCGGTTACAGGCGTTGATTTTTCAATGGATATGTGTGAAGAGGCTAAAGCCAATAATGCGGATCTGGTCGCCTCAGAGAAACTGACCCTCCATTGTGAAGAAACCTCCTCCCTGCCCTTCCCGGATAACCGGTTTGACCTGGGGGTGGCCCTTAATGTCATCTATTTTTTTGATCCGCCCGAGATTCACTTAAAAGAAATTCACCGTGTTTTAAAGCCCGGTGGACTGTTTCTGATCGGCTACCGTCCGCGTCATTCTGTGGAGCATCTTGAGTTTACCAAAAAGAATTTTATCCTGTATGAGGCGGATGAATTAACTGCCCTTTTAAAAAAACATAATTTTAAAAAAGTAGAAGCAGAAACAAGATCCTCCCAAAAAATGGCTATGGATGATACAGAGGTAAGAGTTACAGATTCTTGTCTGTTATTCAGGAAAACATAGGGTAACAGATTATTTACTCCTGATAGGTCATCACTAGCATTCGGCAAAGCTAAGTTACCAGTAACAAATCAAGTAAACCACTTCATCCTTGGATATTCGGTGTTGGGTGTTCTTATAGCATTCATATGCGGGTTTTTATATTATAAGGGAGCAGTATATAAGTTACGTTCCCTAACTAAACTCTCTCTTATGAAACATGTGCTGATCTTACTCCTTGCAGCTTTTGGGTTCGGGTGCAGCCCCACCAATACCGTAACCATGAGCGTTCAGGAACCTCCTGTAGTACCCTTGCCGTCATCCATGGAACAAATAGGCCTTATTGATCGAAGTGTTACGGGAGAGCAGTCCTCCACGATGGAACGAATTGACCGCGTGTTGTCGGCCGAAGGTAAAAATCTTGACCGTGACGGTGCGGCCGAAAGTATTACCGGGCTGACCGAGGAGATCCGGCGATACGAGCTGTTCGATGCGATAAAAACTCCGGACATCAGCCAACTCGATAATCCGGCATTCGGAGCTTTTCCGGCCCCGCTATCGTGGAATGAGGTGGCGGAGATCTGCAATGAATACGATCTGGACGGACTATTTTCCCTGGAATTTTATGATACAGACACCCGCATCAATTACAACACAAAAAAGATTAACGTAAAAAGACTTAGCGGAATCGGGATCCCCGTAATAGAACATCATGCCACGGTTTATACTACCATTAAAACCGGCTGGCGAATATACGACAATGCCTCCGGCATCATATTGGATGAATTTGTGGCAACCGAGAATGTAGTGAACTCAGGCCAGGGTGTTAATCCGGCGGAAGCGGTCGCCGCCATAACCGGACGCAAGGAACTGGTGAATCAGGTCAGCCGGGAGATCGGCCATTATTACGCAGCAAGAGTGGTTCCTTACTGGATCAGGGTCACCCGAGATTACTACGTAAAAGGCAGCGATAATCTAGAGCAAGCCAAACGCCGTGCACAAATCGGCAATTGGGATGGTGCCGCAGAACTGTGGATGCAGGATACAGATCATCCCGATTCGAAAGTAGCCGGCCGGGCGCACTACAACATGGCTATCATTAACGAGATAAACGGCAATCTGGAAGATGCCATCGAATGGGCGCGAATCTCTTATGAGGATTACGGGGATAAACAGGCCCTGGATTACGTACGCATCCTGGAACGGCGAAAAGCCAGACTAGCAGCATTGGAAAGATATTAAAGAAATGCGTTGAGGCACGTTACGGTGCTCCGCTCCGTAATGCCCCATGGAGGCTCTGCCTCAATCTAAATGCTACTTCTTCCCAACCTCCGAAAACCAACAAATTCAATGGCAACCAACGGGCGGAGGTTTATAGTTCGTGGCGTTCGTAATCCCCGGGCTGCGTCCGAACCAGCATCCCAAACTCCATTCAACATTCTAGCGGACTTACCCGGGGCTACTCATATGTGACCCCTTCAGGGTCAGCTAATCATCATGGGCAATTCTCAAATCCTGTAAATCATGGTTCAATAACTGGAAGCCAGAGTTGGGAATGCTATGCGAGAATGTCCTATAAAAAAAATATTTTTCATACATGTAACATTTAATTTGCACTAATCGTAATATTCAATCAAGAGAAAAAAGCTCTTCTAGAAACCACTACAAAACAATAACAAAGCCTCTTTGTTATTAGCACTAATAACCACTAAAATGACAAACCTTTCGAGATCACGTTACGGGATTGCTGCGTTTTTTATGCCCGTAATTTTCATCGTTCTTTTTTCGGGATGTGATGATAATAATCAAACCATTGTTACACCGAATGAAGATAATATTGTTGAATATCTGAACGACCAAGCCGGCTTTACGGTACTGGATCAACTGATTGAAGAATCAGGTCTTATAAACATACTTAACGGAACAGAAGAGTATACCATATTTGCACCAACCGATGCCGCTTTTGCCAAGCTTCCTGAGGGATACCTCGATGATCTAACGGCAGCTCAAAAAGCTGAAATCATCGCTTATCACATACTCGAAAGTTCAGTTCAGGTAGGTAATAATAGTTACAATGAGTTGAGGGTAACACTACAGGGAGATGAACTTTTTCTAACAGTTACAAGCTCTCTGGCTAAAGTGAATAACAGCGCGGTAATTACGTCTAAAAATAAAACTGTATCAAACGGTGTGATACATTCAGTTGATGAGCTGCTGCTTCCTGATAGCTATGGAACGATCAATGAAAATCTAAAAAAACGATTTGATTACAGCGATTACTACTCGATGCTGGAAGAACTTAATATCACTGAGCTGCTTGATGCAGAAGGCCCCCTTTCGTTTGTAATTCCTCAGGTAGGTATGCTGGATGATATTGTAAGCTATTGGAATACAGTGGGTTTTACGAACGAACAGAAAACTGAGTTATGGAAATACCATATTATAGAACAGGATATTTCTGAATTAAGTCCGGGTACCCAAACAGCTCTTCAGACTATGATGGGAGATTCACTCTACATCTCCGTTCCAATTCAGGGGAAATATATATTCAACTGTTGTAATGACTTACAGAATATTCCGACCTCTGTAATTCCATCGTCAAACGGTGTGATTTATAAGTGGGATGGTTTTATGTACCCTGATAAATACACAGATGTGCTTACACTGATGAGTAAGAGGTATTATCTGACAACGGTTCGATCCGGTTTTGCTGTAGCTAAAATGACAGGCCGCATGTATAACTCAATGAATAATGCAGATGAAAAGTTTACAGTATTTATTCCAAGAAACGATAGTCCGGGACTGGAGAACCTTCCAACGGATGAAGAAGGGATGGCGAGCATCCTTAAATATCATGTACTGCTCGAAAAGCTAACCGCTGATCAGCTTCTGCATAACCAGAGTTACACAACCTGGAGCGGAGAAGAGATAACCATTACACGCAACGGAGACGTAATTACCATCAATGGAACAGCCACCATCAGGCTGGCCGATCTGGAAGGTACTAACGGCGTAGTGCATGTGATT
>NZ_DASSWP010000089.1:0-9697 GCF_035704785.1 Gracilimonas sp. | reverse complement strand
GGAGCTACAGGATATCGTTGAACAAGAAATAAAGAGGAGGAATAAATGATTGCTTATTTCTTCTACTCGTCTATAAGTTTGGCACTTTTGCTATTCGTGTACCGGATTCTTCTTGAGAAGGAAAAGCGATTTATCTTTAACCGGATATTTCTTCTCTGGAGTCTTGTTTTCTCATTCATTATTCCGATGATCCCAGTGGGGCTGGCACCGTTAGAGATTCCGTGGTCTGCACTTTTCTCTTCCGGGGAAACAGTATCTGCCTCAAGCTATCAAAACTTAGAAAACTTGAGGTTGCCCTCAGAAGTTCAGACAATGGCAGTAGAAAATAATTCTGCCGCAATTTCGAGCGAGACGCTCTTTATAATCGTTTTTCTCCTCTACGTTTCGATATCAGTTCTGCTGCTTATCAGGTTAATGCAGATCATTCATAGAATTCAGTTAAAGATCAGAAGAAATTCAAAACGGTTCACGCAAGATTGTAGACTAGTACTGTTAAAGGAAAAAGTGATGCCACATACGTTTCTCAATACCGTTTTCCTCAACAAAAAACAGTTCGAAAGTGGACAAATTTCTGAAGAGGTGCTCAATCACGAGTTTACTCACGTTCGGCAGAAACATTCGCTGGACATTCTCTTTGTGGAGTTTTTAAAAGCAATCTTTTGGTTCAACCCTCTGCTCTATCTCTACAGAAACGCTATTGCACTCAATCACGAATACCTTGCTGATGAGGCCGTACTATCTAAAGGCACTATCATAAAAGATTATCAACGCATGCTGCTCAAAACAATGGAGGGAAATACCATACACAGTTTGGCAAGCAGCTTCAATTTTTCATCAACCAAACGGAGATTACAAATGATGACTCAATCCAAAACAAAAGTGAAGTTTCAGGTAAAACTTGCGATGCTGGTGCCACTCTTTGCAGGGCTGTCGCTGATGCTGGGATGTGAACCGACATCGAATGAAATTTTACCGGATATTGAATCAGCCGATGAAATTAGCATTGAAATTCTGGAAGACAATGCACTGATCGTGAATAAAAACCGGATGACGTTAGATGAATTGGAGAGTCTTTTGTCAGAAATGCCAGAAAGTCCCGGGGTGGTCAGGATGGAAGTCAGTCCTGATGCCGAATTTGGAGTTGTAACGGATGTTCAAAGCATCCTGCGAAAACATGAGGCATTTAGGATTAATTACTCTTCCAAAAAAAGTAATGATAGCAGTGTCCTGATATTACCACCCGCTGCAACTGCACCTGAGGCTCCGGTAGAAGCTCGAAATCTGATGCAGATTTTGATGAACGATCAGGGAAAGCTCCTAATGAATCTAGAACCGGCAACATTGAATGAGGTAAGAGAAAATATTAAACAGTTTGTGGGTAACAGCAGCGCAGATCCTCGCGAGGCCATTGTTGTTATTAAAACTTTACCTGAGACACCATATGATCAGTATCTTGAATTGTTGCAAGAAATTAAAGCAGCATATAGTGAACTAAGAGATGAGGCTGCTCAAAATCAATTTGGCATTGCTTTTTCAAAGCTTGAAGAGAATAGTTCAGAAAGAGAGATAATCCGGCAAATGTATCCCGGTAAACTATCTGTCGTACCGCCGGACAAAAATTGATGCCAGCTAATGATTTATTTTTCAAATGTAGAACAAGAAATTAAAAAGATACAATAATGATCGCTTATTTAGTTGAATCGACCCTTATTCTGCTCCTGTTGCTGGGAGCTTATAAACTTCTTCTGGAAGGAGAAAAAGCCTATCAATTCAATCGGTTTTTCCTGATCGGTGCGTTGATCTTTGGGCTGACTGCTCCCTTGGTAAGTGTTGATATCAATATCTTTAATTCCGTGCCACGAGTGGAGTATGAAAGTTTTCAACCTTTGGTTGCCGAAAATGAGTTGCCGGTAATGCAAACTGAGTCAAGTGATAGTTCTACAGATACCGACCTTACCTCAACTGCTAATGCCGAACAAAGTGAAAAGCCGGTTGCAGCCGAGATCAAAAATGAAAACACCATATCCTTATCGGATATTTTGATGGGGCTTTATTTCCTGGGTTTGGGTTTTTGGGGATTACGATTAGGCATTGGACTTCGAACTCTCTTTTCTTCTTTATCAGATTACGAGACCACAGTGTATAAAGGCACGAAGATCTTTCTTACCGACCATTCAATTTCTCCATTTACTGTTTTTTCCCGGATCTTCATCAGTAAAGAAGATTTTGAAACAGGTGAGATCTCTGAAACCATCCTTGAGTACGAATTAACCCACGCACGTCAGCTCCACACGCTGGATGTACTTTTTATTGAGGTGCTGAAGATCGTGTTTTGGTTCAACCCAGTATTCTATTTCTACAAATCAGCCATTCAGCTCAATCATGAATTCATTGCTGATGATAACGTCATATCTAACTCCAAAGACGTTGGGGGATATCAGAAACTCATACTGAAAATGGTAAGCCGTTCATCCGGGTTAAGCTTCAGCAGCAGCTTTAATTATCCATCCACCAAAAAGCGATTCAAAATGATGATCAAGAATACTTCTCCTCTTCGGTCCTTTTCCAAAAGAATGTTGTTGCTTCCAATACTCATGGCCACAACATTAATGTTCTGTACAAATAAAAATGAGAATGATTATTCGCGTAAGATTACCGACAATAATGATGCATTGTACTCAACTGTTGATTTATACTTCGACAATGACCGGGCGGAAGAATTAGGCCTCTTAAAAGATGGGCCGATGATTAAGTTTGATAAATCAGGAACTCCCTTTACCGGAACCCAGCAATACAGATATGTGGTAAATGACAGCCTGTTCAGTGAAACGATTTATGTAGATGGAATTACCACAAGCACCACTGCCTACCATAAAGATGGAAGTTTAATGGGGAAATATGAGTTCGGTTATGTAGAAGATAAATTTTGGGCCACTAAACATTACAATGAAGATGGGTTATTGATTGAAGAATGGCAAACTCCAGAATCAGAAGACAGTCTTGGCTATATCAAACAGTGGCACCAGAATGGTCAGCTTAAATTTGAAATGACTTATAAAAAGGGAATGAAATATCATGGTTTGATGACGCTGTATGATGAAGAGGGTGAGATTATTGAACAGGAACGATATGAGGATGGAAAATTGGTAGAGAAAATTAAGTAAAGAAAAACCTTCGAGCGGCTTCAAGACCTCGAAGTCTGCACCCGTAACACTTAAAGGCCCTGCGGACGTTTCAAGATTACTGTTTTGCAATTCACTTATAGATCAAAAATTTCCGCATAAAAAAAGCCCCTTCCGCTAAGAAGAGGCTTCACTTCAACATTCAATGTTGAATATTCTCTATTCGATATTCAATTCAGGTCTTTCGTCATGAAATACCATTTGGGATCGCCGTACTCGAAATCCTGCTTTTCATATAATCGTTGGGCCGGATTGTCTTCCCGAACTTCCAGGGTAACTTTAGAGCAGCCCATTTCACGTGCTTCTTTCTCGATGGTTTCCAGCATCATGGTTCCAATTCCCATGCCGCGGGCATCGGGATGTACCGCTACATCGTGAATTTTGAACACTTTGCTTGCCGTGAAGGTCGAAAAACCCACAAAACAGGTTACAATACCCAAGGCCTTTTCGCCGGCGTAGGCGATGTAGGTCATGGTAGTGGGTACTTTCTTCATCTCTGCGATCATATCAACGCGGACTTCTTCGTCCAGCGCCTGATCCTGCCCCATAGGATCTCTCGCAAAGAGGTCGACTATCTTAACAATATCTGAGGCGTGTTTAGGATTATTTAAATCGGCTTTTAAAATCTTGACATCAGTAGCGACGTCTGCTTGTGCAATCACTCTTTCTTGATTTGAATTAGTCTTGATGTAATTAGGGCTATAAGTTAAGAATATTAAGCGAGGGCTTAAAGTTTATAATCCTTTTCTAACTTTTCTTAGCATTATGTTAACATCAGCTAAATTATTTTGTTCCAAGACTTAACTAACAATCAAAAAAATCGTGCCGACACAAAGCGCCGGCACGAGAAAAAACTTACCTTTAAGCCGGATTTAGGAGTTTGCCGGCTCGATCACTTCATTACTTTGAAGTTCTTCAGCCACAGCCTGCACTTCATCCAGAACCCGAAGCAGGTTTCCACTCCAAAGCATTTCGATCTCTTCCTCGGTATAGCCGCGTTTCACCAGCTCATGGGTCACGTTGAAGGTTTCTGAAGCATCCATCCAATTATAAACACCGCCACCACCGTCAAAATCAGAACTGATTCCCACATGCTCAATGCCGATCAGATCTACCATATAATCGATATGATCCACAAAATCAGCCACACTTACGGGAGGTGTGTTCACATTAACTTCTGATTCAATTCTCACTTCAGCATTATCCTGAACGGTGTTGTACATGTCCATGTATTCATCACGTTCTTCGGCGCTCATCTCACGGATTTCGTTCCAGCCCACCAATTCTAATCCTAATTTTCCGGCTTCTTCTTCCAGAACTGCGCGCGAAGCTTCCTGCCAGGCCGCATGCTTTTCACCATCTATATAGCCCCTAAAAGCAACGGTTTGAACCACTCCGCCCGTTTCTTTCAGCTTCAGTAATTCTTCATTACTCAGGTTTCGGCTATGGTCATACATGGCACGTGCAGCTGAATGAGAAGCAATGACCGGAGCTTTTGACAACTCCATCGTTTCCATATTGGTTGTTTTGGCAGGGTGTGAAATATCGATCATAATTCCAACTCGATTCATTTCTGCTATTGCTTCACGTCCAAGATCACTTAAACCACCGTGCAACCATTCGTCATCTTCTTCTCCGGTGTTGGAATCACCAAACTGACTGTGACCGTTATGAGTAAGTGACATATACCGTGCTCCACGGTTGTAAAACTCCTCAATACGGGAAAGGTCTTCTCCCACGGGATAGGCATTTTCAACTCCGATCATAGCTACTTTTTTACCTTCCGCTACAATACGACGCACTTCTTCAGAAGTGGTTGCCAGCTCAATTTGGTCGGGTGCAATTTCTTCGGTTAATCGGTGAATAGCCTCAAACTTGCTGATCGCGTTTTCATAGGCATCTGCATAGCCCTCTTCACTAAGAGTGTCCTGCCCGGTATAAACGATCAGCCAGGCCACATCCAGGCCGCCTTCATTCATTTTCACGAGGTCGACTTGCGTATCCAGTCGCTGTGTGTAATTCGTTTCCTCGGTAAAATTATTCACGTTTATATCGACGTGTGTATCCAGCGTGATCACACGCTCATGAATATCCAGGGCTTTGTCAAAAATTTCCTGCTCACCCGGGGCACATCCCACAAGCAAAGCTAAAGACAGTAACGAAGAGAGAAGAAGTGATTTCATAATGTATAGTAGATCTTGTTAATGATTAGGCCTTTAATCTATATGAATTTCAGCAAAGTTGTGCGTCTTTTAGGAACGTAAACACCCTACATACCATTACTTTAATACATATTAACATAACAGGATCCATTATGACCTTAATGAATATTTTAGCTTATATCACCATTGGATTAGTCATCGGATGGCTCAGTCGAATCATTACTAAAGAGCGAGGTGTTACTATGTTACCAAGTCTCGCATTTGGTGTTTTGGGTGCCGTAGCCGGAACAGCGATCGTGCATATTTTAGGATTAGCTGGAGCCGCTTTCTATGCAGCGGTAGGAGCAGTTGGAATATTATTTACCGTGAATGTCTTTCGCCAGAAGAAGCCAATATTCACAGAAACTAAAACAGATAAACCTTTAAAATGAAGTAAATTTGTTTGAGAATAAGGGGAACAAAGTTTAGAGTTTTGAATAAGGATTAATGAGAAAACAAAAACTCTAAATTAGTTTATGAATGACTGTTAAAGACCGTAGAGTCCATCTCTTCCTGCAATTATTTTTTCTCGCTATCGGATTATATCTATTCGTGAAGCTCGCCTTTTCTATTCAAAGTGGTCAATTTTCGGGGAATCTATTTGAGTTTCAGCAAAGTGACTTGCCCGCCCTTTCTATTGCCGTATCTATTATTGCAGGTTTCGCCTCAATTGTAAGCAGCTTTTCTCTTTGGACCAGAGCAACTTGGGCCTACGGTTTCACGCTGTTCACTTCCGGTTTTTTGTTTAGCTATCATCTCCTGGGTTTAGGACCGGCCATTCAGCAGAATTCATATGAGATCATTCCCATTGTTATAGTATTGATCGTCATTCTCCAGAGCTTCCCCTTTTTGTTGCGAAGATCTTACCGTAGCGTGTAACTCGATTCCTTCTTATACCTTGAAGCTGGTTTGAATAAGATCTCCCCAAAAGACATTGGTTGTCTGCTCAATTTAAACAATACGAATACACATCAGGCTGACAATTACAATTCCGGGCTTTTTTGCATTTCCAAAACTACGAACTGACTGCTTAAACAGAAGGACCCAGTGTTGATTTGTTGTAGGGTTTGAACCGTTGCCCACTCCGGTACTGCCTTGCCGGATTACCTCTCACACTGAAAGCCTCTGTAACTTATGTAACAATGTTTTTGGTAATTGTAATGCATTTTTTTGCAATTAATCGAATCTTTTAAATCAGTTAAAGACGGAGTCGTAAAAAGGCAAAAAGAAATTTATAAATCAGCTTATTGTTATCAAGGACTCTTTGGAATAAGACTCAAAAATTTAAGTTAAGAGAGAAATTTTACAGCTACTAACGCAGACGTATTTTACTAAATACTGTGCAAAGAAATAGCTGATTATCATCAGGAGAGATCTGTAGTTATGCCATTTAAAATCCTTGTAGCCAGTTTTCTATTTCTTGTAAATTCGTATGCATTTGCACAGAAGAAACCAGTCACAGGCACTTCAAAAGACAGTACGAATGTTACTTATCATTTGGTAATGGACGATCTGAATGTGACACCACGTGATATAATTCCACAATCAATAAACAGGAACAGAATAACACTTGCCCATGGCAATCCGGCTCATAAACTCATCGCTGAAAGTGAATTGACTACAACTATACCCGGTGTAACAGCTAATCTTGAACGGGACCTGCCGGGTCTTATTACCTTTTACATGGCAAATGGCATTCCAATTCTTACCAAGCAAACACAAAATCATGCCCTTACACCCTCAATACCTTACAGTGGTATTGATCTTGCACTATCTGAACCGACTGCCGCCCTGAGTGGTCCGGATGCTGTTATAACACTCAGGCCCACATATAAAACTATAAAAAATATTACTCTCAACCCTCTCCACCTGGGTGCAAGTTTAGCGGGGGGAGAAAACAAAAAATTCTCAGCAGCACTTGTTGCCGAACATACATCACCAATATTGCTGGAAGATTACATTGAAGAACTTGATGCATATGCCCAAACTACTTCAGGACTTGTCGCTACAAGGTTTAAAACCCAACGAACAAAACTGGAAGTAATGGGACAATTTTTATCTAGTAATAATGAATTTGAAGAGCTGTTTGATGTTAAACTTTTTCAGAATACTTCCCGGATGTACGCCGGGTTTGCTACAGCAACACAGGATATCGGGCCGTTCACTCTTGAAGCAGGCTATGGACAACAACACGCAAATGTCCGCACTAAAAAAGATGAGGTTTATAAAGAGCTGCACGGTGGCAAGGAAAAATTACTTGTACACAGTTATAAATTCGGGGTGAATGGAAACAGAACATCACTTGCCGTTCTGTATCACGACATGGAACGTACACTCTTAGATACAACTACGAGGTTTCTTGATACTCAAATAATACTAACACGCAAACAACCACTGGCTGATAATTTTTATGTTACAGTTAACGGGCGGACAGATCACCACGACAATCAAATTTCCCCCTCTGCAAGTGTTCAGTTTTTGTACTCACCAACGAATAATTTCATGCTCACGGTAAATGCTGCTCACCTGTATGATCCCATAATCAGCAAGGGCATGAGCGGAAATTTTCGCGATGCTACAAACTTTACAAAACCAATTACCACACAGTATGCTTCAATACATTCCGGTTATTCAACAAAAAAATGGCAAATTACGAGTGATGTAAAAGTACAAAGTGTGGCACTGTCTTGGTATGATCAGCCTGCTGAAATCAGAGGAGCTGTATTTGGCAGTTCGGTGCAACGCACCTTCTGGTGGGAGCACCGGGCACTCACACTCCGTATGAGTACAAGAGTGCGTTTGATGAAGCTTGATGTGAATGACCAGATTCAGCAAATGCCCGGCCCGACACCATTTATGGGTGGTTTCAGGGCAGAATATGCAACTGACGGATATGGATTAATGGTGGATACTCAGATATACAGTTCGCGCACACAGTCGCTGGAAGACCAGGTGTACGCCGATCTTGGGGGGCTTCTGTTGCTAAACTTTGGGCTGACAAAGCGTTTTGGCCCGGTAAATATGGGGCTCAGTATTGGTAATAGTTTAGGATTATTCAGGGAAAATAAACTTGTGGCATATCAGCTGCGCACAAGCGACACCGAAAGCGAAATCGATTACATTGTGGCACCATTCGTCCCTGGAGTTAGTGTAGGGATTGATCTCTAAAAAAAATCAGTCCTGAATCTTATGTAAACGCGGTGAAAATTATAACGATGGTGATCAAACGACTTGATACAAGACTTGGTTGAATTGCTGAAGTTTCGTTCACGATCTTATTCTCCAGGGTTTCTGCTCTTTGTTGCGAAGATCTTACTGCAGCGTAACACGCTTCCTTCTTTTACGTTGAAGCTGATATGGATAAGATCTCCCAAAAAGATATCGATTGGCTACTCAACTTAAACAAAACGGATGCACTTCAGGGCTCGGAACCATCTGCTGCAAAAAAGAAGTGGCTACAGGTTTTATTTTGGGCATTACTGATTGGGGGACTTGGAATTTTACCCTTCTTCATTCTCATAAGAACATCCATTTTTCTGAATCTTTCTTTTGGGTGGAATGGCTGGCTGGCTTTAAGCGGAGGAATTTTTGCTACGGTTATGTTGCTCCTGCTCTATGTGCTTTTTCTTTTCAGGAGAACCTCAAATAAAAAATTACTTCTCAAATTCAGTCTGGCAGGACTTGGTACACTCGTATTCGCTTTCTGTTTTTACGGGGTGATGTACCTCTCCTCAGTAAATGCCAAAAGCGATGAGGTGAGGCAGGTATATCGCTCCATGCACCCCATCCTCAGGGTAGCCATAGCCACCACAACTTTAGCTGATGGTGACCTTGTGATAACCGATATTCAAAGAGCTCCCGCAGATTATGCCGCAATGGGAATCCCTTTAAATGAACGATCCCTTCATTTTACCCAGTCTTCAGGCTACGTACACGCCATAGACCTCAGAACCATCGGGCATAATGAAGTTCGAAATTTTCTACTTCGTTCTTCCTTCAAAATCATGGGGTTTAAGACTATCCGGCATATTGGAACGGCTGATCATCTTCACGTTGCCCTTCCACCTTCGTATTAAACACGGCTTTTCCTTGTATCTGTGTAAGATAATTACGACCATCAGTCACGCTTAAAACTAGAAAGGAGAAAAGGAATATGTCCACCTATAAATTCTATGAACAGGTAAATATTAACTTTGATAAAGCAGCCAAGTACACCCGATTCGACAAAGGTATACTTGCACAGATCAAGATGTGCAACACGGTCTATCATGTAGCTTTTCCAATCCAGAGGGATAATGGAGACATTGAGGTGGT
>NZ_DASSWP010000069.1:0-2689 GCF_035704785.1 Gracilimonas sp. | reverse complement strand
CCAAAAGTGGTGGAAACAGCAGTGGTTGGATATCCCCATGATATCAAAGGGCAAGGAGTTTATGCTTTTATGATCTGTGAAGGAGAGATCAAGGATCAGGAGGAGTTCAAGAAAGAGCTGCTGGATCTGGTAACCAAGATCATCAGTCCGATAGCCAAGCCTGATAAAATCCAGGTGGTGAAAGGATTGCCCAAAACCCGCTCCGGGAAGATCATGCGCCGAATTCTGAGAAAGATCGCCGCGGATGACGGGGATAACCTGGGCGATACTTCTACCTTATTAGATCCAAGTGTTGTGGAAGAGATCAAAAACGGGAAGGCGATTTAAAAAAAATAATGATAGGGGCGTATCCCACGCGCCTTTTTCATATCCCAAGCAAATAACCGATAGGAAGGATCAATAGGCTCACCATAAGCAATATCAGCCTAAAACGGGTTTTAACAAACATAGGGTGAAAGAAAAGTCCGTAGGTGAGCGGTTTTTCTTCATTCATCCAGTTGTAATAATGATGGCGATGCCCCGAGCCGAGAGCCATGGTTACATGTCCGTGAAGAATGGTTAGCATAAAAGGTGCCGCAAAAATAAAAGCTCCTATGTATCGAATAAAAATATCCAACCCGATCAATCCTGCTCCATAAAAATAAGGCCACGCAAACAAAACCATCATAGGAACGGTGAGCAGCCAGTTTATTATGGAAATACGTTTATAATTCGATTCGGTAAGTTCTGACATTGGGATTGATGAATGATGATTTATGATTGTTGATGTGAAATTGTCAATCAACAATCATAAATCAAAGATCCTAGATCTGCGAGGCGATCAGCATTTCAATTTCGCGAAAGGGTTTGTTAAACATCTTGGCTAGAGATTTCTTAGTAATGTGCTTTTTATATGTATAAGTACCATTTCTCAAGGCTACATTTTCCCAAAGGCATTCTTTAACTCCTCCGGCATCACCTATAGCCAGTATGTAAGGCACCAAAACATTGTTAAGTGCATAAGTTGCCGTTCTCGGTACATTCGCCGGGATATTAGGCACACAGTGATGAATGACATCATGCTGTGAATACACCGGATTTGAATGGGTGGTGGGCCTGCTTGTTGCTACACATCCGCCCTGATCGATCACCGTATCCACGATCACGCTTCCTGCTTTCATTCCTGCTACCATGTCTTCGGTGACCCAACAGGGAGAACGTTCGCCTTCGGCCATGGCTGCTCCAATAATGATATCAGCAAATTTAAGTGCAGTATTCAAATATTGGTGGTTGGCCACGGCCGTGATTATCCTGCGATCGAGCGCATTTTCGAGTCTGCGCAACGCAGTCAGGTCGGTATCCATTACAAAAACCTGGGCTCCATAGCCAAGGGCCGTTCTTGCGGCATATTCGCCTGTTATTCCCGCGCCCAAAATGACAACTGTAGCAGGAGGAACTCCTGAAATTCCACCCAGCATAATTCCCTGTCCGCCGCTCATGCTCTCCAGATAGTGAGCTGCGATCTGTACCGACATGGATCCTGTGATCTCATGCATCATTCGCACAATAGGAAATTCTTTGTCTTCCCCCCGTATAAACTCATAGCCAATTCCGGTAACGGATTTCTCGATCAGTTTTTCGAGATATTCTACAGACTGGCTCCCCATATGTAAGGCAGAAATAATGGATTGATCATTTTCAAGCAGGTCAAATTCCTCTTCGACCAACGGTGCGATCTTAAGGATTAGGTCCGATTTTTTGAAGACATCCTGAGCACTATAGGCTATTTCAGCTCCGGTATCGGCATATTCCCGGTCGGCGAAATTAGCATCTTCGCCGGCTCCTTTTTCAATAAAGATCTCATGTCCATTGGCTTTAAGGATGGAAACACCACCCGGAGTAAGAGTGACCCTGCGTTCATCATTGGAGATCTCCTTAGGCAGGCCGATCTTGAGAGAGACTTTACTCTTTGACCGGATGAGGTGCTTTTCCAGCGTTTTTAGTCCGATCTGCTCCGTATCCAGAGGTTTGATATCCATGTACTGCAGGGCTTAAGGGAAATTTTTTAAGAAGATAGGAAATTTTGGGGATGAGTTATAAGTGATAAAGTGAGGAGTGATGAAGTAGGTTCCCTTTAAGTTTAAATAACCCACTTTATCGCTATTCTCCGATCAACTCACGAAAAGCATCTTCATCCAGGATCTCGACCCCAAGCTCTTTAGCTTTATCCAGCTTGCTTCCGGCGGATTCTCCGGCCAATACAAAATCTGTGTTACCACTTACGGATGATGCAGTTTTCCCTCCATGCTTTTCGATCAGATCTGTGGCTTCTTTTCGGGTGTAGGTAGGTAGGGAACCGGTCAGGACAAACTTCTTGCCCTCAAAAATATTGGAAGCCTGCTCTTCTTCCTCTTTCTCGAACTGCAGGCCATGTTCTCCCAGTCGTTCTACAATGGATCGGTTCTTTTCATTACTGAAAAATTTCACTACCGATTCAGCTATTCTTGGCCCGATGGAATCCACGGCTTCCAGTTCTTCTACTGAAACTAATTTCAATTTCGCCATGGTTTTGAAGGCTTTAGCAAGATCTTTAGCTACGGTCTTTCCCACAAACCGAATTCCCAGTGCATAGATCACCCGCTCAAATGGCTGCTTTTTACTTTTTTCAATGGCATCGATCAGGTTTTGAGCACTTTTCTCGGCCATACGC
>NZ_DASSWP010000097.1:0-13607 GCF_035704785.1 Gracilimonas sp. | reverse complement strand
CTTTCTGATGTAGCTTTTAATGATTTCAAAGAACGTGTTCAAACCATACCCGGCGTCAGCAGTGTTCAAATTTGGGGTGAGAAGGAATATGCCATGCGTTTATGGATGGACCCATTGCGATTAGCTGCTTACAAGTTAACCCCCCTTGATGTACAGCAGGCCCTTCAAAGAGAAAATGTAGAGTTGCCCTCCGGCCGTATTGAAGGAGACTTGACAGAGCTTACCGTTCGAACGCAGGGCAGGCTTTATGAACCGGAAGAATTCAACAACCTGATCATAACCGAACAAGATGGAAATGTGGTACGTTTTCGGGATATCGGAAGGGCTGAACTCGGAGCCGCCAATGAGCGAACTATTTTGAAACGAAATGGTGTGCCTATGGTAGGGGTGGTGATCGTACCTCAGCCCGGTGCCAATCAGATCGAGATCGCAGATGAATTTTATAAACGTGTTGAACAGATCAAGAAAGATCTTCCTGAAGATATCCAAACGGCCGTGGGTTTTGATACTACCGAATATGTGCGCGCATCGATCAGTGAAGTACAGCAGACGATCTTTCTTGCACTCTCGTTGGTGGTGCTAATTATTTTCCTTTTTCTAAGAGATATCCGTACAACCATCATTCCCATTATTGTGATTCCCATCGCACTGATCGGAGCGTTTTTTGTGATGTACATTGCCGGCTTTTCTATCAATGTTTTAACGCTGCTCGCCATCGTACTTGCTATAGGTTTGGTAGTGGATGATGCCATTGTGGTTTTGGAAAATATCTATGCCAAGATCGAGTCAGGAATGAATGTTATTGAAGCAGGTATTTTAGGTTCCCGAGAGATCTTTTTTGCTGTTGTGGCAACTTCCCTGGCCTTGGTATCGGTGTTTACACCCATCTTATTTTTAGGGGGATTGACCGGGAGATTGTTTTTGGAATTTGGGGTTGTAATGGCCGGCGCTATTATTATTTCTTCTTTTGTTGCTCTTACGCTCACTCCGATGTTATCCACTAAAATTCTGAAATCGGATGCCCAGCACAGTTGGTTCTATAAAAAAACAGAGCCATTCTTTCAGCAGCTGAATCAAAAATATAAAAGCAGCCTGGAAGCATTTATGGAAAAAAGATGGATGGCGTATGTAATTACCATATTGTGTTTAGGCGGAATATGGTTGTTCTACGCAAACCTTCAACAAGAACTTGCCCCTCTTGAAGACAGGGGAAGGCTTAGCATTAATTCAATAGCCCCGGAAGGAGCAACATTTGAATACATGGATAGGTACATGGACAGGCTTACAAATTTTCTACTTGATGAGGTGCCTGAGATTGAAGGACTGATCACCGTTACCTCTCCGGGTTTTGGAGCGGCAAGTTCTGTGAATTCAGGGTTTGGGCGGGCAATTCTTATCGATGCTGAAAACAGGGAGCGTACTCAGCAGGAGATATACAATGATCTCTCTACTAAAATTCAGGACTTAAGTGGAGCAAGAACCTTCATTTCTCAGGAACAAAGTATTGGAGGCAGAAGAGGGGGACAACCGGTACAATATGTACTTCAGGCAAGTACTAACGACCAGCTGAAAGAAATTATCCCAATATTTATGGAAAGAGCAAGCCAGGATCCAAATTTTGCCTTTGTGGATGTGGACCTGAAATTCAGTAAGCCGGAAGTTGAGATCAATATAGACAGAGAGCGTGCTCAGGCGCTGGGAGTTTCAACCCGAGATATCGCAGAGACTTTACAACTTGCATACAGTGGGCAGCGCTTTGGATATTTCTTGAAGTCAGGAAAACAATATCAAGTGATCGGGCAGATGTTTCGTGAAGATCGCAATGCCCCAATAGATCTTAAAAGTTTATATGTGAGAAATAATACGGGAGAAATACTGCAGTTAGACAACCTCATAACGCTCACCGAGACAAGCAGTTCGCCTCAACTATACCGATTTAACCGATTTGCTTCCGCAACAGTATCGGCGAGTTTAGCTCCGGGACGAACTATTAGCGACGGAATTGAAGCCATGGATGCCATTGCAGATGAAGTGCTTGATGACTCATACACAACTTCACTTTCAGGCCCGTCAAGAGATTTTGTAGAAAGTTCATCCAGCTTGGTCTATGTATTCTTGCTGGCGCTGCTGTTGGTTTATCTTGTATTGGCCGCTCAGTTTGAAAGTTTCCGTGACCCGCTGGTAATTATGTTCACGGTTCCTTTAGCACTTACCGGTGCCCTGATGACTCTCTGGTATTTTAATCAAACGCTGAACATATTCAGTCAAATAGGAATGGTGATGTTGATCGGGTTGGTGACTAAGAATGGAATCCTCATTGTTGAATTTGCCAACCAAAGACAGATACAAGGACTTTCAAATCTGGAAGCGATCAAAGATGCAGCCGTTGCCCGTTTCCGTCCGATCCTGATGACCAGCTTCTCGACCGTTCTGGGAATTTTACCGATCGCACTGGCACTTGGAGCAGGTGCCGAAAGTCGTAAGTCGATGGGTATTGCAATTATTGGCGGTCTGATCTTTGCCAGTATCTTAACCCTTTACGTGATTCCGGCTTTATACAGCTACATTTCTGCCGAGCGATCTGAAAAAGATACCATAGATGAGGAAACCTTCCGCAAATATGAAAATCTGGAAACCGCAGAAGTAAATGCATAATCCACTGATGAAAATTTCAAATTCGCATATTAAAATACTACTAACCCTTCTTTTGTTTGGTTTGATGTTTACCAATGTTCAGGCACAGTCAACCCTGCAGCTTGAAGATGCCATTCGAATAGGGCTAGAGAAAAACTTTGCAATCCAAATTGCAGAAAATGAAGTTCGCATTTCTTCGAATAACAGCTCGATAGGGAATGCAGGGTTTCTGCCCGTTATATCTGCCGACGGTTCCATAAATCAGCGTATACAGGATAATGTGACGGTCTATGGTAATCCAAATATTGCAGATCGAGATGATCAAAATGCGAAAACAACGGTGTATAATTATGGAGTGAATGCAACATGGACCATCTTCGATGGATTAACCATGTTTGCAACACTGGACCGGTTAAGTACACAATTTGATATCAGTGAAGCGGAAGCTAGATATCAGGTCGAGTTGGTTCTGGCGGATATCATCAGTGGATATTACGAGATCGCCGGCCAGCAGAAGGCGGCTGAGGTTCTGGAAAATACGGTAGAGATTTCCGAAGAACGTATACGGATCGCGGAAACCAAACGGGATCTCGGTTCAGGATCTGAATATGAATTGCTTTTGGCACGTGCCGATTTCAATACTGATCGTGCAGCGATGATCCGTGCCGGAACGTCTCTGAATCAACTCAAGGTGCTATTGACTTCTATTTTAGGAGAAGATGTTTCTTTAGAATTTGAAGTTCAGCCTGAGATCGAACTTGCTGATCGCCTGGAATTACAACCTTTGATAAATGATGCACTTACCCAGAATATGGAATTGAATATTGCCCGGCTCAATGAGCAAGTGGCACGAACAGAGATCCGTGAACTAAAGGGAGAATGGATGCCCCGGGTAGATGTTTCAGGTGGTTATGGATATTCCAGGACAGAAGCGAGTGTAGGATTTTCAGAGTTTTCTGAGACCAATGGTTTTAACTACGGAATTACAGCCAGAATTAATCTTTTTGATGGATTTAATAAACAACGCCGAGTTGAAAATGCTCAAATAACCCTCAAAAATGAAGAATTACGGAAGCAGGATCTTCAGCTTCAGGTAACTGCACAAATAAGTCAGATCTATGCTCAATATTCCGATGCTCTTTCTCTTATAAAATTAGAGCAGGAAAATCTCGAGATCAATAATCAAACTGTAGATATCGCACTGGAGCGTTTCGAACTTGGAACCATCAGTTCTATTGAATTAAGGGAAGCACAGCAAAGTTTATTGAATGCCGAGAATCGCCTTATCGAAGCCCAAATAGTTGCTAAAACTGCCGAGACCGAATTATTGAGGCTAAGCGGCCGGCTACTCACCAAAGTCAAATAAATGACAAGCAGGTGACACAGATCAGGTAGATTTAGAAGAAGTGATATACAACCTGATGTTTATTAGGTGTTATCTTCTGTTGAAAAGAGAGAAAATTTGTTTATAAAAAAGTCTATCAGCAGAATGCCCGCAAATACGCAAACCCCCATTAAAATAATATCAGTTAAATAATTTGCCCAAAAGTTTTGGAAGGTATCAGAGATGGTAAAGAATAATTGATATACCACTACACCAATAAAGGCTCCTGCAAAACTTTTAATAAATTCTTTTCGCTTCATGTTGATCACTTTTTAACAATTTTAAGTATTACTGTAAATATCGGCTGAAACGTACACAAGCCTGTAGGACGTGTGGATTTTAGTTGGGTAAATAATTTTCAATCAAAAATTATCCTACGCGGAAGTTATCCCGGTAAATTAAAAGTAAGGGTAAGCCGGGTTCCGCCTTCAGAATATTCCACTCTATCGGCATACTCTTCCATAAGAAAGACACCTCGGCCGCTTGTTTTAAGCAGGTTTTCTTCTGCGAGTGGATCAGGTAGCGTGTCAGGATCGAAGCCTTCTCCCTCATCACGGGTTTCGAATATCAGAAGGTTTCCATCCTGAAAAGCAGTAATCTCTAAAGATTTGGACTCATCAAGTTGATTGCCATGAACAATGCCATTGGTTGCGGCCTCAGAAACAGCAAGCATGAGACGTGCATAGAACTCATCATTAAACCCAAGTTCACTTTGCAGATCGTTGAGGAGTCCTTCAACTTTTTCAATTTCTTCGTAAGAAGATCGTAGGGTAAGAGTCTGTAATAATTTCATTCTTTAAGCATAAATACCACGCAGTTTAAGCGTTGTAGCCACACGATCGATGGCATACACATAAGCCGCTTGACGAAGCGTAATACTATACTTTTCACTCACCATAAACAAGTTGTCGAATGATTCTCGCATCATACGATTGAGGCGCCGGTTTACTCGTTCTTCGGTCCAGAAATATCCATGTCTATCCTGAACCCATTCAAAATAGGAAACGGTTACACCACCGGCATTTGCAAGGATATCCGGGATCACCATGATTCCTTTTTCTTCCAGTATCCTGTCGGCGTTCGCGGTTACCGGTCCGTTGGCACCTTCTGCAATGATCTTCGCCTTAATATTCGGAGCGTTATCTTTATTGATCTGATCTTCTTTTGCAGCGGGAATCAACACGTCGCATTCCAGCTCAAGCAGTTCCTTATTCGTGATTTTTTCAACTCCTTCAAAACCCTCCAGTGAATTATTGTGGGTTTGTGAATAGTGAATGGCTTCAGGAATATCTATTCCTTCTTTGTTATAATATCCACCGCTGATATCACTGATTGCCAGGATCTGGGCTCCCTGCTCGTACATTAGTTGAGCTGAAACAGAACCTACATTTCCAAATCCCTGAACTACTACGGTGGTATTACTTGGGGAAATCCTCAGCTTGCCAAGTGCTGCAAGGGTGGTGGTAACTACTCCGCGTCCTGTTGCTTCCTTTCTTCCTTTTGAACCTCCTAAAATAATAGGTTTCCCGGTTACTACAGCTGTTTCTGTCTTATTCTGTTTCATGCTGTAGGTATCCATGATCCAGGCCATGGTCTGCTCATTGGTATTCATATCCGGAGCAGGGATATCACGATCCGGCCCGAATACATCAAACATATTGGCGGTGTAGCGGCGTGTCAGTCGCTCTAATTCTGATTGTGAAAGTTCTTTTGGGTTGACCTTTACACCACCTTTGGCTCCCCCAAACGGAACGTTTACAACGGCACATTTCCAGGTCATCCAGGCTGCAAGGGCTTTTACCTCATCAATGGTTACATCATCGGAATAACGAATCCCACCTTTTGAAGGCCCCAAAATGCTGTTATGAATTACACGGTATCCATCAAAAACTTCGATGCGTCCGTCGTCCATAGTAATCGGTATGGAAACCATAACTACTTTCTCGGGGCTGGAAAGATATTTAAAAACACCTTTATCCAGATCAAGGATGTCGGCAGCAAAACGGAAGCGTTCCATCATGGAAGCAAAGGGAGAGTCATGAGCAATATGAGGAACAGGTTCTTTGTAATAGCCGGTTGAAATAGAGTCTTTTTTTGACATCGCCTGAATTTAGATGAAATTGGTTTTAGTACGCTAAAAAAGCGGTTCCAAAGTTAAAAAAGAATATGGAAAACTATTGCAGTTTTCTTCAAAAAGGCGATGATTTTTTATGAATTTACAACTTCACTGAAAAAGAAAGTCCCGGAGCTGTAGCTTGAGTAGAGGGATCGTATAATTGGGTTGCCGAAAAATTAATTTTTGATGGGTTTTCTCTTTTCTTGGCTTGAAAAAATCGATACCCGTTAAAAGCTGCTGAAAGTCCGCCAACTACAATATTTGCAATCGAGAAATTTGTGCGAGCGGGATTTTTATAGGTGTATTCATAGCGACTATAACAAATTCCACAAATCTGAGGATCAGTCGTAGGATAGCGAATGTCGGTTGAGGTATTATCCAGGTTTATAAGGCCAAGTGTTATCGACCCCATACCTAATAAAGTATTAAAAGCAGAGATCTTTTTAATAGTTGAAGGTGAGTCATCAGAAAGCATAGAGTATGTAGTGGTTCCTAATTGCATGCCTGCCAAAACAGAAGAGGCAACTGCATACTCAAGTTCAACCTCATTTTGCTCAATAGTTTCTGTATAAACTTCTCCGTACATAGGCTGGATCATGGCAGCTTCATTTTTTGTAAGTCCGTTTTCCGCTAACCATTCATTGATCAACTTGGGATCAATGTCATTTATCAAGTCGTATTTGTGATCACTGTTTATCTCTTTAGCGACCTCAATTCCTTTGGTCTGGGCGATCAAATATCCCACAGCACAAAGGTTTCCATCTTCATCAATAAAAACAGGCCGTCGGGTTTCGAAATAGCGGTTTTTTGGAAATACACCGGCTTCCTTATAATCTTCGAGTAAAGCAATCATTTTCCTTCTGTTTTCTATTTGTGATGCGCTGAGTCCAGATGTGTCTTCTTCTTTCAAAAGGTCAATTACATATTCTAAATGTGTTTTGATACGAACTTCTTCGGATGTCCTTACATTGGGTTCAACTCCATAGGCAGTTGTATAGCTTATGTCTCCCAATACAGCATTTACAGTGTCGTCATGAAATGAGGGAGACTTTTGAAGTGTAGGCATTAATATCAGAAGTATAGCAGATAGGGCGGGTAGTAAAAGTCTTAACATAACCGAAAAGCTTAGTTCAAAGTTATATAAAGATGTTGATTATTGAACAAAAGTGAAAATCACATGAACATGTTATGGAACAAAATAAACTTTAAAAGGGCTGCGGTCGGCTTCATTGTTATCTAATTGTTAAGTATCCGGTACTTTGGCATCTCATAACACTGTCTTAACATATGATCTTTACCCTTGGCTGTAAATCAGCACACAAAATATAAAATTAATGTCAGATAAGCAGTCTAACCAAAATGGAGCAAGCGGTATTGAAAGCTTTATCCCTACAGGTTTTTATGATGTAATCAAGCAGGAACGAATTTTCATTGGCTTGATAGGCCTTTTCTTTTTCATTGCCGGAGTTGTATTTCCATACGCCGAACTTGCCATGTGGGTAGGTTTTGCCTTTGCGGGATATTCCGCCATTGCTAACGACAGTATCCAAACCATTGGTACATTCCTTGCTTCCAATATGGATAAAAAGTGGTGGGTGTTATGGCTTTGGATCGGAGGGATATTCTTAGTCACGGTATCAGCGAGTTTCTATATTTATGATGGAGATGTAACCTACCAGCGCCTGACCTCTAAAGGTTTTGCGGTAGCACCTACAGAATTTTCATTTCTTCAAGTAGCCGCTCCGGTCTTTCTTTTGATTTTGACCCGAATGCGGATGCCAGTTTCAACAACTTTCTTATTGTTGAGCTGTTTTGCAACTTCAGCAGAAGGGATCACTTCAGTATTAGGTAAAAGTTTACAAGGATATGGCTTAGCACTTATAACCGGATTGGCAGTATGGCTGATCGTGACTAACACACTTGAGAAGAAATTTAACGGAGAACCGCATAAACTGTGGCTTCCAGCGCAATGGATCATCTCAGGAACTTTATGGGCCGTATGGGTTATGCAGGATGCAGCTAATATTGCCGTTTATCTGCCTCGCTCACTTGATTTTTCTCAGTTCTTAGGTTTTTCTCTATTCATCTTTTTTGGGTTAGGATTGTTATTCTACCTGAGAGGAGATAAGATACAGGAGATCGTAACAGAAAAATCAAGAGTCACGGATGTCCGCTCGGCTACCATTATTGATTTCGTTTATGCAATACTCTTAGTTTATAAGCTTACGGTAAGCACTGTGCCGATGAGTACTACTTGGGTATTTCTGGGATTATTGGCAGGCCGCGAAATTGGAATGAGCATAATGGATGGAAAAGAGAATGGGAGGCCAATGGGTAAAGTATTCTCAATGGTATTTAAAGACCTGAGTTATGCCCTGATAGGATTGGTTGTATCAATAATATTAGCGATCTCAATAAATGAAGATGTCCGAAGAGAATTGCTGCAAATGGTAGGAATTGGATAGTAAAAGTTTGCCTATTGATATTTAAAGACAAATATCTCATACTAAGGCGTCCCGTACATAATATGTTCATGTGCGGGACGCCTTTTTGTTTATGAGCTGCATTCTCCATGAATAAAAACTTTGAGATATCATCAATAGTAATTAAAATGGATGTACTATGAATGCGAATGTTTTAGTACTTAATCAAGATTATCAGCCACTGAGTATTTGCTCGGTGCAGCGCTCCATGAAGCTCATCTTCCTGGAGAAGGCGGAGCTGCTTCATGATGATCCCAAAAAAGAACTACGTACCACAAGAAAGTCTTTTCAATTTCCATCTGTGATCCGACTTCGGAATTACATTCGAGTACCCTATGCCAAGATTGTACTATCCCGCCGAAATGTGATGCGTCGTGATGACTTCACCTGCCAATATTGTGGAAAGAGATCAGACCTGACTATCGATCATATAATCCCAAAAAGCCGGGGCGGAAAAGATAGCTGGGAGAACCTTACAACGGCTTGCGACAAATGTAATGTCCATAAAGGTAACCGAACACCCAAGGAAGCAAATATGAAGCTTCACAGCAAACCCTACCGCCCGGTACCTATCACATTTTTCAGGGATTCCAATGGCGGAGTGCAAGAGCCTTGGAAGCCTTATTTGTATATGACCTAGTAGGCTTATAAACACTTTCTTAGATGCTTACTTCATTAAGAATTGTATTGCTAAAATTATTTTGAATGGAATACAAGTTTTCAAGTACTGTCATAAAGGAGTTGAAATACTACGTTTATATTTATTCTCATCCTTTAACAGAAGAGATTTTTTATGTTGGTAAAGGGAAGGGGAATAGAGTTTTTTCTCATTTAAATGATAAAAATGAAACCCAAAAAGTTGAATTAATACAAGAAATAAGAGGGCAAGGTTTAGAACCTAAAATAGAAATTTTGATTCATGGACTTGATGATGAAAAGACAGCTCTTCGTGTTGAATCATCCATCATAGATTTAATTGACATTAAAAATCTTACGAATGAATACAGTGGGTATAAAAGTGCTACTTTTGGAAGAATGTCTATAGCCCAAATAAATGCTACATATGAAAAAGAAGAAGTAGAAATTGAAGAACCTTCAATTCTTATTAGAATAAATCAAGCATTCAGATATTCTATGGAAGAAGTAGAATTATATGATTATACAAGAGGGCAGTGGAAGATAAATCCTAAAAGAGCTGAAGATGTAAAGTATGCCTTCGCAGTATATAAAGGTGTAATTCAGGAGATTTACACTGTTATAAATTGGTACAAAGCTGGAAATACATTTAGTGTAAGACGAGACAATAAATTTATTGAAAGAGAAAAAGAAGAAAGATTAGAAGGGCGCTATGAGTTTATTGGAAATATTGCTTCTGATGAAATTAGAAAGAAGTACAAATTTAAATCTGTCGCTCATTATTTTAAAGAGGGGAATTCTAATCCAATAATGTATTTGAATGTATAGGATTGCTTTGGTAAAGCACTTCGATATTCATTATTCCCCTAATCAATATTCAATATTCGGGGATACTGTCAACCGTCTGCAAAAAACCGTATCTTTCAGTTTCATTCACGTCAAGAAGTAGTAAGTATTCAATTCTATGAGTAAAAAAGGCAGAGTATTAGTAGCCATGAGTGGCGGTGTCGATTCATCCGTAGCGGCTGTGATGTTACAGGAACAAGGCTATGAGGTTATCGGGATCACCATGAAAACGTGGGATTACCACCGCAGCGGAGGTAATTCAGGGAAGGAGACCGGCTGCTGTACGGTAGAGTCAATGAATGATGCCCGGCATATTGCGGTAAACCATGGTTTCAAGCACTTCATTGTAGATATAAGAGAAGAGTTCGGGGATTGGGTGATCGACCGTTTTGTGGATGATTATATTGGAGGAAGAACACCAAATCCATGTGTGCTTTGTAATACGCACATAAAATGGGCCGCCTTGCTGAAGCGAGCCGATAATTTGGGTTGTGATTTCATTGCAACAGGTCACTATGCCAAAGTGAGAGAAGAAAACGGACGTTATGTGATCTCGCGCGGGCATGATCCAAAAAAAGATCAGTCTTATGCATTATGGGGAGTTGCTCAGAAACATCTCGCCAGAACTATTTTTCCACTTGGAACCTATCCGAAAACAGAAATTCGACAACTTGCAGAAGATCACGGATTGCTGAATGTGGCCAATAAGCCGGATTCTTATGAGATCTGCTTTGTACCCGATGACGATTATCGCAGGTTTTTACGTGATCGGGTAGACGGACTTGAAGAAAGAGTTTCCGGCGGTAAATTCGTTGACAAAAACGGAAATATAGTTGGGGAGCATGAAGGCTATCCGTTCTATACTATTGGCCAAAGAAGAGGACTTGATCTTGCTATGGGTAAGCCGGTTTATGTAACTCATATTAACCCGGATACCAATACCATCACTATCGGTGAAAAAGAAGACCTGGTAAGCTCTACATTGATCGCCGGGGAAATGAATTTGATCAAATATGATAAGATCCCTCAAAATGAAATGGAGATCACAGGTGCCATCCGCTATAACGATGATGGAGCTGTTGGATACCTCACTCAGTTAGATGAAGCCCGGATGAAAGTTCACTTTCCGGCCGGTCGTGAAGCCATTACACCCGGGCAAGCTATTGTCTGTTATGAAGACAATGATGTGGTTGCCGGGGGCTGGATCAAAAAGGTAAGTGTGGGCATGGAAGATTTAATTACTGCCTGATATTTTATTTACGTAACAACTGCTACCTTCAGTCGTTACAATACCATCTATTAATTCAAATAACTTATGACAATGAATAAAGGGCGACTAATTTTATCTACTCTTATTATATCCATAACTGCATTTTCAACGGCTGCTTATGCTCAGTTTGAAGGGCAGATCTCCATGAATGTTTACAGCGAAGATAACGGACAGACCGAGGTTAGTGAATTAAACCTTTACGCTACCGCTGACCGGATCATGATCAAGGGAGAAGAGGATTTTGATCTTATGGACCAAATGAGTACCGATGGGGTGTTGATCCGTAATGACAGAAAGGACTTTGTGATCATGACCGGAGAAAATCAGGCCTTACAGGTTACCAAGATTGAAATTGAAGGATTGGTAGACATGATGGCTAGCTGGGGGGGAGAGTCCGGTAAAAAAAGTTCTCCAAAATCAAATAACGAATACAGTTTCTCAGATAGAACTCAAACAATTCTGGGTTTTGAGGCTGCAGAGATGATCATTAAGAATGAAGATGAGCCAAACAAACATTTGTCAATTTGGTTGACGCCGGGTATTGATATCAATTGGGGCATGCTTGCGGAAAAATGGAATAACATGCCTGAAGATATAGATGCAGAGATCAATGGAATGACTCAGGAAATAATTTTTAAAGGCAGAAATTTCCCAATGCAGATCGAAGCAGTTGAAGGAGACAAAAGAACCATGTTGATGGAAGTTACAAATGTAAACAAATCAAGCGTTGCCAAGGCAATGGTAGAAGTGCCATCAGGAGTTACATTGATGAGCTTCAAGGATTTTGTATTTCAGATGATGATGCAGCAGTAATGGAAAAATATATTCAGTAAAAAAGGCTACTCATCGAAGGATGAGTAGCCTTTTTTATGCTTACATGTTTCCTAAAAGATACACATCGCCGGTAGGCTGAGGAACACCGCCTTTAGGCTCCATAGTGATAGCGAATGCTCCTTCAGTTGCCGAACTTTGAAGTTGTTCGATCTTGAAGAAGTTGTCACTTCCCGAATCATCAACGGCAAAAACACCGGCGCTGATGGGCTGTCCATTCACGATGAACCAAAGCTGGTAATCTTTGTCTATAGGAACAGAAGGAATATTGGCAACCTGGAGTAAAGCATTTCCACCTTCTTTATCCCAGACCACCTTTCCGTAGCCATTTGGACTTATATTTGCCAATCCGTCCATCATAACCAGGTCAACATCGCGGGCCTCCAAAATTGTAAGGAGTTCTTCTTTACGTTGAACCTCGGTCTCCAGTCTTTCAATGATCGTTTGCTGCTGGGAGATCATGGCTTCTTTATTCTGTACTTCTTCCCAAAGGTTGGTGGAGTACATAACCAGCCCGATACTCGTAAGTATGAAAAGTATGGATGCTGCAACGGCCAACCTGTACCAGTTCATTTTATGAACGGTCGCATTAGCCGATTCTGATTCAGAAGAAGCATATACAATTTCCATGATCTTCTGTTTCACGGAGGGCGACGGAGTTTCGCCCGATTGCAGGGTTGCCATCTCCGCAGCAGCAGTTTTCATTTCATTATAAAGAAGGAGTTGCTCTTCATCAGCCTGTGCTAATAATTGCTGAAATTCTCTTTCCTCACTTTCACTCAACGCATTGAGCACATGTCCCGCACAAAGCTCTGTAAATTTGGTGTTCTTATGATTCATAATTCTATATCCTTTGCTAAAAGCTCTCTTAGTTTTAACATGCCATCACGCATCCTTGTTTTTACAGTCCCTAACGGAATATCATATTCCTCAGAGATCTCACTTTGGCTCATCCCGTTGAAATAAGCCACTTGTAATACCTTTCTCTGTTTTTCTGAGATCTGACCCAGAGCTTCATGAACTTTTTTAGCACGTTCGGTTAAGATGGTATTCTCCAAAGGATCTGATTCCTCAGAATACAGTGGATGAAAAACATCTTCATCATCAAGGCTGGTAGATTGCTTCTTCTGTTCCTTATAAACTTTCGACCGTAATCGGTCAATTGATTTATTGCGGGTCAGTGAAACGATCCACGTATAAACGGTTCCTCGCTCCAGATCAAATAATTCGGCCTTTTCCCAAATTTTGGTAAATACCTCCTGTAAGGTATCTTCGGCTTCCTCCCTTTTTTTTAGTATGGAAAGGATCAGACCAAAAAGCAGTCTGTTATAATGATCATAAAGCTCAGAAAGTGCGGATGCATCTCTCGCCTTGATACGAGCCATCAGTGCCCGATCTCTTTCTTCA
>NZ_DASSWP010000175.1:0-8654 GCF_035704785.1 Gracilimonas sp. | reverse complement strand
GATACGATGAGCGTGGCTCAGAAATTATATGAAAAAGGTTTTATCACGTATATGAGAACGGATTCAACCCAGCTTTCAGGTCAGGCCATTAGCGCTGCCCGTGATGCAGTTACAGAAGAATACGGTGATGAATATCTGTTTGAACGCGTTAGAAATTACAGCAAAAAAGGGAAGTCGGCACAGGAAGCCCATGAGGCAATTCGTCCGTCAGGATCAAGATTTGTGAAACCTGACAAAGCCGGATTACGAGACCGGGAATTTAAGTTATACGACCTTATCTGGAAGCGAACCATTGCTACACAGATGGCAGAAGCAGAACTTGAATTTACAAACGTTACTATCCGTGCTACGCATAACGGAACCGATGCTGATTTCCGAGCCGGTGGTAAAAAGATCTTATTCCCGGGCTTCTTCCGTGCTTATGTAGAAGGAAGTGATGATCCGGAAGCCGCACTGGAAAATCAGGAGAACTTTCTTCCCTCAATGAACGAAGGGGATTCAACCGCGTTGGACGATCTGAATTTCGTAAGTCACGAAACCAAACCTCCGGCGCGATTTACAGAAGCGACTTTGGTTAAAGAATTAGAAAAAAGAGGTGTTGGGCGGCCAAGTACGTACGCTTCTATTATAAGTACGATACAGGATCGTGGTTATGCAAAAAGCGAAGGTAAAATGTTGATCCCAACATTTACGGCCTTTGCGGTTTCATCTCTGTTGGAAAAACACTTCCCTGATCTGGTGGATAGTGATTTCACCTCTTCGCTGGAAGATAAACTGGATGCCGTGGCGGCAGGAACCCAGGATCCTGTTAAATATCTTGCCGATTATTATAAAGGTGAAAATGGCCTGAGAGCTAAAGTGGATACGCAGGAAGATAAGATCGATCCACAGGAAGCTAAGTTGTTAGATCTGCCACTGGAAGGTCTTGAAGGAATTAAAGTGGCTGTCGGAAGATTTGGGCCATATGCACGCATGGAAAAAGATGGGGAGGATGTAACCACATCACTCCCAAATGATATGGATCCAAGCGATATAACCAGAGAAAAACTAGATGAGCTGATCAGGCTATCCGAAGAAGAGGATAAGCCGATAGGTAAAGATCCTGAAACAGGTGATCCAATTTTCTTGCTTTCGGGAAGATATGGTCCCTATGTACAGCGTGGTGAGGTGACAGAAGAAAATAAAAAGCCCAAGCGGGTTTCCCTGCTCAAAGGGATGGAACCTAAAGATGTGGATCTTGATCTGGCGCTGAAACTGCTTGAACTGCCCCGAAAACTTGGTGAGCATCCCGAAGACGAAAAAGTAGTGAAAGCAGGGGTTGGCCGTTATGGCCCGTTTGTAGTTCATGATGGAAAATTCAAGTCCATTCCCAAAACCGACAGTGTGCTGGAAATTGAACTAGACCGAGCAGTGGAATTGCTAAAACAGAAGTCGAATTCCCGTCGGGGAAGTAATGAGATCAAAGACCTCGGGAAACATCCGGAAACGGAAAAACCGATCAAAGTTATGACCGGACGCTATGGGCCTTACATTAAACACGGCAAAAAGAATATAAGTTTACCGAAAGGAGAAACCCCGGAAGACTTTACGATGGATAAGGCGGTGGAACTGATCAAGGAAAAAGGGAAGTAGACTACGGAATAATGAAGAGGTCATCTTGAGGGTACTCCCGAAAGATCTTCATATGCTGTTGCAACTATGTTGAAGTTGTCTCGTGAATATTCTTCGGAAGTATCCTCAGAATGACAGTTGCTTTAATATTTTTTTTGTAGATTTATATTTACTACTGTCAATAACATAAAGACAGCTTAAGATCCCATGCAAAAACGCAGCGATTTTTACTTCAAGTATCCGCCCAACATCCATGAACTGGATCTGGCTACCATGGTAAATATGTATCGCAGCCGGGGTGAGCCTCGTAAAGCAGGGCCGGGACAGCAATTTGCTTGTTCCTTTAGCGGACATTTGCTTAAAGAAGCCAAGTGGTGGTTTGGGTTATACTATTCTCAAAAGACCTGGGATGATCTGCTTACCAAAGGAAGTGAAGGATTTCCGTTGACGGACGTTGAACTTAATGTTCTGGGGTTGGTCTTTGTCAGTGGGGAGGAACCGCCGCATCGGGAGTATGTTGAGAAAAACTCGGGAGTCACAGAAAAGCTTGCCTACCTGATCGTGAATGATCTTCGTTCTTTCGGATTTCTGGATGAAGATGACAGCGGCTTTTTGCGAATCCCCCCAAGAGGTGAAAAAGCTCTGCATGGCATAGCCCGCCGGATCTATGAAAAACGCTTTATGCCTGAAATGCTTAAGACCTTTACACCCACCGATGAACCCAAAATTGAGCAGGCTCAAAAAGAAGATAAAGAACAGACGAGCTTGTTTTAGATGAGTCTATATTGAAAAAATTTACCTACCGGGAAAAAGATTATACCTTTAGACGCTACCCTGAAACCACAAATAAATCACTGCAGGCCTGGAATGCCGGGGATGAATATGTGCTTGCAAAACTAGAGGAATTGGATGTATCTGATAAATGCATCGCTATTTATAATGATCGTTTCGGTTTCTTGAGTACTATTCTTGATGACAACCATCCCATTCCAGTGGTTGACCGAAAAAGTCAGCTAAAGTCCATTGAACAGAACATGGAACTCAACGGGTTGACTTGGGATTCCGAACAAAGCATCTCTCCGCTGGATCAGCTGCCAAAGACGGTGGATATCGGTATCATCACCATTCCCAAAACCATGGACCTGTTCAAGCTGTACCTGCAACATGTGTCCCAGGCTTTAGCTGATGATGGGATCGTGATCTGTTCCTTTATGACCAAGTACTTCTCTCCGCAAATGTTATCCATTGCGGGCGAGTTTTTTGAGGAAGTGGATCAAAGCCTGGCAAAGAAAAAGTCGCGGATCTTAACCTTAAAAGAGAAGAAAGAGAAAACCCCTGATCCCATTATAGAAGAGATCCCATTCTCCTTTAGTGAAGATCACCAAGAACATCTCAAACAATATCCCGGTGTTTTTTCCGGCGGACATATTGACTATGCCACTCAATTCTTGATAATGCACCTGGAAATTTCTAAAGAGAACGAAATGGTGCTGGATCTAGCTTCCGGAAACGGGGTAATTGCACGAGCCATTCAAATAAAAAACCCAACTGCTGAGATCCACTTAACAGACGATTCGAGGCTGGCAATTGCTTCTTCAAAACTAAACCTGTCTTCTGAGAACACTCACTTCCATTGGAATGATACCTTGGATGAGCTGGAAAAAAGCAGTTTTGATCTGGTGGTTTCAAATCCACCTTTTCATTTTGGCCATGAGACAAACATTGAGGTGTCTGTTAAATTATTTCAGGAAGTAGCAGAAGTGCTGAAACCTGATGGCCGATTTATATGTGTGGCTAATCAGCACCTGAATTATAAAACGCATCTGGACAAGATCTTTAAGACGGTTGAGGTGATCGCTCAAACTGATAAGTTTATTCTTTATAAAAGCATGGAATAGCGATAAAGTAATATTTTCAGCTACTTACGGTACTTGTAAAGATTCCTCAAAATCACTTGTTCGTTTTTCTCGATTCATTATATTCCCGAAGCACATCAATTAAATCGGGACATTATGAATCATGTACTAGGATACTTCCTCACTTCACTCATTATTTTTTCTCTAAACGCTGAAATTTTTGCACAGGGCACGCAGCTTCTTCGGGAACCTACGATCTCGGAAAGCAGTATTGTTTTTGTGCATGCCAATGATCTCTGGAAGGTAGATAAAGCCGGAGGAGATGCAGTGCGGCTGACCAGCAACATCGGCGGCGAATCCAACCCCCACTTTTCGCCTGATGGAAGCATGATCGCTTTTACCGGACAGTATGATGGAAATTCAGATGTATTTGTGATTCCGGCAGAAGGCGGTTCTCCTGAACGACTTACATGGCATCCCGGTGCGGATGTGGTAACAGGATGGACTCCTGAAAACGAGATCTTATTCCGCTCTTCACGTGATGGACATCCCACCCAGTTAAACCGAATTTGGAAAGTAAATTTGGATGGAGAGATGCCTGAAGTATTACCGATTCCAAGAGCTGCTTCAGGGGAAATGTCGGCCGATGGAAAATATCTGGCATACAATCCTATTACTTTTTGGGATCCGGAGTGGCGAAATTATCGTGGCGGGCAGGCTCAGCCTATCTGGATCGTGAATATGGAAAATTATGAACTGGTGCAAACACCGCGAACCGATAACGAGCGGCATACTGATCCGGTTTGGCATGACGGTTCGGTCTTTTATTTATCCGAACGTGATTTTGCGAATAATATCTGGTCCTTTAATCCTGAAACAGGTGAAGAAAAGCAGTGGACCTTTCACTCCGATTTTGATGCAAAGACATTAGATGCCGGGTTTGGGACGATCGTTTATGAACAGGGCGGTTACCTTCATTTACTGAATCCTGAAAACGGGGAAACCGAACAGCTTGAAATCAATGTTGCCGGCGATATGAATTGGGCACGCCCGAGGTGGGAAGTGCCGAATGCATTCAGCCTCGATAATGCCGCCATTTCACCCACAGGAAAAAGAGCCGTTTTTCAGTTTCGGGGTGAGATCATCACGGTTCCCAAAGAAAACGGAACCTGGCGAAACCTGAGTAATTCTTCGGCCAGTGCTGAGCGGTATCCGGTATGGTCGCCCGAGGGGGATCAGGTAGCGTGGTTTTCAGATCGTAGCGGAGAATATACGCTGATGATCGGTGATCAATATGGATTGGAAGATCCGAGAATGATCGAATTGCCTAACCCGACTTTTTATTTTCGTCCGGATTGGTCGCCCGACGGAAAATTCATCGCCTATACAGATACCGATTATAATTTATGGTATGTGAATGTGAACTCCGGTGAGGCCAAAAAAGTAGATACGGATGGATATGCACATCCCAACAGGACATTGAATCCCATTTGGTCACCGGACAGTAAGTGGATCGCCTATGTGAAGTTGCTGGAAAATCAGTTTAAGGCGGTAAAAGTACACAATGTGGAATCCGGAGAAACCCATCAGCTAACGGATGGAATGTCGGATGCTATTACACCCGTATGGAGCGAAGATGGTAAATACCTGTACTTTTTAGCGAGTACTAATTATGGCCTCAATACCGGGTGGCTGGATATGAGTTCATATAATATGCCTGTAACTCGGGCTTTGTACATGATCGTTCTTTCTGATGATGTGCCCTCACCGCTTTTACCAAAAAGTGATGATGAAGAAAGCTCAGAAGAGGAGGAGGAATCATCTGATAATGAGGAAGAAGAAATCTCAGTAGCGATCGATCTGGATGGAATTTCAGAAAGAACTCTTGCTGTTGATATCCCCGAAAGAAATTATACCGGATTGATGCCCGGTCCCGGAGGAGATGTTTTTTATATGGAAGCTGTACCAAACGAAGATACTCGTCTTCATAAATATGACCTGAAAGAACGCGAAGGCAGTTTATTTATGGGGAGTATCAATGAAGCAGTGGTTTCACAGGATCGGAAAAATATGTTGTACCGAAGTGGAGGAACCTGGGGCATTGTGGGGACGGATACCGGCGAGAAAAAACCGGGAGATGGAAGCCTGAGCATTTCCGATATTCAGATCAAAGTAGATCCTCAGGAAGAATTTCATCAGATATTCAGAGACGGCTGGAGATTTATGCGGGATTTCTTATACGTGGATAACATGCACGGAGCTCCCTGGAATGAGGTTTATGATTGGTATGCTCCATGGGTAGATCATGCCAAACATCGGTCCGACCTGAATTACGTGCTGGATATTATGAGCGGCGAAGTTGCCGTGGGTCATTCGTATGTGGCAGGTGGAGATTTTCCGGATCTTGAGGATGTACAAGCAGGCTTGTTGGGTGCGGATATTTCTCTGGAGAATGGTGCCTATCGGATCGATAAGATCTATACGGGTGAAAGCTGGAATCCTGACCTGAGAGCTCCTCTTTCCGGACCCGGAATTGATGTGAGTGAGAACGACTATATCCTTGCGGTGAATGGAAAAGAGATCAATGCTGATGAGAATTTCTTTAAACCCTTTGAAGGAACTGTGAATCGGCAGGTTCAATTGCTGGTAAATGACCGCCCTAATTCTGACGGGGCACGATTAGTGACAGTTGTCCCAATATCCAGCGAATATGGACTTAGAACACGCGATTGGGTAGAAGGAAATCGCCGAATGGTGGATGAAATGTCTGATGGACAACTGGCTTATGTTTGGGTGCCAAATACCGGAAGCAGTGGATATGAATATTTTAACCGTTATTATTTTGCGCAACAAGATAAGCTGGGTGCTGTGATCGATGAACGAAACAACGGAGGCGGTTCTGCAGCAGATTACATGGTAGATATCATGGCACGAGAGCTTCACGGGTTTTTCAACAGTAAAGCAGGCGACCGCAAACCGTTTACAACTCCCGGAGCTGGAATATGGGGGCCAAAAGTGATGGTGATCAACGAGCGTGCGGGTTCAGGCGGTGACCTGCTTCCGTTCTTATTCCGAAAAATGGAAATTGGACCGCTTGTTGGTACAACAACCTGGGGAGGGTTAGTTGGAACCTGGGATACCCCTCCATTTATAGATGGCGGGCGATTTGTAGCCCCTCGTGGCGGTTTCTATAATATGGATGGAGAATGGGACGTGGAAGGTGAGGGTATTGCACCTGATATTGAGGTGATGCAAACGCCTAAAAAAGTTATCGAAGGTCATGATCCTCAGCTGGAAGCAGCGATCAAAGAAGCTATGCGCCTGCTCGAAAATTACGACAATCCGATAATCCCAACGCCGGAAGATCCTGTTCGCTGGAAACGGCCGGACAGAGGTGAGAATTAGTTACAACATGATCAAATACGTAACCTTTGCCACTGCAGCTCTGCTGTTCATGATCAGATCTTTGCGCGGATCAAACAGCATCTCGTTATCTCCGGTAAGGTGATAGGAAGTGTTAAATACAAAGAACAGGTCACTTCCCGGAGTGTGTATCCAGTTAACCCTGATGTTAGTCTGGAGGTCTCTTGAGAAGTTATCGTACTGTATCAGGGCTTTGGCAAAGAGCTTACGGCTTACTGCCCCCAAAATAGAAGTTGATATGGTAGTTGCATCAAACTCACCGTTTGCGATCGGAAGGTCAATGATAGAGTGGTCAATATCAGCTTCCAGATGCAAATGCTTAGATTGACGGAATCCGATACTTGCACTGAAATCATTTCGGGTACCATGGAAAAATTCACCAAAGGTTGCTGATGCAGACCCAAAAACGGCCTGACTTTCATCAGTTGCCATATTGAAACTGATCTGATCGAAGGTATAGTCACCGGCAGAAATGATGGCATTTGGCCGAATGGAAAACGGGCTGAACAATCGTTCAAATTCACGGTTTGCTGTAAGTGTTACCCTTTGACTTCTTCTGAATTCTGCGGTAATACTGCCGGACCAGTATGCAGACTGCTTAATTCTGTCCTGTCCCTCGATGTACTCATAGGATGTCCCAAAATTGAATCGGCGAATACCAGGAATGGCTGCGATCTCAACGGTGGGGTTATAACCGAGGTTTCCGGAATATTGTCTCATGTCCTGTCTTCTGACAAACCCGAGGGCAGGTGCATAATTTGCACCAACGCTTGTGAAGGATCCACCTGCCTCATAGATGTCGTTCTGTAGCTGTAGGCTTGTATGGCCTGCCTGATCATTAAGTAGATCGGTGTCATCCCAGACCTTTGTGTACCAGGCATTGAATTCACTTGAGGTCCAGAAACGATATTTAGTGTCAAAGCCAAGTGCACGGTTGTAACCATTAACTTGCTCCACGTTAGTGACGATGCTGCCCACCGTGGCTCTCGGAAATATGTTGGTTCGGATCCGGGCAACAGAGTTATTGACTGACTGACTCCCGAATACCTGCTTAAGTTTATCACCCGTTTCGATATTCATGGCTCCGATCGAAAACCTGCCGACTTGTCCGGTCATCCGGGCTCCGGCCAGGATCTGATTCGACAGACCGATACTTCTTGAGAAAAAGGTCTGGGTCGAACGGCTGTTACCATGTTCAAACAATCCGGCTCGTTCAAGGAAGAACTCCCTCTTTTCAGGGAAGAAAAGGCTGAATCTGGAGAGGTTCAACTGAACATTATCCGATTCTACCTGTGCGAAATCCGTGTTAACAGTCATATCCAGGGTTAGGTTCGAAGTGATTCCCCATTTTAAGTCACCGCCAATATCGTAGGTATAATCAGTTTCAGTCTGTTCATTTTGAAGATCCGGCCGAACTTCTTGCACACCGGAGATCATATAAGGTTTAAGCTCGATATTATTTCCGCGACGAATATTTTTGATCCCTTTCAGGGTTCCATATTGAGAAGCCGCAGCCAGTACCCCAAAGCTTCCGCCATACTCCATCCCAATAGCAGGCCATAGTACTCGCTCATTCTTTCGGTTTATCATACGGGAAAGCATCAGGCCGAATTCAAGTTCTTCACCTTCTGGAAAGCGTAACTGTCGAAAGGGAATGGAGACCTCAAGAGTCCAGCCTTCATCATCAATCTTTGTTTCACTGATAAAGACTGCATCCCAGGAAAAACTTCCATAGTCGATCTTCTCGTCTGTTACGAGGGCATC
>NZ_DASSWP010000012.1:0-21169 GCF_035704785.1 Gracilimonas sp. | reverse complement strand
TGCATAAGAAGTTCTCCGGATTCATGATCGGTGGTTACTACGGGAATCAATCCATTTTCCTGAAATTTAGGTGCCAGATCGGTTCCTTCTTCTACTTGTTCTACGGTAATACGTTTTTTGAATTTGATGTCGTTCATTAATCTATGTTAGTATGTCAATAATTTTATTGCATATAATTGGTTCCGACGCACATGGGCTTTGCTCAATTTTCCAATTTGTCAGACGGGCTTAGAGCTGTCGGAAGAAGAATCCCGTTCTGTGTTGGATGTTCCTTGCTGGTTGTTCGATGTTCTCCTGGGTACCGGATCATATCCTTCGCCCCCCCAGGGATGGCAAGTACCTATTCGCTTAATACCAAGCCAAAAGCCTTTCAGTGGTCCCCATTCTTCTACCGCTTCGATCATGTAGCGGGAGCAGGTTGGCTGATATCGGCAACTTTTACCCAGCCAGGGCGAAATAGCCAATTGATAAAATTTGACTAAGGAAACGATCAAAAAGCTGAATATGTCACTCAGCAGTTTCATTACTCAATCTCGAAGGAGGTACCTTCATTTCCATCCATGAGCTGAACGCCGAGCTCCTTCAGGTCGTCGCGGATCTTATCTGAGAGCTCGAAGTTCTTATTACTCCGTGCATCCTTGCGGATCTCGATCAGTAATTCGATCAGATCTTTAGTTAATTCTTCGTTTCCGCCACCTTCTTGTGGCCAGATTCCCAAAACTCCATCCACAAAGTCATGAAGAAATTCTTTGATCTCTTTGATGTTTGATGGTGTTCTTTTATCTGTGATCTGTTTACGGATCTCTTTCAACTGCTCGAAAAGTATGGCAATGGCCTGGGCTGAATTAAAATCATCATTCATCACACTTTCAATAGATTCCTTCAAACCATCCAGATCAATAGCTTCTCCGTTACCGGCTTCTGCGTTTTCAATAGCTTTGATCATGGAATGAAGGTTTTTCAAGCCGGTTTCGGCTCCACCTAAAGCTTCTTCAGAAAAATCAGTGGTGCTTCGGTAATGGGATTGAAGAAGAAAAAAGCGAATAACTTCAGGATTCCAGGCTCGGGTCAATAACTTATGGTCCCCGGTAAAAAACTCATGCAGGTTGATCGCATTTCCGAGCGATTTCCCCATTTTCTGGCCTTCCAGCGTAACCATATTGTTATGCAGCCAATACTTCACAAATTGTTTGTCGTGAGCACATTCGGCTTGGGCAATTTCACATTCATGATGCGGAAACTGATTTTCTAATCCGCCACCGTGGATATCAAAACTCTCACCCAAATACTTGGTACTCATGGTGGAACACTCGATATGCCAGCCGGGATACCCGACTCCCCAGGGCGAATCCCATTTCATAATATGGCTATCATCGGCTTTCTTCCAAAGGGCAAAGTCTTCCGGATTACGTTTATCAGAGGCTGTTTCAACCCGTGTTCCGGCTTCAGCATCTTCTAATTTCCGGCCGCTTAGTTTTCCGTATTCAGGATCGGAAGACACATCAAAATAAACATTTCCATTTACTTCATACGCATGGCCATTCTCGATCAATTTCTTCACCATGGCGATCTGCTCAGGGATATGTCCCGTGGCCCGCGGTGCGATATCCGGTCTAAGCACATTCAGTGCATCCATATCCCGGAAATAGGTGTAGGTGTACTTTTCCGCAATTTCCATTGGCTGCACTTTCTCGATGCGGGCCTGTTTACTGAGTTTGTCTTCGCCTTCCTCGGCATCATCTACTAAATGTCCTACATCAGTGATGTTTTGCACATATCGTACTTTATAGTCCAGATATCGCAGATAGCGCAGAATCAGATCAAACGAAACATAGCTTTTGGCATGACCAAGATGGGCATCTCCATAAACCGTTGGTCCGCACACATACATGCCCACGTGGGGTGGATTCAGCGGTTCAAACGGTTCTTTTTTTCTGGAAAGGGTGTTATAAAGGTGAAGTTGTTTTGCTTGCTCAGACACAGTTATTAATCTATCTGTGTGTTGGTTTTGATGTAATCAATGAATCTCTGCTGGGTATCTTCATTCTTGAATGCCCCACGATATTCAGCCGTAATAGTGGTGCTGCTGTGATCTTTTATACCACGGGTTGAAACACACAAATGCTTACTGTCAATAAAAACAGCTACATCTTCGGTTTCGAGCGCCGTTTGGAGTTCTTCAGCAATTTGGAGCGTTAGTCGTTCCTGAACCTGAGGGCGACGTGAATAATAATCCACGATGCGGTTTATCTTGGAAAGTCCAATCACTTTTTTCCCGGAAGGAATGTAAGCCACATGGGCGTTTCCAATGAATGGAAGAAAGTGATGTTCACAAAAAGAAGTCACCTGAATGTTTTTCTCGATAAGCATACCGTTGTAATCGTAACTGTTGCTGAATTGACGGGCAACGGGCTTATTTTTGGGATTTAATCCCTCAAAGATTTCAGTTACATACATTTTAGCTACGCGATAGGGCGTTCCTTTGAGGCTGTCATCTTTCAGATCCAGGCCAAGGGTGTGCATGATCTCGGCAAAATGTTCTTCTATGATCTCGATCTTTTCTGCATCCGTTTTATCGAACGCGTCATCTCTGAGCGGGGTTTGCACTGATGTACCTACGTGGTCTTCACCGATTTCTTCGGCCGTGATTTTATCTAAATCCAATGTTTTCATTGTTTCTGATTGTATTTTCGTGGAGAGCAGGCTTGTTCCTACGCTTCTAAAACAGAGCCTTAAAGTTAAGGGTTCCAAGTATTAATTGACAGCAGTAGAATATCGAACCTTGAACAAGGAATATTGAAACTTTAACTGTGTTTGGTTGGGATTTTCGATGAGTTCGGGGGATATTATTCAAAATAAGTAACCTCTTAGCGTCCGTTAGGTCCTACGACCGTTACGCGTGTTGAGCTGAATAACCGAACGCTGCGAGGATCGTTGGACGCTCGCAGGTTCTAAGAGTGAAATCGAAAATCATCAATTGTAAATCATAAATCAGAATAATGATCAAACACGTAGTAATGTGGAAGCTTAAAGATGTTGCCGAAGGGAAAACCAAAGCTGAAAATGCAGAGACCATTAAAAAGCTTCTTGAGGACCTTCCGAAGAAAATTGAAGAGTTGAAAAAAGCCGAAGTCGGAATCAATGTTTTAGAAGGGGAAGAAGATGCTATTTGCGATGTAGTGCTGACGGTGAGTTGTGAAAGCCAGGATGACCTGCAAACTTATGCAGCACATCCTGATCATCAAAAGGTAGTCTCATACATCAAGAAAGTAGTTGATGAAAGGAGGGTAGTTGACTACATCCTATAAATTCGAATAACGATTAACGAGTAATCACATATGGAGCCGATTGAAGTGCCTATTGATGGAGTTTTGGATCTTCACTTATTCAATCCAAAAGAACTGGGAGATCTGATCCCGGATTATATTGAGGCATGTTTGGCGAAGGAGATCTATTCCATTCGCATTATTCATGGAAAGGGGAAGGGTGTGCTCAGGAGAACCGTACACAGCTTATTAGATCGCAATCCACATGTAGAATCATATTCGCTGGCGAGTGATAGAAGTGGATGGGGCGCTACGGTAGTGGAGTTGAAGCAGAAATAATATTCAAGCTAAAGTAGCGCTCTTAGGTTCTGCCAATGGAATTGCTATCAACTACAATTTCCTTACGCTGCCGCTTTTCAATTCATACTTCTCTTCCGATTCAGGACAAACAGCTATACCATCTTCCCCAAAACCCAGTCGGTGACCATATTCACTCACCCAGCCAATTTGTTGGGCGGGATTTCCAACCATTAAGGCATAGGCGGGAACGGGCTTGGTGATGACCGCTCCGGCTCCGATTAGGCAGTACTTGCCTAATTCATTTCCGCAAATGATAGTAGCATTAGCACCAATAGAAGCTCCTTTTCGGACTTTGGTTTCCACATATTCATCCCGCCGGACAATAGCACTTCTGGGATTTATAATATTAGTGAAAACCATGGAAGGACCTAGAAAGACATCGTCCTCACAAATAACACCGGTGTAAATAGAGACATTGTTTTGCACCTTTACGTTTCGCCCGAGTTTTACTTTAGGAGAGATCACCACATTTTGCCCAAGATTGCAGTCCTCACCAATTTCAGAATCCGGCATCACATGTGTGAAATGCCAGATCTTTGTTCCTTTCCCGATTTTTGCACCTTTATCAATAACGGCCGTCTCGTGTGCGAAATAATCCATATGCAGATTTGAATTTGTTTTACGTGATATTACCGAAACATCTGCAGACAGTAAACAGTTATCAATGATCAGTAAAAAATTTGATACCTAATTTGAAAGTTGACTCTAAATCGACAAGCTAACTGTCAACTGTCAACTGTCAACTGTCAACTGTCAACTGAATACTGAAATGCCTATTCTTGGAGTCTATATTTTTCACAAACTACATTCATGAATTCATCAAAGCAGATATTAAAAGAACAGTTTAAAGTTCAGTCAGAGCGATTGGGAGAGATGATCGAAAAGCTGGAGAAAACGAGCACCCAATTCTCATACATCCGCGGGGGATATTTCGTTGTTTCTATTTTGGTGTTATATCTGATCGCTCAGACGGGAAGTGATGGTATTTTCTTTACCGGTTTGTTGGCACTGACAGGTGGATTCATTTACCTGATCGCCCGGCACAAGCGAATTACCGATCACAAAGAGCGATTGTCGTTTTTAAAGCAGATCAAGGAACAACATATTGCCCGGATGGAGCTGGACTGGGATAAACTTCCCAATTATTATTTTTTAAAAGACATGAAGGCACATCCTTTTGCTGAAGATCTTCACATAGTAGGAGATTATTCGCTTCATCATCTGATGGACACCTCGATATATCCCAAAAGCTCAGAACGATTATCCGACTGGCTTTTGAATGAACATCCTGAAAAAGAAGAGATTCTCACTCGGCAGCAGCTGATTTCTGACTTACTTCCCTTATCCGGATTTCGGGATCGTATTCAAGTGCAGGCGTTCATGAGTCAGAAGGAAATATCAGATAAGGATTGGAGCATGGAGAAACTCCTAAGATGGATGAATGATCCCAAGGAAGTTAAATTCCTGGGGACGCTGTTTATTCTTTCCGCACTTTCGATCACGAACGTTGTGCTGCTTATAACGGCCATTGCGGGAATTACAGGTCCATGGGTGCTGCTGACTTTTATAACCTATCTTGGCTTCTACAACTTCAACAGCCACAAAATTGCAGAGCTATTTGAAGCAGGCTATCAGATCGAAAAGCAAATGAGTCGGTTTGGGAAGATCTTAGTGTACATCGAGCAGTTTTCGTTTCCGACGAATTCCTCGCTGCAGAATTTCTTTAAAACCCTAAAAGATCATCAAGAATCCCCCTCAAAATATTTGAAACGGGTTTCCCGGTTGGCAGGAGCGGCATCTTTACAGGCCAACCAAGTGCTGTGGCCACTGGTGAATATGGTGATTCCATGGGATATGTATTTTTCTATGAAGATGGAAGCGCTTAAGAAAGAACTTGCTCCAAAGCTTGAAGACTGGCTGGATGATTTCTATGAATTAGAAGCTCTGAACTCCCTTGCTAACTTTGCATATCTGAATCCTGATTGCCGCTTTCCTGAAATAAGTGAAGATTCAGAGGTATTGTTTGAAGCCAGGCAATTAGGTCATCCTTTGATCAGTGACGAGGAACGCGTTAGTAATGATTTCATAATTAAAGAAGACAAAGATCTGTTCCTGATCACAGGTTCAAATATGGCCGGTAAAAGTACGTTTTTACGAACCGTTGGCATTAACCTGGCGATGGTTTTTGCAGGCGCTCCGGTTCAGGCTCAATCTCTCAAGACCAACTTGTTCCGATTGTTTACCAGCATAAACGTGAAGGATTCGCTGGAAGGAGGGCTTTCTCATTTCTATGCGGAAGTACGAAGGCTGCGCCGTCTGTTGGATGAACTCGAATCTGACCAAAAACTTCCGCTTTTCTTTTTCGTGGATGAGATCTTTAAAGGCACGAATAACAGAGAGCGTTTTCAGGGGAGTACTGCTTTTCTGAAATACGTGGCCGGCAAAAATGGCATCGGGATGGTTTCAACCCATGATCTGGAATTGGCTTCCCTGGAAAAAGAGATCTCCCAACTGAGCAATTGGCATTTTGCCGAAACCATTGAAGATGGAAAGATGAGTTTTGAGTATAAAATAAAGCCGGGACCATGCCCTACTACAAATGCCCTGAAGATCATGGAGATCGAAGGGCTACCGGTTAACTAAGATCACCCATTTCTATCTTTAGAAAGTAGTTTGGATGTCTTCATCATTTCTTCATATTTTGGATGTGATGTATTCTTCATAAATACCTGTGAAATAATATCTTGTATAGGAGAAAATTTCCTTTATTTCTTCATTTTTTCTTCATGTAGCATGTAGATATTGTGAGTGAATTCAAAAAACAAGAATTCAATTAAATAAAAAACCAGTGAGGTCAAAAATGTATAGAATCCTAATCACATTAATCCTGTCGTTAAGCTCTATGGTGCTTTATGCCCAAAACTACAATACAGTTACCAATGAAAGTGAAGTTATCATAGACGGTACTTCCAATGTTCATGACTGGGAATCCAAAGCGGAGCAATTCTCAGGAACTGCAACCATCGAAATCGAAGAAGATTCGTTGATTTCTATTTCAAATCTAGAATTCAATGTAGTAGTAGATGGCATAAAAAGCGGTAAAGGAGGCATGGATGACAAAATCTACGGTGCTTTAAACAAGAAAAAGCATCCTAACATCATGTTTGTGCTGTCTGAAGTAACAAACATCAGTGCAGACTCTCTTACTGCAAACGGTGAACTCACCATTTCGGGAGTAACCAAAACCATTCAAATGGAAGTTGAATATGAAATCCTTCCGAACGGCTCAGTTTTATTCAAAGGAACTCAACCTATTACAATGACGGATTATGACGTCGATCCACCTAAAGCTATGTTCGGTGCCATTAAAGCCGGCGCTGATGTAGAGGTGATCTTTGATGCTAAATTCGCCCAATAAATACCTAACCAATTTAAATAACCAAAAACAACTAAATATCAAGGCCATGAAAACTCACGCCAAGTCTCTCTCCACGTTGCTCTTTGCTATTATTGTTGTAGCCTTTGCAACCACTTTACAAGCTCAAGAGCGCAACAATATACAATACTATACTCCTCCAACCCAAGCAGGCCTGAATGTGTTTGAAGCACCATTTACTACTGATAAAACATTCGACGGGGTTTATGTCCGAATCGGAGGATCAAATACTTTACAATTCCAAGCTTTAAGACATGATAACGATGCAGGAAACCTGGCGGATCTAGAGTCTAATTTCAACCTGGCAACATCCAATCTGGATCTTGATGTAGCATTGGCACCGGGCATGAGAATGCATTTGCGTACCTATCTCTCTTCGCAAAACCATACTGAAACTTATGTAAAAGGCGGATACTTGCAGATAGATAGTTTCGACTTCATTGAAGAAGGATTCCTATCAGGCCTCTCTGATCATATCCGAATCAAAGTAGGACATATGGAAAATAACTACGGAGACAACCACTTCCGTCGCAGTGATAACGGTGCAGCCATGCAGAACCCATTTGTAGGTAACTACCTGATGGATTCTTTTACCACGGAAGTTGGTGGCGAAGTGTATTTGTACTCCGGAGATGTATTTGGAATGATTGGTTTGACTAACGGTAAACTTAACCAAAGTACTGTTGAAGGCGCTGTAAATACCAAACCAACTTTCTTAACAAAATTAGGTTATGACAGTCAAGTTAATGACGACCTTCGCTTCCGTATCACAGGTTCTCTGATGCGAGTATCTGAAGCCGCTTCTATTTACCTGTACACAGGTGACCGTGCCGGCTCTCGTTACTACAACGTTACTACCGGAGGATTCCGATCAGGTAGAATTGCACCTTCTTATACTATCCCAGGTAACGCTCCTGGAGGTCCTGTAGCTGGAGAAATGACAGCTATCATGATCAACCCATTCGTAAAATTCCAGGGACTTGAGTTCTATGGTGTATTCGAAAATGCTTCTGGTAAAAACCAAGTAGAAACCGATACAAGAACTTATACCCAATTAGGAGCAGAGTTACTCTATCGCTTTGGTGCCGGTGAAGACTTCTATATTGGCACACGTTACAACACTGTTTCCGGTGAAGAAGCAGGCGGTAACGAGATCGATGTTACCAGATTCAATCTTGGTGGTGGCTGGTTTATGACTGAAAACGTAATGACCAAACTGGAATATGTAAACCAAATATATGATGGTTTCACCGGTGACTTAGCCGGAGCCGAATTTAGCGGAATCATGTTAGAAGCCGTAGTAAGCTTCTAATATACCGACCTCATAGGAAGGGGGTGCGCTGTGACAGGCTCGCCCCTTTTTGTGGGAAAAAGATTTTTTTGAAAGCCGGGCGACAGGAACAAATTGTTCACTGCCATTCGGCTTTTTTATTGGGAGAAATTATTAATCCTCGGTAGGCAGAGGCACGATGCATCGTACCTCTGCCTACCGAGGTATGTATTAATGACTGGTTTAGATAAGATATATACTGTTATTGCTAAGGCTCACGCCTGATAATCAGCTCAAATTCAATATCAAGTTCATCATCTACTTTGATAAGCCCGAACATGGGGGAAGGCGGGGTAAGGCCAAAATCAGTCATATACAGCACTTTGTTTCCCCCAACTACAAAATGATCCTCGCTGCTCGAAAAAGTATGTAGGGGTACCTCATATGATCTTTCCACTCCCGCAATTTTGATCGTTACCAATGCCTCTTTGGGAATGATGTCGGATTCTTGTTTAAGTACAAGTTCATTAAGCACGATCTCGATAAAGGGATATTCCTTATATTTCAAAGTACTTTTAAAGTCCCGGTTGATTGCTCTTTTTCCGCAATCAAATTGATCTATTTCAAGATTGAGAAATACACCTTCTACTGTTACTGTATCTTCCTCTACCATGTAGTAGTAATTAAGAGAATCCCGGTGAAGATCATGCTCTGCCTGGCACCGAAATTCATTTACATTTGATTTTCCTTTAATGCTTAACTTGCTTTGGTCGCTAAGCTGAACTCTTCCGTCTTGTGCATTTGCTGTAAAAGGCAGGGTACACAAGACCGGGATCAAAATTTTTGGCAGAATTTTTTTCATACGTATGATTTTAGCCGAAAAATACATGAATAGTTTTAATATTTGATGAATTCACATAATTAATGATAAAAGAATTATTACAGGCAGCAACTGAAATTGCCACCATTGGTGGGAATCATACCTTAAAATATTTTAAAAAAGATATAGAAGTAATATCGAAATCTGATGATTCTCCGGTAACGGTTGCGGACCGAGAAACAGAACAGATCATCCGTGAAGAAATTCTGAAACGGTATCCAGACCATGGTATTATAGGGGAAGAATTTGGAAGAGTAAATGAAGACAGTCGTATTCAGTGGGTCCTTGATCCTATTGATGGAACTAAGTCTTTTATACATGGTATTCCATTTTATACCACATTGATCGGAATTCTTATCGATCAGGAACCAAAGGTAGGAATTATAAATGCTCCCGCACTCGACGAATTATGTGCGGCAGCTATAGGCCATGGAGTAACTCTGAATGGTAAGCCTTGCAATGTGAGGAACATGGAAAAGCTTAAAGAAGCTACATTATTGGTTACAGAAATTGATAGGTTCAGGCAAATGGGACAACAAGAGCTGTTTCAGGAACTTTTGGACCGAACTAAGATTCACAGAACATGGGGAGATGCCTATGGTCACATGATGGTGGCTACCGGCCGGGCTGATCTGATGTATGATCCTGAACTAAACATTTGGGATGCCGCTGCGTTATTACCCGTAATAGAGGAGGCAGGAGGTGTGTTTTGTGATATTCATGGACAAAAGACCATACATTCCGGCAATGGTTACTCTACAAGTAAAGATCTACACACTGAAGTAAAAAAAATATTTCAAACATATTTTAAGTAATGAAAAAATTTATACTTACAATTTTGGTTTTGGTTTTTACATCTGTATCGGCATTCCCACAACAAAGCTCTGCGGATTGGGAGTACCCTTCATATCCTGATCTACCATTTGCATTGAATCATATACAGATGGACTTGAGTATCGACAAGGAAAGTTCTTTGATAAAGGGTGTAGGTAATTATGAGTTAACTGTCCGCCGCCCCGGTGTTACAGAGATCATTTTTAATACCTCAGACCTGGATGTACGGGGAATATCTATAAATGGAAATGAGGCGGAATTCAGTGTATCATCTGATTCATTAATTATTCAGCTGCCGGACACTGCCGGTGTGGGAGAAAGAATAGAACTGAGGATCAATTGGGAGAGCTCATCACCATATGGTATTCATAAGGATGTGTATGGAAATTTGTGGACCTCTCTGAATCCTAAATCCCGGCATCACTGGTTACCGATTCCTGATCATCCCGAAGTAACAACTACATTGGAGGCTTCTGTAACCATTCCGGCTGACAATCAAATTATCTTTAATGGCAGGAAGGTAGGAGATGAAGTTATCTCAACGGAGGAGAAAGTGGTTGAATGGAGAGTGGAAAATGCTATTCCTGTTTCCGGTATCAGCTTTGTAATAGGTAATTTTACGGAAATAAATGCACGTTCAGGAGTAAAAGAGATTGGACTTTTTGCCCCTGAGAGCGCACTCTTACCTGAAGTGAGAGATGGTTTGCTTACAATAGCTGTAGAGACCTTAAAGTCATATGAGCAAAAATTGTCCTTTGAATTTCCTTATGAATCGCTGAATATAGTTGTACTTCCGGATCACCATTGGGAGGAGATACAGTCGGGAGCAGGTATCATTTATTTATATAAAAGCTTGGGTTCGTTATCAACCCAGTTAAGAAGAGGTATTGCTGAGCAGTGGTTCGGCAATTATAACCGTTACCTGAATGCCCCAGATAACAAATATGAGTTTCTGAAAGTATTGCTTGCCGGATCTTCTCAAACAGAACAATTAGCAAATTCTGATAACCTTCAATCTATATACCGTTGGAATTTATGGGAGAGAGGCATTGAATCAATGGAAAATGACTTTCTTAAAAACACGATCTCGGGTTCATTGCCTCAGCTGATCAAAAATTATAGCGGAGTTACCGACTGGAATGATTATGCTGATTTTTGGTACGGAAGCACGGGAGCATATTGGGAAGTTTTACCGGATATTCAATTGCAGGAAAAGGTCGGTAGCGAAGAAAAATATGTTTACAATGTGGAGTATGTATATGATGAACTGAATGCCACATTGATGTTGGTTTTTGAGGCTAACGGTGAACCCATAGAGTCTTTGATCGGGGTAGAAGTAATGGAATATGGTTTTACCGATACTGCACGTTCAGAACTCACTTTTACAGGTGCTTTAGATTCAGTTTCCGTTAATATTTCATCAGGAATTGATTATTTGACCTTGACTCCTGATACAGAATTAGATTTAGAACTTGATGAGAATAAGCCATTTTTGTTTTGGATCCGTCAGCTCCGAAGTTCTAATCCTGAAGATCAGATCCAGGCTGCAACTGAGCTTCAAAATTTTGCGGACAATCCGGATCTGCAGTTGGCACTACGCGATGTGTTGACAATAGAAGAAAATCCCGACGTAAGGGCAGCTTTACTGGAAACTCTTTCAGTAATAATGAAAGATGCATCCGGTACGGAACAGACTTTTTTAGGTAACCTGAATTCTGATGATCTTGCGATACGGCTGTCAGGACTTCGTGCCTTGTCTAATTATCAGGGAAATGAAAATGTTAAGTACGCGGTAAGGAATGCGTTGCTTAGAACTGAGCAGGATACCGTTTTTAATACGGCTCTTAACACTTATAAGCAGATCGCTGCAACAGATGCATTGATATCCTTAGCAGAACAATTTGAGCAAAGCGAACAAGGTGATAAAAAAGCAATGAAGGTGCTGAAGGTTACAGCTCCTGTAGATACCACCCGTCAGTCTATGACGATAGCTGATCGTTTTGCTTTGGGAAATTATCCGTATTCCATTCGTAAAGAAGCTTTGAAGCTGCTGATGGAATTTGAAGAAAATGAAGACTACTGGCTTCAAACCCTGGAAATGCTTCAGGAAGACCGCGATCCAAGAATTCGATATATCTCGTTGAACGCCATTGGGTACTTAAGTGATGGGGATGCCGAAAACCTGTTGAAGAACAGGGAAAGTGAAGAGTTAGATCCCCGGGTTTTGAGAAAGATTAGAGAACTGCAGAATTAGGTTTAAGCTCAGTTTTTGTTTTTAGCTAAGGTGTGAACTTGTTATTATCAAAATTCACATCCACTAAAACCATCAATGATGAAAACTTCCATCTGCACAGTCCTGTTTCTGATCTTACCATTCCTTGTATTTGCACAATCATTAAATGATGAACAGGTACTTCAAAACCTACTTGATGAGTTTTTAGAAGGGGCTTCCTATAACGATCCTGAAATTCATGATCGTTTTTGGGCTGATGATCTTATCTACACAGGTTCCGCCGGAAACAGAACCGATAAAGCCCAGATCATGAGCGGAATGACCGGACCGCCAAATTATAACGAAGAGCCTGCAGTGAAATATCATGGGGAAGAAGTACAGATCAATGTATATGGAGAGGCTGCTATTGTTGCATTTAAACTAGTGGCTGTTAATTCAACTTCAGGCGAGAGAATGGAATATTACAACACGGGTACGTTTCTAAAAAGAGATGGGCAATGGAAAGCAGTGGCATGGCAAGCAACGAAGATTCCTGAATAAATTTTTATCGCAGAGTGAATTCATCCCTGAAGATAAATTCACCCATATCGATAAAAACCGAAAACCCAAACCCGTTATATTACGCATTCAGGTGAGTTGAATAAATCATATCACCGCTCGAATATTGCGAAAATCAATTGGGTAAAGAAATAGAAAATTTTAATTCTTTCCTATATTTGTTCTCAATGCAATACTCAAGATATTCCTTAAACATCTCACAGTCATAAAAAAAGCAGCCCCGGTTCTCACCGAGACTGCTTTAAGCACTACATGAAAGTAAGTTTACTACTTTAAATGAAGGTTCGAATTATTTATTGAGGTTCAACTACTATATTGGCATCCAATATTACGGCTGTCTGAGCCAGCATACGTCCATTCAGAGTAGCACCTGTATTCAAAGTAATACCTGTCATAGATAGAATAACTCCTTCAAAATGAGAGCCTGTACCAGCAGTAACTTCACCGGCTACCTGCCAAAAAATGTTTTCGGCTTGTGCACCATCACTTAGGGTGATTTCAACGTCTGAGCTTAAATTCAGGTTTCCAGCTATTTGGAAGATCCATACGTCATCAGCACTACCTGAGATGGTAACGCTTGCAGGTACGATCACATCGCTAGTCCATTTGTAAAGACCTGAAGTAAGTGTTTTACCACCAATATCTCCGTCATATAATTCAACGAAATCTGGATTTTCACGGCCTGCGGCATTGTTGTAAGCCGTCTCCATGTTTCCAACAGCTGTAGTCAGGTTAGAAGGCGTAGGATCGGCCATATCGGCTGCAAATATTTGCCCGGTTACCTGATCAGATGTTGCATAGCCGGTATTATCGGTTAATGCGAAACCTGTGATATAAGAAGTTGCTGCGGGGCTTAAACCCAGATCTCCGGTTATTGCAGAAGTGGGGTTGTTATTGATTGCTGTTTTGGCAAGAATAACGTAGTTGCCTGCAGTGCCAAGGTCCACTGCTGCTATAGGTTCTTCTGAACCTGCAGTTGTAAAATCCCACTCAGTATTTGAACTAAGGGCAACACCCTGAGCACTTTTAGCACCGGTTGAAATATTTGCAGTATAAACTTCACCCGCTGAAAAAATATCTGTAGGAGTATACGTTGCTGTAGTTCCGCTATAAGTAACATCACCCGGAACGGTTGTTGTGCCTTGTTTTAGGGTGAATGTATTAGCGTTAATAGTTGTAGGATCCATTGCTTCACTGAAAGTGATGGTAACGGCCATGTTTCGAGCTACATCTGCATCATTATTTGCAGGATTTGTAGATAGAACTGTTGGAGCATCGTTATCCGGGTCTCCGTTATTTTGGCTGTCGCATCCTACCATAAAAACAGCCAGGAAAAGGGCTGTAAAGGTAGAATATTTAAAAATTGTTTTAATTGATTTCATGTTTTTGTATTACTTAATAAAAAGGGTTGATATGATATAATTACCATATCCATAATTAACATGAAATTTGTACCGTAAGTGTAACACAGTAAGGAAAAATACTTACATAAATTACTGTTTTTAAAAGGTGGTGATGATACTTTTATAGCTCTCAGATTCTATTAAAGATCTTCCAGGTTTCCTAAACGCTTGATTTTCAGTTTCTTAAAAAAAGAAGGGGTGAGCCCAGTGACTTTTTTGAACTGATTAGAAAGATGTGCAGCGCTGCTGTAGTGTAGTTTATGGGCTATTTCAGAAAAATTTAATTCATCATAAAGTATCAGTTCTTTAGCTCTTTCGATCTTATGCATGATGATGAATTGCTGAATTGTGATCCCTTTTACTTCTGAAAAAATATCCGATAAATGATTGTAGTCTTTACCCACTCTTTTACTGATGTAATCCGAGTAATTTTCTACCGGTTCTTCATCTGAATGGTGAATCACCTCTATGATCACGGTTTTAATTTTATCGATGAGGATTTGTTTTTTATCATCCAGAAGCTCTAAACCGGACTTAGAAAGATTAATTTTTAGTTGCTTCCGCTGTTCATCTGTGATGTTTTCGAGAATTTCTACAGTGCCTAAATCCACAGTCACGTAATAAAGGCCAAGTTTTTTAAGTTCTTCCTTGACCAATATTTTACAACGAAGGCTCACCATATATTTGATATATAATTTCAAAGCTTTCCCTATACAATTAGGTGAAAATTAACTGTTATAATATTATCAAGGTAAAGGTTTGCTCACACTTTAATATTAGAATAGATAGTATGTTTCTAAAATACCTGCTATGAAATTCATTCATAAAGATGAAAAATTACCTTAAAATAAAAGCTATAAAAAAGGGACAAGAAATCTTGTCCCTAAAACCTGAGGCCTAATTTGTAACCTAACTTTGTTTGATCCATTTGGCGAGATCTTTAAAAGATGCTTTCTTGCCATACATCAAAATCCCAACCCGATAGATCTTGGCTGCCATCCACATAATGCCGAAGAAGGTAAGTACCATTAGCAAAATGGAAAGAATGATCTGCCATGCCGGTACCGACGTAGATGCAATCCTCGAGATCATATTGATGGGAGAGGTGAGGGGAAAGATGGATATGAAAGTTGACAGACTCGAGTCAGGTGCCTGCATAACTTTAGTATTCAGAAAGTAAGCCACAAAAATGGGTAACCCTACAATAGGCATGAACTGTTGGGAATCTTGTTCAGTTTCAACGGCTGCCCCGATGGCGGCAAACAAAGCGCTGTATATCATGAATCCTAAAAAGAAGAATAGGATAAAGTAAACGAAAATAGAGGGGTCTATCACCATATTTTCAAGTACGGAAGCGTCGAAGGAAGCAGCGGCTTCGGTTGTGCCTTCGGGGAGGTTGCTCATTTGTGCTTCCATGATCATTCCGGCTACGGGAGCTGCGGCGATAGAAAGGCCGATATAGAAAAAGATCCATATCCCAAATTGAGTTAAAGCCATGGATAACACCCCAAATAACTTCCCATACATAAGTTCAAGAGGCTTCACTGAAGAGGCGATAACTTCCAGTACACGATTGGTTTTTTCTTCAATAACACTTCGCATAAGTAAAGCTCCGTAAAAGAAGATCCCGAAAAAAATCATCAATCCCAGAATAAATCCAATGGCTGAAGCAAACACGGTGTTATCTTCTGATTCGCCTTCTTCGGTCAGCTTAACAGCTTCAAGTCCGGTCCGGGTTTCAAATATATCCCGGATCTCATCTGATACGTTTTCCCTGGAAAGCCGCTCTTCCCGAACTACATCTCTTAAATCAGATCGAACAGCTGATAAGAAAGACAGGCCACCGCTTCCTCCATGAATCAGGGTAGGGCTTTTTGCATGGGTAACAACCGAATCAGTCAGTACCATGAAGCCGTCTAATTCTCCATCTAACACCCGGGCACGAAGTGTATCAACGGGCTCATCGCTAACATCAAAGTAACGGGTGTCATTAAGCTCAATTAAACGCTCAACCAGCACATTCGTTTCGTCAAGAATGCCGATTCTTTTTTCGACTTCTGATTCTGAAATGCTGATATAAACCACAATGCCCATAAAGGCTACAAAAGCCAATGGCGTAAGTGCGGTGATGATGATAAACGATTTACTTTTTACCCTGGTGAGATATTCTCTTTTCAGTACCAGCCATATTTTATGCAAACTCATTTTATTGGATCTCCGCTTTTTTAATATTGTCTTCCCCAACTGTGGAGATAAAAATTTCGGTTAATGAAGGTTCAATGCGTTCGAACTTATGAATCTCTGCGTGCTCCATTGCAAGCTTTAGAATGTCCTGCATATTTTGTCCGTTTAGTACCCTGATCTCCGCAAAGTTGGTAGATCGATTGTTGATACGAACATCCTCCAGCTTGTCTAGAAAAGAGCCATCTCCCTCAAATTCCAGGTTGATGGTGTTTTCTCCAAAGGATGATTTTATCTCCCTGAGATTGCCGGTAAGTACGGCCTCCCCCTGGTTAAAAAGACAAATATCATCACACATTTGCTCAACCTGCTCCATGCGGTGCGTCGAAAACAAAATGGTTTTGCCCTGTTTTTTCAGCTCAATGATGATTTCTTTCAGCGTCTCACTGTTGATGGGATCAAGTCCGCTAAATGGTTCATCAAATATGTATATATCTGGATCGTGAGCGATGGTAGCTATAAACTGAATCTTTTGAGACATACCTTTCGAAAGCTCACTGATCTCTTTCTTTTTCCAGTCGGAGGCTTCAAATCGTTCCAGCCAGTAGTCGATTGACTTCTTTGCATCTCCCGCATTCATTCCTTTAAGCTGGGTTAGATACATAAGCTGATCAAATACCTTCATTTTTTTGTACAAACCACGTTCTTCCGGCATGTACCCGATCATTTTTTGAGTTTCAGGACTGGCTTCAATGCCATTTATAGTTATTTGTCCGGAGTCCGGAGTAAGGATGTAGTTTATCATCCTGATTGTAGTTGTTTTGCCAGCCCCGTTTGGACCCAGTAAACCGAATATCCGGCCTTTGTTTACATCGAAACTTACGTCATTTACTGCCTTTGTTTTCCCAAAGGCTTTAAAGACGTTACTTAGTTCAATAACAGCCATTTTTTATGATTTTATATTTGAATTTTAACCTATTCCTTAGATTATCAGGAAGGTATTAAAAGTTTGAAATTTGCATCCCTTTCTTTTGGAAGATGCCCAAAGATTTCTTATTTCCCATATTATAATCTAATAACGGAAAATAATTATATAGGTTTCAAAAGCAATGCGCATTATTCACTTGAGTGCAGAGTGTTACCCGGCGGCTAAAGCCGGTGGTCTTGCAGATGTTCTTGGTTCGCTTCCCAAATACTTAAATCAATTGGACCATAAGTGTGAAGTGGTGATACCTAAATATGGTAATAATTGGATAGATGCCCAAGAATATGAGACTGTTTATGAGGGGTCTTTTTCGATGGCCAATGAGCAGGTGAGTTTTTCCGTGCAAAAATTGAAGGAGGATGCCTTAGGCTTTCCGTTTTTTGTGATCGACATTCCCGGCAGATTCGATCGCCCCGGAATCTATATAGACCCATGGTCGGGCAGGGGATATTGGGATGAACTTGAGCGTTTTGTGAGTTTTCAGATCGCTGCCCTTGAATGGATCAAAGATGAAGAGGAAAAACCGGATATCATCCATTGTCACGACCACCATACCGGACTTGTTCCATTTATGCTTTCTCAATGCAACCGTTATCGTGACATGTCTCAAATTCCAACCGTGCTAACCGTACACAATGCAGAGTATCACGGTGAATATGATCTTGATAACTATAAGTTATTACCGGCTTTCAATATAGATAATGTTGGCCTTTTAGATTGGGATGGAAGAATGAATTCCCTTGCAGCGGGTTTGAAGACAGCGTGGAAGATCACTACGGTTTCAAAAAACTATATGAGTGAGTTGACTGAAAACAGCAATGGGTTAGAAGAATTGTTTCGGCAGGAACGAAGTAAATCAACGGGCATTGTTAATGGTATTGATACTGAAGTATGGGATCCTGCTTCGGATGAGCTCATCGAATACAATTTTGGTTTCAAAGATCGCAAGAAAGGAAAACGCCAAAACAAGCAATATGTCTGCAAGCAATTTGGCTTGAACCCGGCTCTTCCTACCATTTCATTCATTGGCCGATTGGTAAGAGAAAAAGGTGCTGATCTGCTTCCGGACTTATTTAAGCGGATCATGTATTCAGATCAGGAAGTGAATTTTATATTATTGGGAACCGGTGACCCACAGCTGCATCAGGTCTTTTCCGCGATGGAAGGGGATCATGTAGGCTATTTTGACGCCACGCTCGAGTATAATGAAAAACTTGCCCATCAGATCTATGCTGGTTCTGATTTCATCCTGATGCCATCCCGGGTTGAGCCTTGTGGTTTAAACCAAATGTTTGCGATGCGCTATGGAACGGTACCCATTGTACGTTCCGTTGGTGGGCTAAAGGATACGGTAAAGGATATTTCGGAGAAGGGCGGATACGGAATTACATTCAGTGATTTCAGCCTCGAAGAAGCTTCGGGTGCTATAAAAAGAGCTGTAGAGCTGTATAAAGATCCTCAAAAGTATTCAGAGGTTTTAAGTACAATAATGAAGCTCGACTTTTCCTGGAAGCGTTCGGCCAGGGAATATATTGACATGTACAAAGAATTAACCCCAAAATAAGGTACGTATGAAACGCTCGTCAGTAATTGCAGTAATATTAGGAGGAGGAAGGGGAACACGGCTTTTCCCGTTAACCGACCATCGCTCGAAGCCGGCAGTTCCGGTGGGAGGGAAATATCGCTTGGTGGATATACCGATATCGAATTGCTTAAACTCGGATATTCGCAGGATATATGTACTTACCCAGTTCAACTCAGCGTCGTTGAATCGCCATATCAAGAATACCTATAATTTTGATGTATTCAGTAGTGGCTTTGTTGATATTCTTGCAGCTGAACAAACCCCGAATAATACGGGATGGTTTCAGGGAACGGCTGATGCCGTGCGGCAGTCTCTGCATCATATGGAGAATCATGAACATGATTATGTCTTGATCCTGTCAGGTGACCAGCTCTATCAAATGAATTATGCAAAGATGTTAGAGCGGCATAAAGAAAATGAGGCTGATTTAACGGTGGCTACCATCCCCGTAAATGCTAAAGATGCCACCGGGTTCGGTATCATGAAAACCAATGCCAAGGGAAACATTGAAAGTTTTGTGGAAAAGCCTTCAGAAGATGAGCTGGATAAATGGAAGTCGGCGGTGCCGGAACCATTTAAAGGTGAAGGGAGAGACTATTTGGCTTCTATGGGAATTTATATTTTTAACCGTGAGGTACTTAAAAAGCTCTTTGATGATAATCCGGATGCTACGGATTTCGGAAAAGAACTCATTCCCAAGTGTGTGAAAGGCGATCAAAAAGTATGCAGTTATGAATTTGGGGGTTACTGGACCGATATCGGAACGATCGAGTCTTTCTTTGAAGCTAATTTGGCACTTGCCGATACCATTCCTGATTTCAATCTCTACGACAATCAAAATTTTATCTACACCCGTGCTCGCCTGCTCCCCGCTTCCAAGTTGATGGGAACAACTTTGGAACATGCCCTTATGGCTGAGGGCTGTATCATCGAGGCAAGTCGTATTGTACGGTCAGTGGTAGGAATCCGGTCTCGTATAGGGAAGGGAACCACCATTGAAAATTCCATTGTCATGGGTAATGATATTTTCCAAGATCGGACTGTAATCGAGAACGCAGGTCCGGAGAATCCAGCTATGGGAATTGGTCAGCGTTGCTTTATCAGCAACTGTATTATTGATCGGAATGTAGCTATTGGTAACGATGTTCGTATCGTGGGAGGAAAACATCTTGAAGACGGTGATCATAAATACCATTATGTCCGCGATGGCATCATCATCGTGAAGAAGAAGACGGTGATCCCGGACGGTACTATTATTTAGTCTATCTTAAAATTTTAATAGATGGTTTATAATCTATTTTCTCTCCGGCTTTAATTCTAAAAGTGTTAAGTAGCACATATCCAAAATTGAAGATATATGGGATAGCGTAAATTAGTATCGGTATCAAGTGCAAAGAAAGTGGTAGTGAGTTAATAAGCTCTGTCAGCCACATATCCATGTTGATCCGTAAAATTGGAATTACAAAGAAAATAGCATGGATCAGATAAACAAGACCAACAAAAGTGATCTGGAAATTCAACAGCTTTTTTCCCATTTCGTTGACTCCTTTTACTGCATCTTTTCTGGCAATCCAGATTATAAGAGGTACAATAACGCCCAATATGGGATAGAAAAGAAAACATAAGGCAGAAAGGTTAAGAACGATCAGAGTAGAGACGTCTTTTACCTGGTTCCATTCAAGCAATTCATCAGGGGTAACCTGCAGTGCCTCTGCTATCCGTAAAATGGTATCGCCCCTAGGTTCCGTTTCGGCATTCTCAACTCGCTGAATAGTGCGAAGGCTCAGCTCCGTTTTTTCAGCAAGCAGTTCCTGGGAAAATCCCTTTTGATTTCGAATGTGTTTGATCTGATTGGCAAATGAATTACTCATAAGTAAATAGTGTGTTTGATTTCACTCAAAACATAAGTCCCACTGAAATATTAAAGTACGACATGTACCCGTCATTTTAACGTCATTACTGTCAGAAGTGCCTTTAATAAACAAAAAAGCCTTCATTTCAAAAGAAATGAAGGCTTAAAGTTAATCATAAACTTGTTGGCTACTAAGCAGTTTCCAGCATTTTCTTCAGCGTAATACCGATCTCAGCAGGACTATCCACAACCGTAATTCCGGCAGCAGCAAGAGATTTCTTCTTCTCCTGAGCCGTTCCTTTTCCGCCGGATATGATAGCACCTGC
>NZ_DASSWP010000039.1:0-3822 GCF_035704785.1 Gracilimonas sp. | reverse complement strand
GATGGATAGAATGGCACTTTTTTCGAGAGAACGGGCAACTTCCCGACCTTCATTTTCAAGAGCTGATTCCACATCCACTACAATACGCATGCGGCGGATTCCATCTGTGAATATCACTTGTACTTTATCGGGACGATTGTCAGGGTTGGATTCATTGATGCGCTTCATAACTTGATAAAGAGGCTTTGCCATACGCTCCTCTTTCTTTTTGTACATCTCGAGCGCTTTGTCAATGATATGATCAGCAAGGTCGCGTTCATTCATCTTGAACCAAGCTTCCTTATCGAAATCAACATCAACTGCGATGCGGCGAAGTATATTTTCATGTAGTCCTTCGTAATCTCCAGCAGCTATATGTTCCCGAGCCATTGATTCTACCAGATCATCCAGCATATCCATAATGTCGGTACGCAACTGGTCTCCGGAAAGAGCATGTTTTCTACGCGCATAAATTACGTTACGCTGATTGTTTAGCACATCATCATATTCCAGCTGTCGCTTACGAATACTGAAGTTATTTTGCTCAACTTTACTTTGAGCACGTTCCAGAGATTTGGTGATCCATGGATGGGTAATGACTTCACCTTCTTCAAAACTAAGCTTATCCATCACATTGGCCACCCGGTCCGACATGAACATTGCCATCAGGTCATCTTCCAGAGATACGTAAAACTGAGTCTCACCGGGATCACCCTGACGTCCTGCACGACCGCGAAGCTGCAGGTCAATACGGCGCGATTCATGACGTTCCGTACCTAAAATGGCCAGTCCGCCTTTTTCCTTCACGCCTTTAGCTAATTTAATATCTGTACCACGCCCGGCCATGTTAGTAGCTACCGTTACGGCACCAATTTCACCGGCTTGTTTTACAATTTCGCTTTCACGGGCATGTTGCTTGGCATTCAATACGTTGTGAGGGATTCCGGCTCTTTGCAGCATACGGCTCATGGTTTCGGATACATCCACGCTGGTAGTACCCACCAATACCGGCTGTCCCTTGTCATGATATTCCTGGATCTTTTCGATAGCCGCATTGAATTTCTCTCGCTTGGTTTTGAAAACAAGATCCTCTTTATCATCCCGGGCAATAGGCTTATTGGTAGGAATAACTACTACATCCAGTTCATAGATCTCATTGAATTCACCTTCTTCCGTTTCGGCGGTACCGGTCATACCGGCCAGTTTGTTGTACATACGGAAATAATTCTGCAAGGTGATGGTTGCGTATGTTTGTGTGGAAGCTTCAACTTTAACCTGCTCTTTAGCCTCGATCGCCTGATGCAATCCATCAGAATAACGGCGACCTGAGAGCACACGTCCGGTGTGCTCATCAACGATGTTTACCTTACCATCCTGAACGATATACTCTTCTTCACGCTCGAAGTTAGTGTAAGCCTTCAGCAGCTGGTTAACGGTATGAATACGATCGCCACGTTCAGCGAATTTACGGTGTAGTTCGTTAAACCTGCGCTCTCTTTCCTGTCGTATTTCCTGCTTGGCCTCGTCTATCTTTTTCTCTTTATAATCGTCGCTGAAGTCATCATTACTTTCAATTTCCTCGATCTTTTCCTTTTCGAGTTCTTCGAGCTCATTCTCAATGACAGCTGTTTCTTCTCCAAGATCCGGAATAATGAAAAACTCTTCATCCTCGCCTTTTTTGGTAATGAATTCCCGGCCTTGTTCGGTCATTTCAATAGAATTCATCTTAGGATCTACCGCGTAGTACAGGTACTCATCCACTACCGGCATATTTTTGGCATTATCCTGCAGGTAAAATGATTCAGTGCGTTGGATCAATTTCTGAATTTTTGGATCCTGCTGAAGTTTTCTGAGTTGTGAGTTTTTAGGAAAACCACGAACAGCACGGAATAACGCAAGTCCGGCTTTTTCCTCATCACCTTCTTCCAGTAATTTCTTTCCTTCTGAAACAAGGTTGGCAACTAATTTTTTCTGAGCAAGTACCAAAGACTCAACTCGTGGTTTCATCTCAACATATTTATCAGACTGATTACCCTGGGGTACCGGACCTGAAATGATCAACGGAGTACGTGCCTCATCGATCAAAATGGAATCTACCTCATCAATAATAGTATAGTGATGTTCCCGCTGTACCAGTTGCTCCTGTTCTATTACCATGTTGTCACGAAGATAGTCGAAGCCAAATTCATTGTTGGTTCCGTAGGTGATATCAGCTTTGTAAGCTTTACGTCGCTGTTCAGTACTCGGCTGATATCGGTCAACGCAATCCACATGCAGTCCGTGAAAATTGAAGATGGGCTCGTTCCACTCTGCATCACGCATTGCCAGATAATTATTCACTGTTATTATGTGGACTCCTTTACCGGCAAGAGCATTTAGGTATGCCGGAAAAATAGCTACAAGCGTTTTACCTTCACCTGTTTTCATCTCAGCGATTCTGCCTTGATGCAATACAATAGCACCGATCAACTGTACATCGTATGGGATCATTTCCCATGTAGTGTCATTCCCACCCACTTTCCAGGACTTCCCAACAAATCGGCGGCAAGTATCTTTGAGAACAGCAAAGGCTTCAGGTAAAAGCTCATCCAAAACATCTTCGATGATATCAAGTTCCCGTTGCTCCAGTTCATCGAGATACTCCGCCATTTCTCGATGTTCGCCGGGATTCAGGGTTTCAATATCATCCAATTGCTTCTTGATCTCTTTTATCTCGGCTACCGTTTCGGCAGTGGCATCCTTAATCTTTTTTTTGAATTCTTCGGTCTTAGCTTTTAGCTCCTCATCACTCAGCTTCTTGATGCTTTCTTCGTAGCTCTTGATCTCATCTACGATAGGCTGAATTTTTTTAATGTCTTTTTCACTTTTAGAACCAAAAATTTTAGTAATGGTCTTACCGATGCTATCTAATATATCTATCATAATATAATACTGGTGCTCTGATAAATTGTCTCTAAACTATGAGTATTAAGTTAACCTTATAATTGAGGCCGTTCAACTGTTTGAACGTTATTGGTTACAAATATCTTGCCATCCTGATGTTGTTAGCAAAAAAGCAGACAGCTTGTCTTGATTCAGAGTCAAATATCGCAGTGAATCATGTTTAAAGGGTATAATCGTTTAGAAATATTTGGGTTTTATTTAGTTAACGACAATAAAATACTATTTACATAAGCTTAGTAAGGAAAACACTTTTAATTAATATTTAATTAAAATAATATTGTTATTTATATAAATAAATTAGGCTTTATATAGCTGACGTCATTTTTATTTTTTGTAAAATCGTTGAATCAATTGAATTATATAATTATAATAAACCCTCACTCACTCATCGAACTAATATTTTTGTTATGATCACCAAAGAATTCACCCCAAAACGAACGGTTTGTAAAGTAACCTTAAGTGTGCCCGCTGAATGGGCAAAAAAAGAAATCGCTGTAGCCGGTGATTTCAACGATTGGGATACTAAAGCAGAGAAGCTCGAAAGGAAGAATGGTATCTGGAAAACAACTCTTCGCCTGAAACCCGACAAAGAATATAAATTCAAATACTACATTGATGGCGAGCGCTGGGAGAATGATGACGCTGCTGATAAATATGTACCGAACGAATTTGGCACTGAAGATTCGCTGGTGATTGTCGGGAAATAACACTCATCTTTTTATCTGGAACATTACGGTTTTTGTTTTACTTTTAATAGTCTCTGAAATGACCATCATTAACCAAATCACACATTTTGTTTGATTCCGAGCTTTTTGAAAAAGAGTTGGCTACCTCTTGGTTGGGGCGTAACTATTACTTTTTTGAAGAGATGCCTTCCACAAACTCTTTTGCTAAAAAGCT
>NZ_DASSWP010000074.1:0-40763 GCF_035704785.1 Gracilimonas sp. | reverse complement strand
TGATCAGTAATGGCATCATAGCTTTGGTAGCACGCTCAATACCATCGCTGACACCACCTGTAATAATCTTTATGGTACCTATCATAAAGACAGTAGCAATTATTGCATTTTTAAACCCATTATCGGTATCTGTAAGCCAGTTGGCAGCGCCATCCCAGCCAAGAAAATAGAAGATCTCTTCAAAAGCAAAACCAAAGGCCCAACCGGCAATAACGGTATAAAAAGAGAGGATCATCACCCCGCAAATTATACCCCACAAACCCACAAGGGGAAAGAATTTATTTGAACTAATAGCTTTAAAGGCACCAACAGGATTTTTTCCTGATTTTCGACCAATTGCTATTTCCGCTGCCATTACGGGAAAACCGATGGCGAACGAACACAGCAGATAAACTAAAAGATATGCTGCGCCACCTTCGGTAGCAACTTTTGTTGGGAAGGCCCAGATGTTACCAAGGCCAACGGCCGAACCTGCTGCTGCAAGTACAAAACCAAGTTTTGAATTCCATGATCCGCGATCGGTAGTTAATTCCGCCAAGTGATTTCCTCCTTAGGATGTTTTGATTTTAGGTCTGTAAAATATTTTAAGCATTGGTTACACGCAACTTTCTTAAAACAACTCCGGAACTTGGGGGCACATTTAGTGATTGATGTGTGCTTTTTATGGTATTATAACCGGCTTTGCTGGCGTTAACAACAATTTCCCAGTATCCTGCAGGTAATATAATTTCATGCTCAAGTCCTTCATTTGCGTTCAATGATACAAAGTAATCATACTTATCACCCGAACTTTTTCCATCAATTGAGAATGTAATATGAAGCGGGTCGTCATAAACTTTAAAATTAATATCCTCAGGTTCTGATTTTCTAAATGCTGGAGATTTTAACCTTAATTTTATTAAGCCTTTATAATATCTAAATAGGTTTTCGTTTAATTCAATTTCATTGTAATTCAGCCAGTTTGTTTCATCATCTTTATTGTAAGTATCGCGGTCTAACTGTCCTTTTTGGGGATCAATATTTTCAGGGTCAGCGATAATTTTTGAGCGAGCCCATTCCTGACCCGCATGCAACATTGTGATACCTTGAGATACAAAAAGAATAAGAGAGGCCAGCTTTGCAATTTTTTCCTCTAGGCCGGAAAGTACAGTAGCCTCATCTTTATCACTGAACACCTGCAAGCCTTTTTTGGGGTCTAAGGCTATTCGAATATAATCACCCAGTGTGTAACCGTCATGACTTTCGAGATAATTTACTGAATGCCTTGAATGATTAAAAAGCCCGAAAGCATTACTTTTCAATGTACCTCTTATCAGGTTTTCAATAGAAAAACGAGAATGCAATCCGATATTACCAAAAATGAGTCCTTTATCTTCTGATGGGTTATATCCTTTTATCCCATTTCTGAACTGATCATTCCAGGAGGACCAGTCGTGATCAGAAAACCCCTCGGGTTTATATTCACTGCCCCAGGGTTCGGCTATCAATAATACATGGGGATTTAACTTCCGTGCTTCTTCTTTAATGAGATCCACTGTTTCCCAATCCAAAATACCGGCAAGATCAAACCTAAATCCATCAATATGGTATTCGGTTATCCAATGCTTTACAGACTCTACGATCAATTTTCTTGAGTATGCAGAAGTTGAATCAATATCATTCCCTGTCCAGCTGTCGTTCAATAAGTTACCGGTGTCATCTAATCTAAAATAATGGTCTTTTGCAGTATATTTAAGTGGATTCAGATCGTAATGGGAAGCATGATTGTATACTACATCCATGATTACTGATATGCCTTCTTTATGAAGTTCTTTGACCAAGTTTTTGAGCTCTGATTCTGCCTTTCTTGTTCTTCCTATAACGTCTCCTTTTTCTAAACTGGCATCAGAAGCATACAGCGTTTCAGGGGCGAGAAAAAAGGAAGTCATATAGCCCCAATAATTCCGGGCATAAGGGTTCCAGGTATTCTTAATTCCTTCTTCCGTTTCTTCTTGAAAGGGTGGTTCGAAATATGGGAATTTTTGAAGGGGAAGAAATTCAACGGCATTAACTCCAAGCTTTTTCAAATGCTGAATCCCACCTGTTTTTGCCTCCCTGAAATCATTATAAATGCCTTGCACATAAGTTTCTGCAGTGGGGTGAGCAACCATATCTTTAATATGAGTCTCATAAATAATGAGGTCTCGAGGATCTTTCGGGCCTATAAATGTATCATTTTCCCAATCGAAATTAAGAGGAGGCAGGATCTTTGTCTTATGAAACTGAAGGTGATGATTCTTTGAAGTTACGTATTTACCCCATGGATCAGCTATGGTGTGGGAAGTTTGCATGAAAAAGGGATCATTCTCAGGGCCTGATATTTTATAGGCATACCACTTTTCAATAAAAGTATTCTGTATGATGGTTTCCCAGACACCATCCTCACTTTTAGTTAAAGGAATCACTATACCTGATTCATCTTCATATGATTCATATATGAAAACCGATACAGAATGAGCTTTCGGTGAAAACAGCCTGAAAATGGTCGCCCCATGTTCAGACGTACAACCCAGGGGATATGTGTTAAGATCAGAAATAGTGCAATCGTTAACTTGTTGGGTATCCATTAAGTAATAGGACTACCCGGCTCAGCCGATGTTTCCACAAACTTTAGTTCGCCTTCCGGGGTTTCAGCCATCAGGATCATGCCCTGACTTTCCACGCCCATTAATTTTTTAGGAGCAAGATTTGCCACTACACTCACTTTTTGACCCGGCAAGTCTTCAGCTTTAAAATCTTTGGCGATCCCGGATACGATGGTTCTTTTCTCAAGTCCTATATCAACTTTAAGTTTAAGGAGCTTATTGGACCTCTCAATTTTTTCGGCAGAAATGATCTTTCCGGCACGAAGATCCAGTTTCATGAAATCACCGAACTCAATGTTTTCTTTTAACTCAGGAACATCAGGTGTAGGGTCTGCGGCCGAAGATTTTTCATGTAATTTTTGGATTTGCTGTTCGATGATGTCGTCCTCGATCTTATTAAATAAAATATCACCCTGAATAACAGGTGTTCCTTTTTTAAGCATGTTAGCATTGATCTCTTCCCAACTAAAGTCATCACTCAATCCAAACTGAGCCCGCAATTGCTTCATCTTGGTGGGAAGAATGGGATCGAACAGGCAGGAGAGAGCTGCGCTGATCTGCAAACTTATATGTAATGTATTCCCACATTTGATGGGATCATCTTTACGGGTTTTCCAGGGCTCAGTTTCCGTGAAATACTTGTTGCCGATCCGGGCGAGATTCATGGTTTCATTAATGGCTTCTTTGAAGCGAAAATTCTCATAAGCCTGCGTAACCTTCATTTTTTGGTCATCAATAGCCTGAAGGGTTTCCTTATCAAGGTCAGAAGGTTCGATCAATTCAGGTACTTTTCCTTCAGCATAATTTGCGGTAAAAGAAAGAGAACGATTAGTGAAATTGCCTAAAACATCGGCTAATTCGGTATTAATATGCATCTGAAAGTCTTTCCAAGAAAAGTCAGAATCCTTTGATTCAGGAAGGGTGGTTCCAAGTGCATAGCGTAACAAGTCCGGTTCAAATTCATCCAGATATTCATGAAGCCAAACCGCCCAGCCTCTTGAGGTAGATAATTTTTTTCCTTCAAGATTCAGAAACTCGTTAGCCGGTACATTTTTTGGGAGTACGTAATCACCATGTTCCATCAATACAACCGGAAACATGATGCAGTGAAATACGATGTTATCTTTACCAATAAAGTGGTAAAGCTCGGTATCTTCATTTTGCCAAAAATCCTTCCAGAGCTCCGGCTTACCTTGCTGCTGAGCCCATTCTTTGGTCGCTGAAACATAGCCGATGGGCGCATCAAACCAAACATATAGTACTTTACCTTTGGCTTCTTTCAGTGGAACGGGAACTCCCCAACTCAGATCCCTGGTTGCAGCTCTGTCATTCAGCCCATCGGTAAGCCAGCTTTTAACCTGCCCCATAACATTGGGTTTCCAGTTTTCGCGAGACTCGATCCATTTCTCCAGTTTTGGTTGAACATCACCCAGAGGCATGTACCAATGTTCTGTCTTTTTTAATTTGGGTTTCTCACCGGTCAAAGCACTAACCGGATCAATAAGCTCAGTAGGAGAGAGTGAGGTACCACATTTTTCGCACTGATCGCCATAAGCCTCTTTATATCCACAGTTGGGGCATGTTCCCTTTACATACCGATCAGGGAGAAACATATCCGCTTTGGGATCATAAAGTTGTTCTTCCGTTTTCTTTTTGAAGAACCCCTTTTCATAAAGGGTGGTGAAAAATTCCTGAGAAGTCTCGTGGTGCACTTTGGAACTCGTTCGTCCGTAATAATCAAAGGTGATCCCAAAGTCTTCAAATACCTTTTTATTCATTTCGTGATATCGGTCTACAATATCCTGAGGTGAAACCCCTTCTTTTTCGGCAGCAATAGTAATAGGGACACCGTGTTCATCAGAACCGCATATAAAAGCTACATCTGCATCGGTTCTTCGCTTATAGCGTACATAAAAATCGGGGGTGAGGTAGGCTCCGGCAAGGTGACCAAGATGAATAGGACCGTTGGCATAAGGAAGTGCCGAAGTAACAAGAATTCTTTTTTTATTGGGCATGAATAATTTTTGTCCGTCGTTTTTTTGGAAGATAAGAAATGGTGGCTTTAATATTTAAGACTACATTTTAATATTTTTTGGGAATGCGGGGCTTCAAGTTCGTCTTACAGATCCCGAATTTGAGGAACAAATCCTTAACTATCCATAGACTGGCGATCGGTCAGATGGATTTAATCTAAACAATCAGAAAAAACTTTCTATACCTATCAAATTTCTTCTTAATTTCTGTGCATGCTAATAACATTTGAAGGAATAGACGGTAGCGGGAAATCGACACAGATTTCACTTTTAAAGGAAAAACTGATTCAGCTTGGTCATCAAGTTGAAGTTTTCAGAGAGCCGGGGGGGACCGATGTCTCTGAAATGATAAGGGGAATGTTACTTAACCCTGATCTGGAAATTGATCCTGTTACAGAATTACTTTTATTCTCATCAGCACGGTCACAATTAATTGCTGAAAAAGTTCGGCCTCTTTTAGAGGAGAATGTGATCGTTATCCTTGATCGTTTTTATGATTCTACGATTGCTTACCAGGGATATGGCAGGAAAAGCATGCCTATTGAACAAATTCATCAAATAAATGCAGCAGCTACAAAAAACTTAGTCCCTGACTTTACTTTTTATTTGCGTTTGAGCCTTGATGAAGCTGCTGAACGCACTAAAAACTTCGAGAAAGACCGAATGGAACGCGCAGGAGATAGCTTTTATAAGCGCGTTTTTGAAGGATTTGAGCATCTTGCCAAAACCGAACCTCGGTTTAAAACAATTAATGCCGAGAAAGATATAGATGTTATCCACCAAAATATCTTCAATGAATTGGAAGCAGAGTTATAGAAAGTAGCACCTGCTTGCTTTAAAAGTACATTTAAGTGTTTTAATGAAATGGGTAAAGATCTTCTCTGGTCACTTTAAAATTTTTTTTGGGTATTTATCTTCAAAGATCATTGAGGCTTAATCATTTTATCCGTAAATTTAGAACAATCTGGATGAGTCCTGCCTATTTCCATGACAACCAGTTCATCAAAGAATACAATTCTAACGATCATAACTACCAAGTAACAAATTATGGCTCACGAAAGAATCGAAATTGATTTACCTCTTGCCAAAGTCTATGAACTTTTAAGTAATCCGGTTGAATTCCCTAAGTTCTTGGAACGCATAGACAAAGTGGAAAGAGTTAATTCTCAGACCTTCGAATATTCAACCGATATTGGCGGAGAAGAGTACAACTGGACAACTAATCTTATCGACAACCTTCGTAATACCCGATTCGCTTGGATTACCATTAGTGGTAATCTCAACCAAACCGGAACTATTCGTTTCACACCGCTGGATAATGGCGAACGGACACGAGTAGAGTTTTCTTTGGACTACCGTACATTTTTCGGGGATCCTGAAGAAGAATTGGCTTCCTTCATCGAAGATTCACCTGCACAATTAGCTAAAGATCTTGCAAAATTTAAAGAATTAGCTGAAGGCGGAACCTTCAAAGAAACCCCATTGGAGCCAAAAGAAGAGACCGAAGAAGAAGTTACTGCATAAGGTAATTCAATCTTTACTACTTTATTTACAATGCGCATCGTATCGATGCGCATTTTTTTTGTCATTAACTTCAGCGATCATGGAATTCTCAAAATTTCTTCAATCTGAATCGAGTCGGATGCCGCATTATTTGCTGATCGGCAGTCCTATTAGCCATAGTGTTTCACCATTGATGCATAATACCGCTCTAGAGCATTATCGATTAAAGGCAGAATATCACGCCGTTTCCGTTCGTAACAGTGAAATATCATCTCTTATAGCTCATTTGAATAAGCTGGAATTTCTTGGTGCAAACGTTACTATACCTTATAAGGAAACGTTGTTCGATGCCATGGATACACTTGGAGTAGAAGCAGCTCAGATCGGAGCTATTAACACTATCGTAAAACGAGATGGCAAAATAGTTGGGGAAAATACAGATGCACATGGCTTTAAAGTACCGGTCGAAGAATATGAAGATGAATTAGCGGGTGAAAGAGCAGTAATTTTTGGAACTGGAGGGGCAACCAAAGCTATTTCTTTTGCATTGTATGAAATGGGAATCGATGAAATTATTTTGGTTTCCAGAAGGCCGGGTCAATATGATCCCTCTGAAGAGGTCATTATGTGTAACTATGATAATTGGCATGCTTATGCAGAGGATGCTGCGATCATCATTAATGCCACTCCGTTGGGTATGGTTCCAAATATTGATGCTTCGCCTGTAAAGGAAGATGAAACCCATACCTTGGAAGGTAAAATCTGTTATGATGTGGTATATAATCCCAGGGAAACAAAATTTCTTAAACAAGCCAAAGAATCCGGAGGAATCCCCATAGAGGGATTAGACATGCTGATCCATCAGGGTGCACGTTCTTTTAAGCTATGGACCGGGTATGAATTCCCTTTAGGTCTCATTAAAATGAAGCTGGATGATGTCTTTCCCAATTAAATTCATAAAACCTACATTGCTGAATGATGAATCGATCTCGAGTTGGTTCAGCTTACGCAATCATGAATCGGTTCACCCCGAGCTGAACATTCCGGGCTTAAACCTCGGATTGAATACTGAAGAAGATGAAGAGATAATACTCCAAAACCGAAGACTGCTTCTCGATGAAATTGGTTTAAATACCCACCAAATTGCATATGCGATACAAGTACATAAAACCAAGATCGAAGTGGTGCAACATAGTGGAACCTATACAAATACGGATGCTTTTGTAACAGCAAAGACCAATTTGGCTCTAGCCATTCAAGTAGCAGATTGTGCCGCAGTTCTGTTTGCGGACCCCAAAAATCGAGTGATTGCGGCTGCACATGCCGGATGGAGGGGCGCTGCTGGGAATATCATTCCAAAAACACTGATTAAAATGATAAGCCTTGGAGCTGAAATTAAAAACATAAAAGCCTTTATCAGCCCATGTATTTCTTTAAAGAATTTTGAAGTTGGGGAAGAGGTTGCCGCACAGTTTCCCGATAAATTTGTGGATCGAAATAATTATGAAAAACCTCACGTAGATCTTAAAAAATTCATTCGACATCAGCTATTGGAACAGGGAATGATGGAATCTAAAATTGAATTAGATATACACTGTACCATCAATGATGAGCAATTTTATTCCTATCGCCGACAAAAAGAAAAAAGCGGCCGCATGATGGGAATCATAAAGTTAAACTAAAGAGCATTACTTTTGAGAGTCAGCTACAGCCCAGGCTATGTCGCCGATATCCCCGACAACCACATCTTCCCAATGCGGAAATTCAGCGGGCTCCATTCTTACTTAATTGATAAAGGAATAGTTAAGGAAAGCGAAGTCGTGGAACCTTCCCTTGTAGATTTCTCTAACCTCATTACGGCTCACACTGAACGATATGCAAAAGCTGTATGGACCGGTGAACTGGATAAAAAAGAGATTCGAAGAATGGGGCTCCCCTGGAGTAAGTCTTTGGCCATTCGTTCCCGGCTAGCGGTTCAGGGCACTATAAATGCCGGAATGATGGCCTTAGAGGATGGATTAGCCGGAAACCTGGCAGGTGGCACACATCATTCTATGCCTGATCATGGAGAAGGGTTTTGTGTTTATAATGATGTAGCCGTGGCCATTAAGGTTTTGCAGCAATCGATGTGGGTGAATCGAGTTTTGGTGGTAGATTGTGATGTCCATCAGGGTAATGGAACAGCCTATATATTTCGGGACGATCCAAATGTATTTACTTTTTCGATACACGGGGAGAAGAATTATCCGTTCAAAAAACCGCCATCAGACCTTGATGTTGGCTTACCGGATAAAACAGGGGACGAGGTGTATCATAAAACATTGATCTCAGCTTTGCAGAAGATCGAATCTGAATTCAAGGCTGATCTGGTGTTTTATTTAGGAGGTATTGATCCGCTGGAAACAGATCATTTTGGGAGGCTTTCGTTGACTTTATCCGGACTTCGGGAAAGGGACCGTATTGTGGTCGAACATTTCAAACAAAAAGACTATCCGTTAGTTTTGTTACTTTCCGGGGGTTATGCACCGACTTTAGAGCAAACGGTAGTTGCTCATGCTCAAATGTATGAAGTGGCTAAAGAGATGGGATTTTGAAAAACTACTTAATTTGGAATCACTTATCTTGACTTATGGTTTTACGGTTACCAAATTTAAAATTGAGTACAATATTCTAAAGAAGCAAAAGAAAGAAACATTTGAAGAAACAAAAACTGGCTATTCTTGGATCAACCGGATCCATTGGGACCCAAACACTTGATATCGTTCGGCAGCATCCTGAGAAATTTGAAGTCATTGCTTTATCTGCAAATTCCAACTGGAAATTATTGGCAGAGCAGGTCAGGGAATTCAATCCGGAATACACACTTATTGTAAATGAAAGTCATACAAAGGACTTAGAAAAAGAATGTACGGAAACCAAAGTTTTAAGCGGAAGTGAACATTTATCTGACTTAGCTTCACTCAAGAATGTAGATACCGTGCTAAATGCTTTGGTTGGCTACGCAGGGTTTGACTCAACCTTAAGAGCCGTTCAGGCCGGCAAGAGGATCGCACTGGCCAATAAGGAATCGTTGGTGGTTGGGGGAGAGATCATCACAGAAGAGCTTAAAAGATCGGATGCGGAACTCATTCCCGTTGACTCTGAACACAGCGCCATGCTTCAATGCCTTGCCGGTGAATCCCTTGATGATATCGAGAAGATCATTATTACAGCCAGCGGTGGTCCATTTCGCACCTTCACAAAACAGCAGATGAAGGAAGTTACTGTAGAGCAGGCGCTTAATCATCCCAACTGGAATATGGGAGCTAAGATAACCATTGACTCCTCAACCATGATGAACAAAGGCCTGGAGATCATCGAAGCACACTGGTTGTTTGACATTCCCGTACACAAAATTCAACCGGTCATTCATCCTCAGAGTATCATTCATTCCATAATCACTTTTATAGACGGATCAAGCAAAGCACAGCTCGGTTTACCGGACATGAAAGTTCCTATAATCTATGCTTTAACGTATCCCAAAAGATTACAGCTGGATACTCCAAGAATGGATTGGAATGACGTTCAAAATCTTACCTTCGAACCCGTTGATTATGATAAGTTTCCATGTGTCAGGTTAGCTATGGAGAGCATTGAAAAAGGAGGGTACGCGCCTGCTATTTTAAATGCGGCAAACGAAGTGGCTGTTCAACGATTTTTGAATAAAGAAATTGGTTATATTCATATCCCTGAAATTGTTGAAAAAAGTTTGGCTAACATTGATTGGAATGATAGTTTGAACCCGGAGACGCTAAAAGAAATAGACAAAGAGACTCGTAACTACGCAAAATCAATTACTAAATAATTTACATGGACTGGTTTTTAAATTTATTAAATACACTTCTGATATTTGGCGGGGCTTTAATGATCCTCGTTTTTGTGCATGAACTCGGACACTTTTTAGCCGCCAAATGGTTTGGAATGAGAGTGGAGCGTTTTTCCATTGGATTTCCACCACGTGTTTGGGGCTTTCAAAAAGGAGACACCGATTACTGCATCGGAGCTACCCCATTAGGCGGATATGTTAAGATATCGGGGATGATAGATGAAAGCATGGATACCGAACACCTCGATAAAGAACCTGAAGAATGGGAATACAGGAGCAAACCGGTTTGGCAGCGCATTATCACAATTACTGCAGGAGTGATCTTTAATATGATCCTGGCATTCTTTATTTACTTTGGTATGACGTACACTAATGGAAAAGCTGTATTACCTATTCAGGAAACAGCCGGAATATACGTCCCTGAAAGTTCCATTTTAAATGAAATTGGCTTTGAAACCGGAGATAAAGTAATTGGTGTAAACGGAGAAGAAGTCGTCTATTTTAATGAATTAGTCTCTGCATCAGAGATTACTGTAGATGATCTGAATTATACTGTGATTCGCGATGGTCAGCGTGTAAATATTCCTGTTAGTTCAAATTATTTGGATAGCCTTCAAACCCGTGGATTTTTGGATATAGGTTATATGATTCCAAGTAAAATTGCATCAGTACCTGCCGGACAACCCGCTTCCGAAGCCGGATTAGAAGCTGGAGATCAAATTGTATCTGCAAATGGGGATACGGTTTTGTACTGGTTGCAGTTGGTAGAAATTATACAAACCGCTGATACCGCAATTAACTTTGGAGTTCAACGGGAAGATTCTCTTTTCTATGCTTCCATTACTCCTAATCCTGAAACCCGAACAATTGGAATTGCACGGCCTCAATTGCATAATTTAGGGTTGGAGACTATTGATTATGGCTTCTTTGAATCAATAGCGGAAGGCTATAATCAAACCATGGAGCAAACGGTTGGGATCTTACAAGGTTTTACGCGAATGATCACAGGCGATATCTCTGTAACTCAAAATCTTGGAGGTCCCATTGCCATTGCAAATATAACCAAGGACGCAACAGATCAGGCAGGTTGGATAGGGTTTTGGAATATAACGGCCTTGTTAAGTATAACACTCGCGATCTTAAATATTCTCCCCATACCGATACTTGATGGTGGTCATTTGGTATTCCTTCTTTATGAAGGTATTACCCGACGCGAACCTTCAGAAAAAGTACGAATGGTTGCCCAACAGATTGGTTTCTTCCTCATGATCGGGTTATTTATCTTTGTAATGTTCAACGACGCATTCAGATACTTCGGGCTTTAAGATGATTGCAAGAGACGGATATTCTACCATAGCATTAGTTTTTTTGGTCACAGTTCTGGTATGTGGATTTGCCTTCTATTTTCTGGAGCACTGGTTTAGATATGTTCTAGTTTTAGCAATGGTTGTGCTAACCGGTCTGACCATCTTTTTCTTCCGTGATCCCGATCGGAATATCCCTGATGCAGATGAACTTATTGTTTCCCCGGCTGATGGGAAAGTTGTTTTTGTGAAAGAAATAGTGGAGCCGGTTTATATAAAGGGTAAAGCCACTCAGATCAGTATTTTTCTTTCTCCGCTTAATGTTCATGTAAATAGAAATCCGGTTTCAGGTTCTCTTGAGTATGTGAAATATCATCCCGGAGAATATCTTATGGCATGGACAGAACATGCTTCTGAGCTAAATGAAAGAGCTGATTTTGGAGTTCTTCACCCATCAAATACAAAAATATTTTTCCGGCAGATCACCGGTTTTTTGGCTCGCCGCATCGTGTATAATATCCAAGAAGGGGATGCGCTCAAAGCCGGTGAACGTTTTGGTATCATGAAGTTTGGCTCTCGAATGGATGTTGTAGTTCCCGGAAATGTCGAAATCAAAGTTAAGCCCGGTGACAAAACGGTGGCAGGAGAATCAGTGATCGGAGTAATTATCGCATGAAATATCCCATTCAAAAGAAATATCACTCATTTAAGCAGCGTCAAAAGCGGCGTAAAGAAACCAAGCCCCCGGTAAATAAGAGGATCGCTGTGCCCAGTTTTTTCACACTGATGAATCTATTCAGTGGGTTTTTGGCTATAATATCAGTATCAGACGGTGATTTCGTAAGGGCAGCCTGGCTAATTGCTTTAGCTGGATTGTTTGATGTTTTTGATGGATTAATGGCTCGTCTTGCAGATGCTACAAGTGATTTTGGTATAGAATTAGATTCCATTAGTGATATGGTTTCCTTTGGTGTTGCGCCAGGCTTTTTGATCTATACCTGGACATTACATGAACTGGGATTTGTCGGGATCATCGTAAGTGCATTGCCTCCTTTGTGCGGCGCGGTAAGATTAGCCCGTTTCAACGTGAACGCCAGATTACAACCATCTAAGGATTTTTTTATTGGACTTCCCATACCGGCTCAAGCTATTATTTTGGGTGCCTTTTTCCTGACATTCAGGGATTCATTGGAGATCTTTTCTTTTTTGGAGAATGGAGTGAACTCTGCCTTAATACCCCTCATTGTGGTCATTTCATTTTTAATGGTCAGTACGTTACCATTCGATAAAATCCCGCGTTTCGACCGTAAAACCATTCGTGAAGAAAAAGGAAGGTTCATCTTATTCCTTGTATATCTTGTATTGATCCTGGCATTTAAAGAATTTGGTTTAATGGCAGTGTTTATCATTTTTATTCTGAAGGGCGTTACAATAGGAGCGATTCAGTTTTTCACTGATGATTATGGTCCTGAAGGGGTAGATGAGTTTCAGGATTACAGCTGATCTCTCAAGATTTCTTTAATTGTTATTGTTGCAGCACCATGGCCAAATATAGCTGAGTGGGAAGAATCACTACCTGATTTTTAAAAGTGTTTTTGCTCTGGTTGCTATTTTTTCAGTATCTATTGCTGATACGGAATCTCATTTAGGAGTTTCTCCAATTCAGAAGTAAGATTTTGTATTCCTATGCACAGCCTTTGATTCATTGCCCCAACTTAGTTTTTACCCATTCAATTTGTTCTGTTTTAAGTATGCCTGACTTTAGAATGATCAATAAATATATAATTGCTGCTAAAAATGCATTTAAAAGAGGATCGAGGGGACTAAGGGTGGAGAGATAGAATAATAGTATTGCTGTAGGATAACTTACCAATAGTGGTTTTATATAACTTGAAGGAATCACTCTCCTAAACCAGAAGTAGGTGAAAAGAGTGATTATAATTTCTGCCAATGAAACTGAATAGGCAACCAAAACTGTATTACCAAGTGCCGCAAAACTGAAAATAATAACTGCCGATATTGTACCTCCAAAACAAGTAGCTAGGAAATACTCTTTATCTTTATTTGTGGCCACAAGTCCGAATGAAAACAAGCTGTTTATAAAAGTAACGGCTATCATAACAGATAGAATTTGAAGTATGATAACACTGTCTGCATATTCGGAGCCGTAAAGCAATTGAATAATTTGCTCTGCACCTATTGCCGTTACCATAGCTATAAGAGCACCACCGGTAGAGACAACTTGATATACGCTACCTACTCTGGCGAATGCTAAAGAACGATTTTTACTCCAAATTGAAGCTAAATTCGGGAGTAATAGGTTCACGAAAACACGATCTATCATCATGGCAATGATAACTATTCGAAAAGCCACACCATATATACCTGCTTGATGAAATGAGATAAGACCGCCAACTAACAGGGGTGGCAAAAGGTGAACAACTTGAGCAAAAAACTGCCCCAATCCTAAAATGGAGCTTGTCTTAAGTAGATCAGGATATATCTGATTTCCCCGGGAAGGCAGTGAAAAGGGCTTATCTTTTAGTGCAAAGGTACCAAGTGTAAGTGCTGAAATTGAAATACCTGTTGTGTAGAGAACAGGAACGATGGTAACATCTTCTGAACTTTGAACCATTAAAAATACAAGCAGGAAATAAGCAAGACCATTAAGGACTTTTGAAGCGGCTATTTTGCCAAACTCTTGCTTGCCGGCATAAAACCAATCCAGTAATGCCATATAGGGAATCAGAGAATATAAATAACCTAATATTACCTGCTTTTCTATCTCCCCGGTGTCAATCATAGATATAAAAAAGGTGGAAAGAATCAGAACTATAACACCCAGGAGTAATTTCATCCTAAAAACTTCAAGGACCCTGTAAATTCGCTTTGAGGGCTCTTTAGCCGTTTCCCGGGTACCAACATTATTTAGTCCGAGATCTGAAAACCAGGTAGCGTATCCAAGAATTGAAATAGCGACGGTAATAAGTCCGTAAAACTCAGAACCAAGCGTTCTTGCGAGATAAACAGAGGTAAGAAAAGCAAGCCCCCGTCCCGCGATATCACCGGAGATGATCCAAAAAGCCTTTTCTTTAAGTTTAGTCATTTAAAAGGCTGTTAATTGTTCTTTCAATAATGTATTTAGTTCAATTGGATCATTAAAAAGAAAGACATTTGGTACATCACTTTCTTCAGAAAGACAGCCCATATTAGGGGCTATTATAGTTTTATTGTACGCTTTGGCTAAGTGATAACTTCCAGATGATAAAATTTCTCTGTAATTGTATACACAAATATCGGCAGCCGAGTAAAACCAGGATACATGGCTTTCGGGTATGAAATTTGGAATGAGCTGGATCCTGTCACTATCCTTATCCTTTTTCCTTAATTCTTCATAGAGTTTCATATGACCTTTCTTTACCGGGCCGGCTATAACAAGATTACATTCTTCAGGTAACGCAGTTATAATTTCAGCTACTTCATTCATTTGCTTGTATTGACTTATGTTGCCAAACATAAGAACGGTAGGGACGTCGGAGATTAAGCGGGTTTCGTAATGATCACTTAAATGGCTTATAGCGTCTTCTTTTGGCAGGGGGGAAGCAGGAAATTCAGGATGGGGAATCAATCTGAATTTTTCTTTAGGTGCTTTCAGTCTCGAGCTCATTTTTATTTTAGCAGTATTACAGTGAACATGTAATATATCGGCCCATTGAGACATTTTCTTATGCAAAAAACTGTGCAGGTTCAAGTATTTTTGATCATGAGGAAATTCATTATGAAGAGTCCATACAATATGACCACCAAGCTTTTGGAAAAGGTATATGCATATCATTTTCCAGGGCATTCCTAAAAGAGATTTGAAAGTCTGAAATTCCAGCCAATGGTAGTGAAGAATGGCATTTTTATTGGAGACAATTCCAGGTAGTAGTTTGAAATGATTAAAGACACTGATCGATTTGATATTATATTTATCAGAATCAATTAAGTCCTTATATAGCAGATACAAATAGTCAGTTTCTTTATGACTATGCCTTATTAAGGGAACAACATAAATCGTATCTGATTCCTCATTTATCGATGCATAGATCTCCGCAAGAGAGGTAGCTTCCATAAATACCCCTAATTAAATTGATACTTAATTCCAATGGAATGTACAGTACCATATCCGGTATTAAAAGGAATAAGCGCATAATTAAAAGTAATTTCATTTGAAGTAAATCCTGCCCCAAAAGCAATTGGGCGAACGTTATTTTGTGTTTTATAACCACCGCTTAACTCCAAAACTTCAGCTATGGTAAGAGCTAACCCAAGATTAAAATAATTCTCTGAAGAGATGTAGCCTGCAAAATCTTTTCCGGAAGTATCTTCCAATGGGTGTATAAAATCAGCAAATGCGGATATTAAAATTGGTAGATTATCATTTTTTGGGGCTGTTAATTCAGCGATATCCGCTGAAAGTCCAAACTTTAAATTAGAAGGAAGGGAGGTTGAATTGATATTTAGCTGATCCATTTCTCCAACATTTGTTAAAGAAGCTCCGGCTTTTATCCGTTCATCAAATACCTGGGTGGCAATGCCAAAGTTGAATGCATATCCATTGGCCTGGTAGGTAAATACTTCTTCATTCAGATATTGAATAGCCCCGCCTAACGAAAAATAGTTGAAATCGTAAGCATAAGCGGCAGAAATGGATAAATATTGAATTGAGAAATTACCATTCGACTGTCCCGGCCGGTCGTATTGCTGATAGTCATCAGCCCCTGAGGAATAAAATGAAAAGGCTATGGCACGCCGTTCATTTATAAAATTAATTCCTCCAAAAATATTATTAACACCTGCGATCCATAATGTATAACTCAGATCAATGGATGATGATTTATTATAGATCAGTAAAGCCGGATTGGAGTAGATAGATGCAGAACCGTCCGGGATTGAGGTTGTTGCTTCGGCCTTAGATAAAGAGAAAGGGGTAGGAGCAATATCTAGCATTGCAAATCCGGAACTTTGGGCAATAGCAGAGCTGCTGATAAACAGTAAGAATAAAATGGCTAATCCTGTTTTCATAGGTTCAATCTTAATGAAAATACATGCATATTAGAAATTCTATATGGCTCCATAACAAAAGCATAGTCAACGGAAGGCGAAAAAGTATCGAAGGGAAGATGAATGGAAAAACCACTGCTTAAGGTCCAGCTCTCAGTTTGTGTGAGTTCGGGAAGTTGATATCCCGCTCTTATCGTTAACCGTTCGTGGGTTTTCCAGGAGCCGCCCAGACGTAATTGTGTTGAACTTGTATTAATAAGTTCGGTATTGAAAATAGTGGTGGGTGTCCCATTTGAGACAAAAACCTTACGGGTTTGAGTTTCAGAAGTGTAGGCCTGGAGTTCAAAATCTCCGGAAAGGGTAAATTGATCGGCCTGGTAAGCCAGTCCAAAGATGATTCGGGTGGGGAAGTTATTCACCACATTGCGCGATTGATCTAAGTGATACAGGTTTTCGGCGTTCCAGGAATAGCTGGCAAACAGATCTTTAACGGAAAATGCAATATTAAGATGATCTCCTGCATGATACAGCGCTCCAAGATCGATACCGACGCTTACGGCATTGTCCAGTTCCTCATGATAGTTGGCAAGGCCGAATTTAACCCCAATACCGGCATTAAATTTTTCACTGAGTCGAATACCAAAATTACTTGCTAACTGATATTCAGAAATATCGAACAGTTCGGTAGGGTATCCGCTTTGGGTTCTCCCGTCAATATCTTTCACCCCGGTTCGCAGAATGCTAAATGATAATCCGGCTGTAGGAGGAAGCTGCAGTTGAATGCTGGTGCTTTGAAATACTCGATCAAATTTTAAAGCTCCTACCGTTAGATCCGTTTGCTTACTATCCAATAGTAAAGCTGTTTGAGCGGGATTATAGTAGGGGAAAGCCCCTTCTGAAGTGACGGCACTCATTGCATTCCCCATGGCGATACCTCGCGCGCTAAAACCCATGCGGGTAGAAGCTCCGGCAAACCCACCATTTTGAGCTAAAAGATCAGGAGCGATCAAAAACCATAAAACAGCCAATCCAGTTAATGATAATAAGTTCTTATGTGTGTACTTCAATTTCATTAATCAGCCAATAAAATTTTGCCGTTGATCTGACCGCTTTCAGTTTCAATGATATAGATGTAAGGAGCATTAGCTACTTTCCGGCCCTTGCCATCATAGCCATCCCAAACTGCTTCATAAATACCGGAAGCGAAACTGTTATTTTCAATCTCTCTTACCAAATTCATTCCAAGATCGAAGACTCTTACTCTTACATTTCCCTGGGCTTCTACCTCAAACTTAATGCGAACCAATTTATGAATGGTAGGTGAAAAGGGATTTGGATAGGCATAGGTATTCACATTCCTTGCATCAGGCTCGTACCTGTTTCCACCGGTAAGGGGGAAGTCTACGCGGGTGATTTCCCAGGAAAAGCCATAATCATCCGTTGACGCAATCCCATCATCGGTTCCAACCCAGACTCTTTCCGTAGTTGAGGCTACCGCAAAATATTGAGCCGAAGATTTTATTATCGTATTTGGGCTTTTGATTTGTGGAGATTTGATCCAGCTATTTCCTCCATCTTCAGAAATAAATAATCCATTATCACCTGCGGCAAAAACATATCCATCTTTAAAACCGATGTCGTTGATACGTTCTCCGATCAGGACTTGAGTAAAGGTTTCTCCGCCATCGTCGGTATAAACAACGCCCTGTTTTTGAGGTTGCTCCGCTATCCAATTTGTAAGCCAGATCCTTTTGGTTTGAGGGTCTTCTTTAATAGCGATGATCCAGTCACCCAATAAACCGTCAGGTGAATTATCGAAACGGACACGATTCCATGAAACACTATCAGTAGGTGCGGTGAGTGCGTTTTCGGAAATATTAATACCACCGGCACTACCAAACCAAACTCGCTCTTGAGAATCAATAAGCACTCCAAATCCAAAAAGATTATTATCTCCTCGCGGGTCATATCTGTTAATGGATTGACTATCATATTGAGAATTCCACTCATATGTATTATCTGGACTAAAGTTGATAACATCGGAAGGTGGTAATATGATCCTCTTCCAGGTTGCTCCAAAATCGGTACTTCTTAACAAGCCGGAAGCCCAAGCAGAGACTAAAATTACATCACCATTGAAATCGATAGCATAAGGAGGGGATTGTTCGGAAACCGTTGTCCTGATCCTTGTATAAGTTTCTCCTCCATATTGAAAAGTTATGTCACAGCTTGGATCATAATTTGAACTGCCTGGATCACAGGTCGTCGGAGGGTCAGGATCCAAAGGAAAATCATGAAAAGTCCAATTTTCACCGCCATCTATACTTGTATAGAATCCATAGCCTGCAGGAACACTGCCACCAGGGCCTTCTGCAGAAAAGCCTAGCCCTGTTACAACTGTATCCTCTGCCAGACTCAATGAAAATACCCGGCCGATACCATTAACCACTTCTTCAGCATTTTCCGGATAATACCATTCTGCTGCATTTTCAATATTTCGGTTAAGGGCCGGGCTTATCCATACCGTATCCCCAAAAGCTGCAATAGTACTTACTGAATTTTGTCGGATAGTATTGAATTTATCTATGGAAGGATCTTGAGGGCCAATAACTTGAGCCTGACTTAGAACCGGTAAAAGCATAAATGTAAAGATCAGGTAGTGTTTCTTCATTTATTCTGAGATCCTGAAAGTTGTTTCCACAGTATCACTAACTAATCCGCCTCTGTCAATTGCATAATATTTGACATCATAAATATCAGGCTGATTTTGAGGACTCACCTCTAAGGTGAGGGTATATAATGAATCATTGGCAATTGAGTCTTCGCCATTATTTCCATCATCGTAAAGCAGAAAAGGGGAGTCGCTAACTTCGCCTGTATTTTGGCTAATAAGCCACATGAATACATTTTCTATGGTACTCTGTCCGTCTTCATCAGTTACCTTTGCCGAAAATTCCACATTTTCAGTTCCAGAAGAAGGGAGTTGTACTTCCTCTGGGTTATTTGCCTCTAAGATCAAAGGGTTATTGTTTGATACCCCCGATATCGTAAAAATTGTTTGTGCATAATTTCCATTTACCTGCTCAGCTGATGGAAATACATTTATGATATACTCATCAAACGAGGTGGTAGTGGTTTGAAGGGTAATTTCAGTTCCAAAATTTCCCGTCCTTGAATCAAAAATATCAAAAGAGCCCTGTGAAACTTGTTCACCCGAGATTTTATTCGTTATAGCAAATTGAGGAGGCTTATCATCCGGGATATTTACGGTAGAAATATAAATTCCTACATCTAAGGTTGTATCCTTAAAACCATCGTTCTCAATATTAAACTGGACATTTTGAGGGTTGATACTTATCTGCGTAATTGCAGGTTTATCATCCAATAATGGATCAGGGTCCATAGTTTCATCACACGAAAGCAGGATAAAACTAAGACATAAAAAAGCAAAACTGATGAATAATTTATTCAAGACGTTGATCACTTTGGTTGGATATATAATGGTACGGATTCAACATTCTTAAATCCAATATGTTATTTAACAAGATTAATTGCTCTTTTATATTGCATTTACTTTAGGGTGCTTTTATATTCGACGCGTTATGAAAAACAAATATGCTCATATAAATTTTTGGTGGTGGCCGGTTGCTATAAATAGCAGTGGGCATCGTGTGTAGTTGAGCGATTAGAAAAGAATTTTAAAAAACCCACTGTTCTGCGAATGGTGGGTTTTTTTGTTTTTGGAGATTGGTTATTGGGTGATTGGAAAATGGTTATTCGTAATCACAACAATTAACTAATAACTATTAACGAATAACCAAATGAATAAAGAACAATTTTTAGCACTTAGTAAAGAATATACAGCCATCCCGGTATACCGGAGACTGTTGGCGGATATATTGACTCCGGTTTCCCTATTTATGAATATCAGGGAAGAAGCTGAATTTCCATTCTTACTGGAATCAGTGGAAGGAGGTGAACAGCTGGCTCGTTATTCTTTTATTGGCAGGAATCCCTATCAAAAGCTGATGTTTGATGGCGAAGAAACCACTCTCGAAACCAAAGAGGGATCAGAGCTTGTATCATCCACCTATTTTGATAAGCTCAAAGAATTGACCACCGCATATTCTGAGCCCACACTTCCTGAATTACCGAGATTGAAAGGCGGAGCAGTAGGGTTTTCAGCTTACGATACCTTTCGTCAGGTAGAAGATCTCCCGAATGTTCCGGAAGATGACCTGAATCTCCCGGAAGCCATTTGGGCTTTTTATGATGAGATCTTTGCATTCGATCATGTAAAACACCAGGTTGTTCTTATTAAAACCGTTTTTGGTGATCAGGAATCCAATCTGAATGAAGCGTATCAAAAAGCTCAGCAGAGCCTGGATGAGATGGAGGAGGCTGCCCTAAGTTCCAACTATCAAAACCGTCCGTTCAGTATAGATACGGAATCTCTGTCCAGTAACATGAAGCAGGAATATTTTGAGCGAATCGTAAAGAAAGGTAAGGAGTACATCTACGAGGGCGATATTTTCCAGGTGGTTCTTTCTCAGCGATTTGAAGCTGATATGAGCGGTGATCCTTTTATGTTATATAGAGCCTTGCGCATGGTTAATCCGTCTCCGTATTTATTCTATTTAGATTTTGAGGATTTTCAGCTTGTGGGTTCCTCACCGGAGGTGTTGGTCCGGGTTCAAGAAGGTGAGACAAGAGTGCTCCCGATCGCAGGTACTCGTCCGAGGGGGAAAACCCATGAAGAAGACCTCGCGTTGGAGGAAGATCTCAAGAACGATCCCAAGGAAGTAGCCGAGCATATTATGCTGGTGGATTTGGGTCGGAATGATTTATCGCGGGTTTGCAAGCCCGGTACGGTGAAGATGGAACGTAATCAGGTGATCGAGCGCTATTCCCACGTGATGCACATTGTGAGTGATGTGGTTGGGAAATTGCAGGATGACCAAACCTCGGTGGATGCTTTGATGCAATGTTTCCCGGCTGGTACGGTAAGCGGTGCTCCTAAGATCAGAGCAATGGAGATCATTGATGAGTTGGAACAAACTAAACGTGGAATTTATGCAGGAGCCGTCGGTTATTTTGATTTCTCCGGTAACATGGATACCTGTATCGCAATTCGCACCATGGTTGTAACCCGAAACAAAGCGTATATTCAAGCAGGTGCAGGAATTGTGGCCGACAGTGATCCCATTAAGGAATTCGAAGAAACCCAAAACAAAGCAGGGGCACTAATTCAGGCACTTAGTGTGGCTTTAGATATTCAATAAAATTTAACCACGGAGGACACAGAGGAACACAGAGAATGTTAATTTCAATTACAGCGTGTTTCTTTGGAAAATCTAAAAAAGACTCAACAGATTAAATTAATGAGTAAGAAAAAAACCATTTTATCAGGTATTCAGCCGTCCGGTAAACTTCATATTGGGAATTATTTCGGAGCCATTCGTCAGCATATAGCCATGCAGGAGCAGGGAGAGGCGTTTTATTTCATAGCCAACTATCATTCCCTTACTTCTTTGAATGACGGGGAGCAGCTTCGCCAAAATACCATCGATGTCACTTTAGACTATTTAGCCCTGGGATTAGATCCCCAAAAAGCTACTTTCTTTGCGCAGTCGGATGTGCCACAGGTTACCGAACTTTCCTGGATCTTAGGAACTTTGGCTCCGGTTTCATTGATGGAAAAAGGGGTTTCCTATAAGGACAAAATCGCGGCCGGACTCAAACCCAATATCGGCCTATTCACTTATCCTATTCTGCAAGCCGCCGATATCCTGATCTATCATTCAGATATTGTGCCGGTAGGTGAAGATCAGAAGCAAAATATCGAAATTACGCGCGACTTGGCCGGGAAATTCAATCACACCTACGATGGCGAATTCCTCAAACTTCCCGAAGAACATATTGTGAAATCAGTAGCGGTGGTCCCCGGAATCGACGGACGAAAAATGAGTAAGAGTTATGACAATACCATCAATATTTTTGCGGAAGGAAAGGCATTGAAGAAGCGTGTTATGGCGATAGAAACCGATTCTACAGCTCTTGACGATCCTAAAGATCCATCAGCAGACAACGTGTTTGCTCTGATCAAGCTTTTTACAGATAAGGAAACGCAGGATGAGATAGCAGGGAAATACCGTGCAGGTGGGTATGGCTACGGTCATGCCAAAAAGGAACTCTTAGGCATGATAGAAGATTACTTTGGTGAAGCCCGTGAGCGGAGGCACGAACTGATGAAAGACCTGGATTACGTTCATGATGTGCTTCGTGAAGGCAGTAAAAGAGCTCGGAAACGTGCTGAGGAAGTCATGGAGCCCATTAGAGAAGTAACCGGAATTGTTCGTCACTTTTAAGTTCGTTGTTAGTTATTGGTTAATCGTTATTCGTATTTCGATGCCAATATCTACCTCCGGCCTACCATTACACAATTAACCATTACACGAATAACGAATTGATACTTATAATCGATAACTACGACTCATTCACCTATAACCTTGTGCATTTAGTTGCTGCAGAGACCGATAATTACAAAGTGATCCGCAACGATGCAATGACTTTGGATGAGATTCGTGAATTGAAACCAACCAAGATATTGATATCGCCCGGACCCGGTCGGCCGCATGAGGCGGGAATTACCGAGGAGATCATCCGCGAATTTGGAAAAGAGACACCAATTTTGGGAGTGTGTTTAGGACATCAGGCCATTGGAGAAGTGTTTGGAGCAAAAGTTATTCATGCCCCTAAATTAATGCACGGCAAGGTATCACAGGTATCACATAGTGGGACATTTATATTTAATGGAATTGAAGAGAACTTCACTGCAACACGCTATCATTCCCTGGTTTTAGATCCGGATACCATTCCAGATGTATTGGAGATCACCGCTCATTCCGATGATGATGTGATACAGGGAATCCGGCATAAAGAATTCCCTATTCAGGGGATCCAATTTCACCCCGAAAGCATTCTTACTACCGAGGGACCCAAACTAATTTCAAACTGGCTACGACAATAATCCATGGATTTTAAAAGCATACTGAATAAACTATCATTTTCTGAAAACCTCTCTGAAATTGAAGCGGAAACGGCAATGAATTTGATCATGACCGGCGAAGTTTCTGAGGAGCGTATTGCATCGTTCTTAACGGCGATGCGATTAAAAGGAGAGACCGTGGAGGAACTAACGGCATTTGTGAAGGTAATGCGCTCTAAAGCTGTTAAAGTGGATGTAGATGTAAACGGAGCCATTGACTTGGTTGGAACGGGAGGAGATCAATCCGGGACATTCAATATTTCAACAGCCGCTTCCTTTATTACCGCTGCGGCAGGCGTTCCGGTGATAAAGCATGGAAATCGCAGTGCCTCCAGTAAATGCGGTAGTGCAGATGTTTTAGAGCATTTGGGAGCTTCTATTGAATTAGGTAAGGAGCAAGTGGAGCAGGTGTTTGATGAGATCGGCATGGCTTTTATGTTTGCACCGATGTTTCATCCCGCAATGAAGTATGTAATGCCCACACGACGTGAATTAGGATTTCGAACCTTTTTCAATATTCTTGGCCCCATGGTGAATCCGGCCGGAGTTCAACGTTATGTGATTGGAGCATTTAGCAAGGAAGTAGCCGAAAAGATGGTGCATATCCTGGCAAATCTTGATACCGATTTCGCTTATACCTTTAACGCTCATGACGGACTCGATGAAGTGAGTCTTACTTCTCAATCAGAGATCTTCGAATTGAAGGATAATGTAGTTTCAACTTCCATTATATTCGACCCGGAATCCATTGGCTTTCAGAAAGTTAAGATGGATGAGCTAATGGGAGGTGGAAAAGAAAAAAATGCTGAGATATTGACCAATATCATGGCGAATAAAGGAACCGAAGCACAGCAAAATATTGCCGTATTGAATGCTGCATTTGCCATTCAGGCCTCAGGTAAAGTTGATAAGCTTGAAGATGCTAAAAATCTTGCCCTGGAATCACTTGAATCCGGTAAAGCACGTAAGATGCTAAACAATTTCATGGATGCCACAAACGATGCTATGGGCACTTTTAAATACTAAGGGATGGAACGCGATAACACAGATTTGGAAGATGATCAATTATTTTACGCTTGGAATTGTGATACAATCATATGCCGTTAGGGATGACCGATTTATAGCCCCGGGATTTATCCCGGGGACAGGAATTAATAACAAAGAAACCTCCGCCCGAATACTAATAGTAAGTAAAATTTTTATCGGAGGTTGGGCAATCATGTTGCCATAACTAGCCACTGGAAGCTAGAGCTTCCGGGACTGCATTACGAAGCAGGAGCTTCGTAACGAGAACTAAGACTTAACTTAATGAGTAACATTTTAGAAAAAATAACAGAGCAGACAGCTGAAGACCTTGCTAAGCGCAAACGTGAGCTTTCATTTGCTGATTTCAATTCCTTTGAAGGCTTTGAGAAAGACCGAGTGTCTTTTAAAAAAGCATTGAATGGAAATGAAGCTGTTTCCATCATCGCAGAGGTTAAAAAAGCTTCTCCATCCAAAGGTATCATACGGCCTGATTTTGATCCTGTTGATATTGCCCTCAGGTATGAGGAGGGAGGGGCGTCTGCTATTTCTGTTTTAACGGACGAACCTTTCTTCAAAGGTGATCTGCAATATTTAGAAGCCATTTCAAAACGCGTTCAATTACCATTACTGCGAAAAGATTTCATCATCGATCCCTATCAGATCAAAGAAGCGAGGGCTTTTGGAGCCGATGCAGTCTTGATTATTGTGGCTATTACAGAGGGTAAGCAGCTTGAAGAATTGATACATGCATCCAACGAATTCGGATTAGATGCCTTGGTTGAGTGCTATGACCAAGATGATCTTGATCGTCTTGACTTTGATCTGGTGAATATTTTAGGAGTGAATAACCGTGATCTTAAGAACTTTGAAGTGGATGTGCATCGCGGAATTTCCATACTAAAGCAAGCTCCGGAAGGAACAGTATTAGTTTCCGAAAGTGGCTTATCATCCGGGAAAGATCTGGCCTTATTGCAGAAAGAAGGTATTCATTCTGCTTTGATCGGCGAGTATTTTATGAGACAAAAAGATCCCGGGCATGCAGTAAAAAAGTTGATTGAACAAACCGAAGAAGAATTTGAAAAGCAATACAGTTAGTTAATGAGTGACCGAATAGAACGAACTAAAATTAAGATCTGTGGGATAACCAACCTTGAAGATGCCCGGTTTGCGGCAGGAGCGTTGGTGGATTACCTCGGATTTATCTTTTATGAAAAAAGTCCGCGTTATATCAAACCCGGAGAGGCCGGTGCGATCATAAATTGGATAGAAGGTCCCGAGAAAGTGGGTGTTTTTGTAAATCAACCATTAGATGACGTGAACCGAATTGCCAAAGAAACGGGTTTAGACTATGTGCAGCTTCATGGAGATGAATCGGTTGAGTATTGTGAATTGGTGGACAAACCGATCATAAAAGTCATTCATATTGAAGAAGAAACTGTTGATTATCTTTTGAAGCATCAAATCGAGCAATATGCCGATGTAGCAGATTATTTATTATTTGATACGAAGATTGAAGGAAAATGGGGCGGAACCGGAACGGCCTTTGACTGGAATATCTTGAAAGAGATAGGAGATGATATCCCATTTTTCCTTTCCGGAGGATTGAGTGCGGATAACATCAAAGAAGCCATTGAAATGGTTCAGCCCTTTGCTGTTGACGTTTCAAGCAGTTTAGAGCAAAAGCCCGGACTCAAAGACTTTGGTAAGATCGAAGCCTTCATGGATGAATTAAATGCAATAGAAAAAAATTAAATCTAAAAGTCTTTCTGAGAGAAAGCGAAGACCTACACAATCTTGACCTGTGCAGATCCTTCGGAGGTATCCTCAGGATGACGAGTTCACTCATATTATGACCACAAAAACCAAACAAAAAACCTATAAATTTCCCGATGCGAGAGGCTATTATGGCCAATTTGGAGGGAAATTCGTTCCTGAAATTCTCATTCCGGCTATTCAGGAATTGGAGGAAGAGTTTAACAAAGCTAAAGATGATCCTGAGTTCCAAAAGAAATTAGCAGGGCTATTGGATGAATATGTGGGTCGGCCTACTAAACTCACTTTCGCCAATCGCCTCACTGAACATTATGGAAAAGCTAAGATCTATCTGAAGAGAGAAGATCTTTGTCACACCGGAGCCCATAAGATCAACAATGCCATCGGACAGGTCTTACTTGCCCGCAGAATGGGTAAGAAGCGCATTATAGCTGAAACAGGTGCAGGTCAGCATGGAGTGGCCACAGCAACGGCCTGTGCCAAGTTTGGCTTGGAGTGTATTGTCTATATGGGCGAAGAGGATATGGTTCGTCAAAAATTGAATGTGGATCGTATGCGACTGCTGGGAGCTGAAGTACGTAATGTAACCAGCGGTTCCAAAACACTAAAAGATGCCACAAACGAAGCTATACGTGATTGGGTAACCAATGTGGATACCACATTCTATATCATCGGTTCGGTAGTAGGCCCTCATCCATATCCTATGATGGTCCGCTATTTTCATGAAGTGATTGGAAATGAGACCAAAGATCAGATTCAGAAAGCAGAAAACAAAAACCCCGACTATTTAGTGGCTTGTGTCGGAGGGGGATCAAACGCCATCGGATTCTTTTATCCTTTTATTGACGATGAAAACGTGAAGATCATCGGAATTGAGGCGGCCGGATTTGGTGTCGATTCAGGTAAAACGGCAGCTACCATGAGTAAGGGAACGCCCGGAATTTTACATGGATCGCTGAGTTATTTACTTCAAAGCGAAGAAGGACAGATCGAGTTAGCCCATTCCATTAGTGCAGGATTGGATTATCCCGGGGTTGGGCCTGAGCATGCGCATCTAAAGGATATGGGTCGGGTTGAATACAATGCGGTAACAGATGAAGAAGCCATGGATGCCGTTAAATTGTTGTCCGAAACAGAAGGAATCATTCCTGCACTCGAAACAGCTCATGCCTTTGCATGGCTGGAGAATTTAATGCCACTGACGTCCAAAGATGAAATTGTAGTATTAAATCTCTCGGGAAGAGGAGATAAGGACATGGGTACCATTTCAGAATACATCCGTGAAAAAGGTTAGGAACTCAAAGCAATAGATTTTGTAACGATGCAGAGAATTAACATACAGACTCTCTCCACACGCTCTGCGTTGGAGCGCATATTGTTTACAGCTATAATTTAATTACAGAAATGAATCGAATTCAAAACGTATTTAAGAATAAGAAAGAAGATGAAAAACTGATGAGTCTTTTCATCACCGCAGGGTATCCTGATTTGGATTCTACAGTGGATCTCATTTTGGGATTTGAGGAAAATGGAGCTGATATCATCGAATTGGGAATGCCTTTCAGTGATCCTTTAGCTGATGGACCAACTATTCAATATTCCAGCGATGTTGCTATCCAAAACGGCATCACCATGAATAAGATCTTTGAGATGGTGAAAGAAGTCCGCAAAGAGTCTGAGATTCCCATTATTTTGATGGGTTATATGAACCCGGTATTGCGATATGGTGTGAGTAAATTCACTCAAAAAGCAGCCGAAGCGGGCGTGGATGGATTGATCATCCCGGATATCCCCTTAGAAGAAGATGGAATGATAAAAGAGCATGCAAAAAAGAGTGACTTGGATGTCATTCATCTTGTAGCGCCAAATACGTCAGATGCCCGAATAAAACTGGCTGACGAAAACTCTCAGGGATTTGTATATTGCGTTTCCGTAACCGGTGTTACCGGAGCCCGGGACGGAGATGAAGTTTCAAACTCTGTTAACCGGTTTATTGAACGTGTAAGAACCAATATTACCAAAAATCCTGTTATGGTCGGATTTGGAATCAAGTCGCATGAGGATGCCCAAAGCATCGCATCAAATGCCGATGGATTTATTGTTGGAAGTGCCTTAATTGATACCATTAAAACACATTATCCGAATGAAGGCTGGCAATCTGAGTTATTCTCCTTCGTTCATTCACTGAAATTTGGAAACTAATTCGTAATTATGAAGCGTATATTTTTATCATTTATAGCATCAGCTTTTGTTCTCATATTTATTTCTTGCGATGGGGATTATCGCCCCGTAGCCGATGGTAACATCCGTGAGGTTATGGTTGTGATGGACTCAACTCAATGGGAAAGTGAAACTGCAGAAGCCATTCGTAATGTATTTGGGAAATGGGTACAAACTGTCCCAAATGCTGAACCTTATTATGACCTCAGGTTTACTAATATTCGTTCTCAGGATCATCTTGAACGCATCAGAAGCCATAAGAATATTATTTTTGCAGCACCTATTGATGAGGATTCAAATACCGGACGACAGATACGCGGTTTTCTTGATGAAAGTATCGAACAGCGGGTAAGGGACGGTGAAAGTTTTGCATTTCCATTTGAAGATCAATGGTATAAGGATCAATACGCGCTCATTTTAACTTCAACTTCAGATTCTGCATTGGCCCAGAAGATCAGAAATACTGAGAATTCCCTTCTTAGCGATATGCTTGAAAAGGAACTCGCCCGATGGGAATACTTTGTATATGAACGCTATGAACAAACCCAATATTCAGATTCTCTGTGGGAAAATCACGGGTATAAAGTTCGCATACAACACGATTACATTAAAAATATTGATACGCTGAATTTCCATAGTTTCCGTAGATTCCTGCCCCAAAACGATCGCTGGATGTGGACCTGGCATCTTGATAATGTAGATGATATTTCTTTTCTGGATCAGGATTGGATTATTGCCACCCGAGATTCCTTGCAAGAACAATTCATTAAGGGAGCAAGAGATTCGATGTACGTTCAAACTTTCAACAGACCGGATCTAAATCGACCGGTAAAAACAAATTCTTTTCAGATGGGCAGGTTGATTGTTTATGAAACACTTGGAACCTGGCACATGGTAAATGGACTTATGGGAGGACCATTTGTTAACTTCACATATTATGATCCTGATACCAATCGGTTGTTTATGGCAGACTATAATCAACATGCTCCAAGCGTTCGTAAGCAACTTCCATTTGTACGTCAATTTAGAGCTATGGGAAGAACATTTGAGTCAGATTCTACCTGGACCCCGGACAGAGAAGAACCGGCACTTTAGAGACTTTATACAAGTAATCTTTAACCTCAGTTAAAATTCAAAGCATCATTAACAGAGTCGCAAAAGTATTTGGTGAAAAAGCCAAATTGTACCAACAGGAAGCAGAGATCCAGCCAAAAGTAGCAAAGGGCTTGATCTCCTCACTTATACCATGGAAGGAGACCTTACCGCCCGGGCCAATCCTGGAAGTTGGTTGTGGTACCGGGTTTTTGACCTCAAAACTCATTAAAGAATTTCCGGAAAGAAAATTGGTCATTACCGATGCTTCTGAAAAGATGCTTGAGTTTTGTAAAGCAGATCTTGCCGAAAAAGGTATCAACACAGATAATGTTGAATTTCGCTATTTAGATGTAAATGAGTTCAAGGCAGATTCAGAGGAATATTCGCTGGTGATCAGTAATTTTGCTGCACACTGGTTCAAGGATACTTCTTTGGGACTTCAGAATTTATCTGAAAGCTTAGTTCACGGTGGAATATTATTAGCTTCATTTCCCGGTAATCATTCTTTTCCCGATTGGTATGAGAACTGCCTGGAATTAGGACTTCCTCATACAGCTAATCCTCTTCCGGATGTTGAGGAGGTTGTGATTAAATTATCGACAGGGCCTATGCAGATAGACTACTATGAAAATGATCTGTATCAGGAGTTTGATTCAGCTTTAGATTTCTTTCAACACCTGAAGAACATTGGTTCATCAACCAGCACTCACAATAAATCATTAAATGCTAAACAGTTTAAGCTTTTGATCGATCATTGGGATAAGAAGTCAGGTGAGAAAGTTAAAATTAAGTGGCATATAGTATATCTGGCAGCTAAAAAGAATTAAATGTTGTCATCTTTTATTCCTGAAAAATTCCTTCAGCAGAAATTCACACTCTGCTTCCATTACCCCCTGAATAATCTGCACATGGTGATTCAGTTTATTATTTGAGGAGATATTGAACACGCTGCCGCAACCACCTGCTTTGGGGTCTGTCGCTCCAAATACAATAGATCCCAGTTTACTCCAAACAGCTGCTCCGGCACACATTGCACAAGGTTCTAGAGTTACATAAAGCGTGCATTCGTTCAAATATTTTTCAGACAATGTTTCACATGCGGATGAAATTGCAAGCATCTCAGCGTGTGCGGTGGGATCATTCAATCGCTCCACCTGATTATAACCTTTGCCTACAATACTTCCTTTATGAACAACAATAGCACCAACCGGGACTTCGTTTTCTTCAAGCGCTTGCTCAGCAAGCATAAAGGCACGAGCCATAAATCGCTGATGTTGCTGCATCATTGGAAGGTCAATTCTATTCATAATACTTGATTGCTATCGTTGCTTTTAACTACCTTGGCGCGAACTTAATTTAAGTCTGATGAAAAAAGTACACCAAAGTATAAAAGATTACATTTCTGAAACCATCCGAACTATTCCGGATTTTCCAAAAGAGGGTATTCAATTCAAAGATATAACGACTTTACTTCAAGACAAAAGGGGTCTTGAGTTAACTTCCTATATGTTGGCACAGCCTTATAGAAATAAGTCGATTGATTTTGTAGTTGGATTAGAGTCGCGCGGATTTCTATTTGGGACAAATTTAGCTCAAAATCTTAATGCCGGATTTGTACCTGTTCGGAAACCGGGGAAACTTCCTGCCGATACTTTATCAGAAGTTTATGCGCTCGAATATGGTGAAGACAGCGTAGAAATTCATAAAGATGCTATTTTTAAAGGGGCAAAAGTGATCATCCATGATGATCTGATAGCAACGGGAGGGACCGCTGCAGCGGCTACAAAATTAATAAAACGCCTTGGTGGAGAAATAGTAGGATATTCATTCATTATAGAGCTGTCATTTTTAAAAGGAAGAGATCAGCTTGATCCTTCAGCTTCCATAGAAAGTATTATTGTAGAGTAATTGGAACATTTTTTTCGTGTTTAGATACAACTTACTGAACAATAAAATTCAGTAATTAAGGATACAAAAAAATGAGACCCTTGAGATTTATTCCAATGTTTTTGTTGGCTTCAATGGTGATGATAGGTACAGCCTGCAAAACATTTGTAGTCGAAAATGTTAATTATGCTCAGCAAATAGAATCTGTTTTAGTTCCGGATGAAGACGGTAATGTGCACGATGTGCGTCATGGTATTACTTTTAATATCCAGCCATTTCAGCAGCAGGAATTTGGGGAAACCGATTCAACTGAGATCAAAGAAGTAAGGTTGATCAGAAATGCAGACGGCTTTTACTTCATCACAGCTGATCAATTTAAAAATGTTTATGTGATGGAACCGGGCAAAGGAAAATTAAAACTAAAAAATAAAATTCAGGTATCTGAAGAAAGGCTAAATGCTCCCGCATTTAATTTACGCAATGCCAGTGTGCAATTGATCAAAACAGATACCAATGAAATACTCACCTTAAATGAAAGGGGAATTCAAGAGAACAATAATGAGGAGGACCAATCATGAAACGTTTCTATAAATCACTTTTTTTAATTATTGGGCTGACACTTGTTACTTCAAATTTATTTGCCCAGACTTCTGATTATCAGGTTAAGGTAAATTTTGAAGAAACCTATAATGAGTTGAAAGCTTCTATAGACAATGCCATGACTGTTGATGAGGTTGACAGCCTCAGTTTAGAAGTAGAAAACCTTGAGCAAAATTATACAGAGCATAAGCAGCTTTTAGATAATGCATTATATCCGGAAACATTCTCAAGTAGCATTGAAGAATTGAAGCAGGATGCAAGAAATACAGAACATTTGTTGCTGGTTATCGAAGATCAGGGTGAAAAGCTTACCCGACTTTCTCAGGAGCTTTCTAACTATCGCTCTGAAATAGCCAACCTTGGTAATAGAACTGATTCCCTCAGAAACGAGATCAATTCTTCAGAGAAAAGTCGACAGGATCTTTCTGCATTGGTTCAGCGTTACCGCTCAAACATAGAGAAACGTGATGAATTTGTGCTGAATATGATCGATTCACTTTTTGTTACTTATAGAGATCTGGAAGGAGCCTCATTCTCTGAAGTCGAAAAAGAAGCCTATGCACGATCCATTCAAAGTGGAGATAACCCTCTTGAGGTTATCCAGGGTATCATTGAAGAAAATATCCAAATTCTTAAGTCAGATGACGGAAGCCTTCAAACTGAAGATCATCTTAGAATGTATGTAGTACAAAGCAGATTTACTGAAGTTTGGGACAAGATCGGAAATGAACTTGCTGATCTGTATGGTGATGACAAGTCTGAACAATGGAAGTCAAACATAGAAGACCAATTGCAAGATTGGAAAGCAAGTACTTCAAAAAACATGTGGGCTTCCATAGATACTCATCTGGAGCAAAATAATGTTGATCTTGGAGCTTTTGATAACAATGAAAGCTTTTATAACGCTATTGAGTCTTTTATAACCAAGGCCACTGATGCAAGTCGCGATAAAGTGATGACTAATGAAAATTACGAGGATTTCCAGGCTTTTTATGACTTTTGGAACAAGAAAATAAAAAGTGACTGGGGAGAATTTGTACAGGAAGGAGAGGTCCTCACTATGACTCAGATCTCAACAATAGATACTGAGATAATGACCTGGAGAGATGAATCAAAGCCAAGATCTTTTGTAGTTCCAATTCTGTTGGGATTAAGCCTTATCACTATCGTTGGCCTGATCATTGTACTTGCACGTAAAAAATAAATTCAAATGGAGTAATTGAATGAAGAGGTCGGCTGAAAAGTCGGCCTTTTTTGTTTTCATAACTAATGAAACTTATCAGCATTTTATCCGATAAATATATATTAAGATTTAGTATTCAATTCACCCTTGAGCTTTATGAAAAAGTCCGTTCTTATTTTTTTATTTCTGTTTATTGTTTTGCCGGTTTTTGGGCAACAAAACCATCTGTCAGAAGAGGAGACCACTCTTATATTTGTACGCCACGCCGAGAAATCAGACTTTGGGACAAGTGATCCCTCTTTAAGCGCCGAAGGGCACCAAAGGGCTATTAACCTGGCGCAGCTCATGATGAATAACTACGATCTGACTGATATATATAGTACCCAGTATAAAAGAACCCAAGAGACAGTTAAGCCGATCTCTGACAGTCTTAAAATTTCTGTAACCGGGTATCAACTCAACAATCCTGATTCACTCATAAATATGATCATTGACACTTACCGGGGAAAACAAGTACTCATTGTGGGACATTCAAATACTACTCCAGCTTTAGTAAATATTGCTTTAGGTGAAAGGAAGTATGAGCAACTTGATGAGAGTGATTTTAGTACTATTTTTGAGCTTAAGATAAAATCTGACGGACAAGTGAGTGTTCGGCGTTTTACTTATTAGTTATGGTAAAGAATAATACTTTCGAAGCATCCACTCTGATCCCAACAACAAAATTACAAGAATAAACCAATAAAGAGAGCGAACAGGGAAGGAGTAATTTTCAATAGTTTCAGTACGTGTTTGTAATACATTGGCCTCCCTTAAGCTGTCCCAAAAGCCGGAAACATTGTTGTAGGTAAAGAATTGTCCACCGGAATTCTCTGCAACAGAACGCATTAGATCATCATTTCTGGTCGTATTTGCCAGCTCAGAACTGGAATTGGAAACTAAGAACTCTCCATTCTGTGTTTCTAATTCGCGATCACCTTTTCTTGCAGTGGCTGTATATTTGTAAAGACCTTCAGAAAGACGGGGTAAATTCAGCCTGTAATTTCCACTCCCTTGATTATCCATATTAAAAGTCCGGTCGGTTCCAACGTCATTTTCGATCCGAACTTCTATGATACCGGAACTCTCAGGTTCGCCTCGTTCATTTAACAAACTTCCGTTTAGTACAGGAGCTTCCGCGGTACTGAAAACCTGTTTTGCAGGAGTGATTCTAAGCTTTCTATCGTCCGGATCATTTGAGGTCCAGGAAACCAAATTCCCTAAAAGAATTGCCGCAAACTCCCTTTGAGATTCATTTGTACTTTGCAGCATACGATACCATCCCCAGGGTAATACATGAGACCGTCTGATATTTCCTCGTTCTAAAACAGATATAACGGGAAATTCTGTATCAACACCGTTATAATTCAAACTATATAAGGCTCTGCTTTGAACATCTTGCAATACACTTCGCAGAGGAGAGAGTAAGGGAGGTGCGTCTGCATAAATGATCTCCGGAACATCCAGAATAGGATGCTCATTCCTGTTTAGAGATGAAACCAATGTAACATTAGATACTTGTCCGGAACTTGCTCCAATAAGCTGCATTTGATCAAACTCATCCGATTGAGAACCGGATTGCCCACTCAATTCAAATAAAAGGGTCGGTGTAGTTTCAATGGACGATAAAAACTCAAAACTCTCACTTGTATTCGGTCTGCCATGTACCACAATAAGATCGAATGTATCTTCATCAGGCAGTTCTTCAACAAACCGGTTACCTCCAAGCCAAGTTAAAGTATAAAGTTCATTGTTTTCGTCTTTTTGAATAACGGAACGTAAAGCTTTTATATCAGGATGAATTTGAAAAGCGACGTGCAGGATCTTAACCTTATTCTCTAACACATCTACAGTGAACAACCGGGAATTGTTGGAATCTGTCCATTCCTCAGGGAGGGGATAGGCAATGATCTCAAATTGCTTGAGGCCGGCTTCTTCTAACAATAATTCAAATTCCACATTTTTAACCTGATCGTCGGTTTCGAAAGTGACCTGCTGCTCATCAATTGTTTCATCATCAGCAACAACTGCAACGGTGATCATATTACCCTGAAAGCCTGACTGAGTGATCTCAGCTTCTACAATATGGTTTGTATTCGTGTAACCGGTGGCGTTTGTCAGTACATTTGAAACTGAAATATCCCTTACATCTGAGGTATCACCAATTGCAATGGAGTAAATTGGAATAGTAGAATTAAAAGCATTAATGGTTGGATTTCTTCCATAGGTAATAATCCCATCAGAGATTATTATGGCGGCCTGAACCTGTTCTTCCATTTCAAGGATGGAATTTATCGGTGCCGATAAATTTGTTTGCACTTCTTTGGCACTCAATGAGTCTGGAGAAAATTCCTTAACAGTTTCACCTATCGAATAGAATTCTATATCGGCTTGTTCTATGGAGGAAAGATCAAGCCGGGCTAAAAGTTCGTTGTAACTGTTAAGTCCGTTGTAATCACCCTTTGCAATGCCGGTGCTTTCGGAATTATCAAGAAAGACCGCAATCTTTGACTTGACCTCAACTTCGCTTGAAGAATAGAAATAGGGATTTAGAAGCAGAAACAGAATAAGAGTCAGTGCTATGCCCCTGAGGCTTATTAAAACCCATCGGCCAATGAAAGGAATACTTTCAAATTTTCGATAAGAGAGCCAGGAAAGGAGAAAAAAAGCGATTATTACTACTACAATTATAGCCGGAGGAAGAATATTTTGAAAGCCCTGGAAATCCACATTAATTCCTCATTTGTAATAAATTAGGCTTCATCAATAAGCATATTAATTAGCTTGACGGTAGTGTACCCTTCGGCTTCAGCTGCATAATTATTTACGATACGATGACGCAGCACAGGTATCGCAAGTTCTTTTATATCTTCTTCAGTCACATTATAACGGCCCTGAGAAAGGGCCCGGGCTTTTCCGCCTAATATGAGATACTGAGAAGCCCTGGGCCCGGCACCCCAACTCATATATTTGGTTACAAAATCAGGAGCCATATCAGTTCCCGGCCGTGTCTTAGATACCAACTCCACAGCATAATTCAACACATTTTCAGGTACCGGGACTTCACGAACTAAATTCTGCAGTTCTTTGATCTTTTCTTTGGAGACCAATGCTTCAATGGTAACATCCTGTTGAGTTGTCGTTTTACTGACTATCTCTTTTTCTTCTTCAAAAGAAGGGTATTCGACCCATAGATTAAACATAAATCTGTCTAACTGTGCCTCAGGAAGTGGATAGGTACCCTCTTGTTCAATCGGGTTTTGAGTGGCCAAAACAAAAAAGGGGGTATCCAAATCGTACGTTTTACCACCTGTTGTTACATGATATTCTTGCATTCCTTCAAGCAGGGCAGCTTGAGTTTTGGGAGGCGTTCTGTTTATCTCATCTGCAAGTACAATATTCGCAAAAACAGGTCCTTTGATAAAAGTGAATTCCTTTCGGCCTGAATCCTTATTCTCTTCGATAACTTCCGTTCCGGTAATATCTCCGGGCATCAGGTCGGGAGTAAACTGGATCCTGCTGAATGAAAGATTTAAAGATTGAGCAAGCGTGCGTATGAGCAAGGTTTTTGCCAAACCCGGAACGCCTATCAATACACAATGGCCTCTTGAGAATAAACTCACTAAAAGTAAATCAATGATCTTATCCTGGCCAATAACCACTTTATGGATCTCACTTTTTATATCATGAAATACCCTATAAAATTCATCTGCAAGCTTCACCGGGTCTTTTAAGTCGGCACTCATAGAGTATTCTCCGAGTCTGACACATTCCTGTCAGGAACGTTGATCTTATACTCTATGTAGAAATCATTTCTTAGATCAATTAGCCATTGCTGCATTATTCTGACCTGTTTTTGCTGTAAAGCAATGCGTTTGATCCGATCGTAATCCTGGTCTAAATTTGCGACATGTTCCGGAATCTGCTTGTCTAGCCTTACAATTCGGAAAGCTTTTTGATTTTGACTTTGAAGCGTAAAAGGCTTTGGCTCAGAAATATCTCCCTCTTCATCCATTAGCAGTACTACTCTATACAAGGCTGGGTCTAGGCGGGTTAGAGCGATCAAACGCTCGCCGGTTTGTGGGTCAATGATTCTTCCACCATAGTTTGCGGTATTTGGATCCTGACTTAATTTTCGGGCTACATCAGTAAATTTAACATCCGGATTGGTTAAAATGCTGTCGCGGATAGTATTTAATCTGTCAATGGCATATTGTTCATCTAGCTGATTCGAGTCAATGGATATCAAAATATGATTGGTCTCGATTCGGTCGCCCACTCTACGATTGAGGCGAATAACATGAAACCCAAACTGGGTTTCCACTACTTCAGAAATGCCACCTGGTTGAAGAGCTGCTGCTGCTGCTGAATACTCAGAAACCAATTCATCCAAAGACATCATTGGCAACAAACCTCCATTTTCTCCGGATCCCGTGTCATCACTATATCGACGGGCTAGTTCTTCAATCGATTTACCGTGAACAACAATAGAGTCGCGAAGCTGCTGGGCCAATTCAAAAGCTTCTTGTCGGGCATCATCTTTAGCAGGTGGTAAGATCACAATTTGAGATAAAGAAACTTGTTCAGGAATAGTGGGTAGGGAATCAACTGGAATGCCGTTGAAAAACTTTTCAACTTCGGGGCGTGTGATATTTATAGATTGCCTTTTCTGTTGTTGCACTCTATTGGCCAATAGCTGTTCTCTGAAATCTTCCCGAAAATCAGCTTTAAGTTGAATTATCGACTTGCCAAAAGCCTGTTCAAGCGCTTGTTCACTGCCAGCCTGAGCCGTCAACTGCCTGATACGCTGGTCCATTTGCATGTTCACTTCATCATCAGAAACAGTGATGGAATCTACCTCTGCTTTTTCAAGTAATACATAATTATTAATGGCAGATTCAAGAAAACTAAACCAAAGTTCCTTGCTGAATTCAATCTGCTCCCCTGATATCCGTGCCTGTCGTAAATAATCTGCCACGCTTTGATCTACATCTGATTTAAGGATGATGTTATCATTTACGTGAGCTACGATCTGATCAACCAGTTGGGGGGCTTCTTGTGCCTGAGTATTAAAACTAAATGTTAAGGATAAAAAAAGGAGAGTGATAAAAAGTAAGTTATTCTTCATTAGTAATTTGATTCGATGAAACAGTGTCGGTTAGTGCCGGATTATTTTCTCCAGCAACATCATATATTTTAATTTCGTTATTAGCTTGTGCTTGAAGATAAAGATTCTTTACATATGTGTTGAATGCTCTTTTCCTTTTTTCAAGTGTTAACCATACTTGGATCTGATCGATCAACCAATCAAGGTCGGGATGATCACCCTCAGGCCGCTCATCTAATAACTGCACAAAATGGAATTCATTGCCCACACGATGAGTAGGAGAGATTTCTGAGGGGCCTATAATTCTTAAATAGCGGTTTAGCATAGAAATATCCCCTCCTGAAACTGATATAGGCCAATATCTTTCCGATTCACTAATTTTAAGATCCGGATGTTTTGAATATTTATTGGCGACTTCCTCCCATTCAACACCCTGCATTAATTCACGCTTTGCACTTTCAGCATCAGCATTAGTTTCCGCTATAAGATGACGATATCGAACATAAGGTTCCTCTAGTGTGAACTTATCTTTATTCTGCTGATAATAATTTCGTGCTTCTAATTCATCTACATCTAAATCAGCCTCGAATTCGCTGATAATATAGTCTTGAATGGATTGAAGAATAAATTCTTCTTGTAAACGCATTAGTTTATCTTTCACTTCTCTACGGTTTGAAAAATTAAGCCTGTCTGCTTCTTGTAAAATTATTTGTCTGCGAATCCATTCATCTCTGAAATTTAAGTACGCAAGAGTACTGTCACTTTCAAAAATATGTGTGGGGATACTTTTTTTAGCTTGTTCTTTGGTTAAAACTTTACTTCCAACTTCAGCTAAGATCATATCAGTATTTTGAGTCTCTGATTTACAGGAAATCATTAATATTGATATGAGTAAGTATATGGGGGCTTTTTTTATCATTGATATGATTTAGGAGTCTTTTTGATACGCCTCTCTAAGATTGCCGTAATTAGGTGTTACTTGATAATTTTCTCTAAGCTCTTTCAGCCAATCTTGTTCTCTTTAAGGTTGAAATGATGCTAAGAGTTTGTCAAATGCTTCTTCGAAACTCATTTTTCTGGGAGGTAGTTTTTTCTCCAGCCAAAATACCTCACGTCTGTTGTCATAATCAAATTTATCTGAAAAGGATTTTACAGGCATTTCTCTTAAGCTCTTAAATGGTTCTGCAACCATCCGGGAAGGGAAATCGGAGTGACTCTGATCTGATCGAAGTTAATAATAAGGCTATCTGGGTATTGATACTCCACAATATTCTTATCAGAGTCCGAAATCCACATTAAAAGTAAAATCGCTCCGGTTCTGAGCATTTCTGCATGAAATTGAAGTGAGATATTCAGGTACGATTTTAAAAAAGCATACCTGCAAAAGTAGCCGTCATCAAGTTAGCTAAAGTTCCGGCAAAAACTGCTTTAACTCCTAATTTGGCTAAATCAGATTTTCTGCTCGGTGCTAACCCTCCAATACCTCCAATTTGAATTGCTATGGAGGAAAAGTTCGCAAAGCCGCATAAAGCAAATGTAGCCATCGCGATGGTTTTGGGAGAAAGGTTAGCCGCACCAACTTCCTCAGCAAGTTTTAGGTAAGCTACAAACTCATTCAATACAATTTTTGTACCTATCAAGGATCCCATATTTACTGCATCAGACCAGGGCACGCCAATAATCCATGCAATGGGGGCAAACATCCATCCAAGAATCATTTCAATGGTCAGGCTTTCTCCAAGTAACGAAGTGATACCGGTAAGATCACTTCCCCAGCCTAAGATCCCATTGAACATTGCTAATAATGCAATGAAGGCTAACAACATAGCTCCGACGTTTAAAGCCAGCTTCAGGCCTACTCCGGCACCGGTAGCGGCGGCATCAATTCCATTTGCATCGGTTTTTTCGACCTTCATGGAAACCTCACCTTTGGTAACAGGTTCTCCATCTTCGGGATATAATATCTTGGCAATGACCAAAGCAGCAGGGGCTGCCATTAAACTGGCACCCAATAAACGCTCCGCAAATAACTGTTGTGCCACCGCAATTTCGAGTCCATTTGCCTCAGCAAAGGGAGTTCCAAGCATTGCTACATATGCGGCCAAAACTCCACCCGCTATAGTGGCCATTCCACCGGTCATAACAACCATAAGCTCAGATTTGGTCAGCTTTTTTATGTAGGGCTCAATGACAAGCGGTGCTTCTGTTTGGCCCACAAATATGTTAGATACTACAGATAAAGTCTCGGCACCGGAAGTACCTAGCAGCTTCTGAATTCCTTTTGAAACTATCTTTACTACAAACTGAAGTATTCCATAGTGATACAGAATAGCAGTCAGTGAAGCAAAAAAGACGATAGTTGGGAGAACCTGAAATGCAAAGAATACTCCAAGGCTTTCAGGGTGTTCAG
>NZ_DASSWP010000156.1:0-4427 GCF_035704785.1 Gracilimonas sp. | reverse complement strand
ACTGAAATGTGATGTAGCACATCCGCTGAGAATTAATAAAGTTACAGCCATCAATAGGGAGCGTACAGAGGGGGTATTAAAATGAGAGGTAGAATACATGGCAAGTGTATGAAGTTGGTGGTTCGCATAAAACCTATCCAAATATAATATCTTTTAAAATAATGTCAATTCAATAGGTTAGCCTAAGAATAGGACAGGTTTGGAATCGCCTGGCTTATTCAGAATGAAAAGATCAATGGACGGTGAATAGTAGAAATTACTCCACCAAAATATCGCCGTAGGAGATCATCTGGTTATTGGCATTGAAGATATATATCCGGTTTAATCCACGTGCAGCTTCGGGTGTCCCGTTTATTCCAAATTCAATAGGATTGATCGGAAAGGTGGTCAGGCCCGGTTCAAGGGTTTGAAAACTTTGATATAAACTTCGAAAGTTGTTGTCAGCAAGCCGCACCAGTACTTCTATACCTGTTACCGATTGAACCCCGGTGACCTCTACTTCAAACTGGACGGTCTGATTAGTAGTTACCGGGTTTGGAAAGGGAGGCACGATCTCGATCAGCCCCTGAAAAAGAGGGGAGGTTCGCCAGTCATCTTCATCCACAGATTGAATGGCTCCCTGAGAGGTGGTCTCTGTGAAATTGTTGGGAGCTGAATAGGCTTGTTCTTCAAATTCACGCTGGGCATCGTTTCGGGTGCATCCCATTATTAAAGTGAATAGGAGGAGAATCGCAGTAAAAGAATAAAAATTTGACATAAAAGGCACGAAGCTGTTGTTCATTACGTTCGAATTTGCAGAAACAAACCGTATCTTTAAGAGCTAAAAAATACAAAAACTTTCACCATAATAATACGATGCTTCATATAGTTGGGATTAACAATTGTAACAAGATCAGAGATACTAAAAAATGGATGGAGGAGCATGATGTTGAATTTGAGTTTGTAGACGTAAAAAAAGCTCCCCTTAACCGTGAAGAACTCAAAGAGCTGGAATTTAAGGTTGGCTTGGATGTATTGGTGAATAAAAGGGGGCGTAAATGGAGAGATCTTGGCCTTGCTGACAAAGACTTGTCCGACGAAGAGTTATTTGAACATTTGCTGGAGCATCAGACTATGATAAAGAGGCCTGTGTTGATCAAAGATGAATCAGTGCTGGTGGGATATGATGAGGAATCTTTTGAAGCTTTTGTTTCCGAAGAAGAAGCCGATTAATCGGGTCAAAAAATATAATCTATGAACAAAATTATTCTCCTGTTACTGTCACTGATCCTGTTTTCAGATCCGGCTTTGAGCCAGAACGATCTATCTTCGGAAAGTACAGACCAGCCTACAATGGAAGAGTTGTTTTCTGTTAAGGAAACTTTTCGGTATGAAGTTAAATATGGCTTTTTAAAACTTGGCTGGGTAAATGTGACCCTACTGAGTGATAGCTTATATCAGGACCAGGAACGAAAACATATTCTTACAGAGATCGAGTCCAATTCATCCATTCCTTTTGTCGGTGAAGAGTTGGATCGTTTTCACAGTTTATTTTATGTGAATGAAGATGGGCTTCCCGTTGAATCAAAGTATTGGAAAAATAACATTGATGAAGATGAATATCATGAGATACAGTACTGGTTCGATCGGGACAGAGGGAAAGTGTACTACCTGGAAGAAGATGACACCCGCGACACGCTGGATCTGGAAGACCCGGCAACATCAGGCCATTTGATTTTTTATTTTTCACGTTTATTTGCCGGCAGTGATGAGAATTTTAAGCTTCCTGTTTATGTAACCAAGAAAAAGGGGTATATCTACGGCCGTAATTCTACTGAAAAGGAAAAACGAAGATACGCTCCGTTTGATGAACCTGTGATGGCATATAAAATGAACGGCACTACGGAAAACATCGAAGGCCCTTTTGGTTTTTCGGGCGACTTCAGGGCGTGGTTTTTGGATGATGACCTTCGTGTTCCGCTGGAAGCCCGTGTCAAAGTATTTTGGGGAAATGTAATTGTAAGATTGATCGAGTACACACGCGAAGAACTATGAAACAAGTATTGATAAAGAAACTGAAACATGCGAAAGACCTGCCTCTTCCAAATTATGAATCGGTATCGGCGGCCGGGATGGACCTCAGGGCGGCAGTGGAAACACCTATTGTAATTAAGCCCGGAGAACGGAAAATGATTCCCACAGGTTTGCAAATGGCGTTGCCGATAGGATATGAGGCGCAGGTTCGACCACGCAGCGGATTGGCCGTTAAGCACGGTATTACCATGTTGAACACGCCCGGTACCATTGATGCGGATTATCGCGGAGAGTTAAAGATGATAGCCATTAATCATGGAGAGGAAGAATTCATCGTAAATCATGGCGATCGCATTGCCCAGATGGTGATCGCCCCGGTCACGCAATTCCCGGTAGTGGAAGTGGATGAACTGGATGAAACGGATCGCGGCGAAGGGGGGTTTGGAAGCACCGGAGTGAAATGAATATTCAATATTGAACAGAGGAATATTGAATATTGAACGTAAAGAACCCCCAGTCGTCCGCAGGTCCTTGAAGCGTTCGCTGTATGAACCGGGATCTTTCCTGCAGTCACCCACAACGCTTGGAGGTCTTAGCAGACGCACCAAGGTTGTTTTAATACCGAAATCAATTAGGAAAAGCTGAAAGCTGAGCGCTGACAGCTGTCAGCTACAAGCTATGCTAAAAAATCTTCGTCCGTATCTAGACCTCATAAAAGAAAACCACGACTTTCGTCGGCTTTGGCTGGCACAGTCGGTTTCTAACTTCGGGGATTGGTTTGGGCTTCTGGCGCTCTATGCTATAATAAGTCGCTATTCTGATTCAGAGTTTTTACTTGGGCTGATCATAGTGGTGAAAATGCTGAGTCTTGCTTTTTTCTCTCCATACGCCGGCTACCTGGCTGATCGCTTCAACCGCCGCCGGCTTATGATCTGGTGTGATCTGTTTCGGGGGGTGGCCGTACTTGGGATCATTTTAGTTCAATCTGAGGAGATGCTTTGGCTTGCCTATGTGCTTACCGCCATTCAGATGATGCTATCGGCCGTATTTGAGCCCGCTAAAACTTCTTCTATTCCTAATGTTACCTCCGAAGAAAACCTGACTAATGCCAACATCATTTCTACGGCCACCTGGAGTATCATCTTCACAACGGGAATGGCGATCGGAGGATTTGCAACGGAGTGGCTGGGAACTGATATGGTGCTCATCCTGGATGCCATGACGTATGCGCTTTCGGCCTGGTTCGTGTATCGTGCCGCCATTCCTCAAACACGCCTTTCGAAAGAGGAGATGTACAGAACCAGAAATCCGCTGAAAGGGATCAAAGAAGGACTGAGCTATTTGTTTAATAACCGGCATATTTTGCGGCCTTCGCTGGCTAAAGGAACTTCGACGGTATTTTTAGGGGGATTAGTTTATCTGCTGATTATCGTCAGTGAGGAAGTGTTGATGATGGGGAGTATCGGGCTTGGATTGCTGTATGCCGCCCGTGGATTTGGAACGGGGATCGGTCCGATAATAGGCCGGCGTTTATTCAGTGATGAAAAAGACTGGGTAATGGTGATGGGGCTGGCCATCACCTTTTGTGGATTGATGTATATGATCGTGGGTTTTGTAAATGAATTAGCACTGATGCTCATCTTTGTTCTTTTTGCTCATGCGGCATCCGGGGCTAACTGGGTAACGAGCACGGTACTTCTCCAAAAAAGAACACAGGATACATTTCGGGGAAGGATTTTCAGTACGGAATGGCTCTTGTTTACGATCGGAAGCTCCATTTCAACCACTATTGCATCGCTGATCCTGGAATTTGATATTATGACGGTGAAACCGCTTATCATCGTATATGGTGGAATAATGGCTTTGGGAGGGATTTTCTGGAGTTTTACGATTACCAAGAATGAGAAAATATATCAAGAGGGTCTTTAAACAATTATGGATCTTTTCAGTCTTGAGCGAAGCGGAGACTGAAAAGTATCAGCTCAGGAAGTCTCCGACTTCCAATACGGGCAACCAGCAAAACTCAAATCAGGATCTCTTCAATATCCAATAATCCGGTCTTATCGATATACCATTGTGCACTGCTATAAGGATAGTCTTCTGGCTTTTTGCAGAATCCCGCTTTCACCGGATTGTAATGGATATACTCCATTTTTTGATTGTAAAACGAATTAGATGTCACTTCCACGGGGCGATTGTCTTGTCGCCAAAACTGATAGGTCGTGTTATTTGGGTTTTTACTTCCAGCTTTTTTAAACATCCATAGCATCCATTTTCTCCGGCTTTCTTTTGGATTTGATTGAAGGTCATTCAATATTGAATAAGCAGTAAATTTTTTAAAATCCCTGAGGATGTCTGATAAATTAAAACCTTCTTTCGCACTAACCATTAAATGAATATGGTTTGTCATCAGG
>NZ_DASSWP010000053.1:0-7378 GCF_035704785.1 Gracilimonas sp. | reverse complement strand
TCAAAGAAGGGGCGGTTATTATTGATGTTGGGATAAATCGAATTGCAGATGAAAATTCTGAAAAAGGTTATAAGTTGGTTGGGGATGTAGATTTTGAATCTGTACAGAAGAAAGCCAGCTGGATCACGCCGGTCCCGGGTGGCGTTGGCCCCATGACGGTAGCTATGCTGATGAAGAATACGCTGCTGGCTGCGAAGAGGAGTATTTATCCGGATTAATGCACTATTCCTATCTCTAACTCTTCAGCAGCTTTAAGTAAGATTTTATCAAAGCTTAGGATAGGTAATTTTCCTTCATAACATACCGATAGATGGAGCACATCAAGAGCTCTTAACGGTAGTTCGGTTTCTTTTAAAATTGATGCAGCTATATCATAGTTTTTTTGGTGTAATGTGTACACACTTATAAGCTGTTTTCGCATTTGATCTTCAAATTCATTAATTGCTGCTTCACTCTCTGCCTGAGTCATTGTATTCATTCTCAGTTTTTTGTTTACTGCTGAAATGAATTCAACTTCAGTCAATGAACTTACTACAATTTCATCAGCTTCTTGAAAAAGTAAGGAAACGGTCTCTGTCTTTTCTTCTGGGACATAAAAAGCCACTAAAGAACTGGTATCTACATACATTATTAGTATCGGTCCTCTCTTCTCATATCAATAACTGTTTGAGACAGTGGTTTACCTTTAACTTTGAATTGTTTGCGGAATTCAGTCATATCCGGAAACTTCGCTTTCTTGGGCTTTTCATAATTCACCAATTTGGCAATGGGTTTATTATGTTTGGTAATAATAACCTCTTCTCCACGCTCTGCTTCGGTGAGATATTTTGCTAATTGCTCTCTTACTTTATTTACAGGTACTTTCTTCATGACTAAAAATTAAATTATGTACATAAATAAATGTACATAAATAGTTCACTTTTCGCTACTATACAATGCAAGAAGTGTTCCTTGCATAAAGGATTTTGTGTTTTAGAGTTTTCGTAGCCAGGTAAATCATTTTTTGAATAATTTAATCACGGGGTGACACTATGTTGTCACTTACTGTCATTATCATTGGGTAAATCATAAAACAAAACCCAAATATTATGACAAGCAACGCACTTTCAATCACCCCAGAACAAAACCAGTCTTCAACTCTTTTTGCCGTTCCGTTATTAAAGCGAATCAAAAAAGAGGGACGCCGGGAATTTACAGAAATGCAACAGGCGTTTGATTTACTAGGCTGGGGTAATTTACCGGATGAGCTTAAAATTGAAATCAATGAAGATGTTAAGTTCATGGTTCAAGAACTCAAGGGGCGTTTTTCATCCTGCGATCCCTTTGTAAAACGCCGCCGTGAATCTGTTCACTATTGGGTGAGCAGTTTTCAGGATGGTATTTGCTCACTGGAAACAGCCACCAAAGTGCTTAAAGTAAAACCGCTTTAAGCATTAAGATCTTTGGCTTTCCCTGAATTGGTCTTTTCCTGAGACTGGTAAACATCACGTTCATCAATTTTGATAGAACTCGCAGAAGTTCCGAAAGACCTGATCTTTTTGGAGAGAACATGGGTAAGCTTTTCGAGCTGTGCTTTTTGTTTTCGGTAATAACTCTTTAGAAAAAAACGGCTCATGGCAAATCCACCCAACCCAAAAAATGGAGCGATTAATAAGGCTGTCTCTTTGCCACTGATCTCTTTTACAGCTATTATGGTGATGATGAAGGCAAAGAAAAAACTCAGGAACCCGGTGAGCATTTTAAAAGGCCCCCAGGAAGAAACCATCTGAATTTTAGTCTGTCCATCTTTTGGGGTAAAGGAGAAATGCTTATAGCCAAATTCACTTTTCCGCTGTTCCCACTCATACGTTTTTCCGGTTTTGTTGATCTTACCGATTCCGCCGGTAACTTTGCGGATCTCCAAAACGATTTCTTCCCACTGCTCATCAGTAAATTCGCCCGGAATAGCTGAAACGTCCTGAATTTGTGAGGTTCCTTTTAGGTAACTGTAGGATTGTTCATCAAGATCAGGCTCATCGATCGTATTCAAAGCTTCAATCAACGCTTCTCTACTGATCCCAACTTCTTCAGCAACATGTAGAAGTTCTTGCTCCGTTAACCCATCAGGGTCTTCATGATGTTCTTTCAAAGCCTGAATTTCGGAAGCTTTGACAAGGATCCGGCTAATTTCTTTTCGGGAATAATTTTTAGAATCAGGCATAGTTACATTTGTTTAGGAGCGTCCTACGCGAATCAACTTAAAATTGTTATTCAATGCAGAACTTCCAAAGAGATATACTTATCTTTGAAAAACTGCAAGCCAAATTTTTTTATTGATACATACAATGAATAACTCTTCTCCCTTTAAACAAATTACGCGCCAGGGACTTACTTATGATGATGTGCTCCTTGTGCCAAATTACTCTCAAGTACTCCCTCGCGAAGTCGATACTACGGTTCAGCTGACGCCCACACTCACGCTCAACGTTCCCATTATGAGTGCGGCCATGGATACGGTTTCGGAATACCGCCTTGCTATTGCTCTTGCCCGGGAAGGTGGAATTGCCATGCTTCATAAGAATATGAGTATTGAAGACCAGGCCGAACATGTTCGTTTAGTAAAGAGGAGTGAAAGCGGAATGATCGTTGATCCGGTGACGCTAAAGGAAGGAGCTACTGTTCGTGAAGCCCGGGCGCTTATGAAAAAACAGAAAATTGGTGGGATTCCTATTGTGGATGATGCGGGGATCTTAATAGGTATTGTAACAAATCGTGACCTGCGCTTTGAGTCTGAGATGGGTAAAAAGCTCGGTGATATCATGACGCATGAGAAACTATATACCGCTAAAGAAGGAACCAATCTGAAGCAGGCAGAACAGATCCTTCAGCATTACAAAGTAGAGAAATTGCCTATTGTTGACAGTAATAATAAACTGGTGGGACTGATCACCTTCAAAGACATTGAGAAGAAAAAGAACTTTCCGAATGCCTGTAAAGATGGAATGGGAAGGTTGAGAGTAGGTGCCGCCGTGGGCGTGACTGCGGACACTATGGATCGGGTGGATGCCTTGGTGGCGGCTAGTGTTGATGCTATCACTGTAGATACAGCTCATGGTCATTCACAGGGAGTATTAGATACAATCAAGAAAATCAAAAAAGCTTATCCGAATCTGAATCTAATTGGCGGAAATATTGCAACCAAAGCAGCAGCCCAGGCGTTGGCAGATGCCGGTGCAGATGTTGTGAAAGTAGGTGTTGGGCCGGGCTCAATCTGTACCACACGCGTGGTAACCGGCGTTGGTGTTCCGCAGTTGAGCGCAGTGATGGAAGTAGCGGAATTCACCCGAGAAAATGGTATTGGTTTAATCGCTGATGGCGGTATAAAACAAACCGGAGATATACCTAAGGCAATTGCAGGTGGGGCTGATGCGGTTATGATGGGCTCTATGTTTGCCGGTGTGGATGAAAGTCCGGGTGAAACCATTATATATGAATCCCGGAAATATAAATCATACCGGGGAATGGGCAGTATTGGAGCGATGAATAAAGGCTCCAAAGATCGTTATTTCCAAGATGTGGAAGATGATATCAATAAACTAGTACCGGAAGGCATTGAAGGCCGTGTTCCATTTAAAGGATATCTTGGAGAAGTGGTTCACCAAATGACCGGCGGTCTTCGTGCTGCTATGGGTTATGCAGGAGCCTCAAATATCGAAGAAATGAAGAATGCAGAATTTGTACAGATCTCTGCGGCAGCTTATAAAGAAAGTCACCCGCATTCCGTGCAAATCACGAAGGAAGCCCCGAATTACTCGGTTTCCTGACCTCCTTTGTCCGGCATGAAGAACGTACTGTTCATTGGGTACTACTTTCCACCTATGGGTGGGAGCGGTGTACAGCGTCCGCTTAAATTTGTAAAATATTTGCGGGAATTTGGCTGGAATCCAATTGTGCTTTGTCCCGAATCGGGCATGTACCCATACTTTGATGATAGTCTGCAGGCAGAGCTGGAAAGCATTTCTCCCGAGGTTATTAGGGTTAGCCCCAAAACTCCTTTCCATTTAGGAAGTCGGACATTATCTGCGAAAAAAACCAGTGTGCCGGATTCATTATCAAAAACAGCCCGAAGGTTTCTAAGGCTGTTTATGTATCCTGATAAAAAAAGGGATGGATACAACCCGCAATTGAAAAAGGGTTGGAGATCATTCAGGAAAGGGAGATCGATCTGATATTCAGTACGGCTCCGCCATTCAGCAATCACATGGCAGGAGCAAAATTAAGCCAAGAAAGCGGCATTCCATGGATAATGGATACTTGATTATCGTGATTTTTGGCTGAACAAACACTTCATGGACGATATGTTTGCCTGGCAGAAACGCATCATGAAAAGAATGGAAGAATTTAACTTAGAACATGCAGATGCAGTAACAGGACTGGATAGCTATATGCTGGAAAATATTAAATTCAATTTTCCTGAACTTGATATAAATACTTTTGAGGTTCTTCATGGCTATGATCCTCACGATTTTAGCGAAGGAAAGGATCACAGCGTACTGAATTATAAAGAGGAAAAGTTGTATTTTCTCTACAGCGGTTTGTTTTACGAGCAGAATCAATCGGACATGTTTTTAAAAGCCATAAAGTCTGCAGAATCTAGTGGATTAGTTAATGGTGAGAATATTCATCTACACTTTCAAGGCGGACTTGATCAAAGGATCCATAAACAGGTGAAAAGCAGCAAACTTTTTGAGTATTTTGGTACAGGAAAGCCAATTTTAGGTTTGGTTTACGATGGAGAGTCTTCCAAACTGTTGAAAGAATACACCGCAGGATTTTTTGGGAACTTAGATGATAATGAAAGTATAACTGAACAAATATGCAGTATATATCAAAAGTGGGAGCTTGAAGATCTGCCTCGATCAAGTAAGGAATTTATGGAGAGATTTGACCGAAGAGAGATCACCAAGAATCTTGCTCAAATTTTGACAAAATTTCATCCCAATAATATTCTTGTATTGTTTAACTTACAGTGATGATTGATTTATTAAAAAAATTATTTGAACAACGCCGTAAGAAAATTACGGTTATGTTGCTGGATGATTCAAAACCAGGTGAAGATAACTCATACCATGTATATCCAAAGGGGTTATTTGGATTGATATTAGCCATGTCTGCTACTTTTGCATTGATCGTAGCACTTGTATTTATGCTAACCCCGCTGGGAGGATTGCTTTACAGTACTGATGATGCTGAAATAAGAGCTCAAATTCTGGAGGTTACACAAAAAGCTATTTCACTTGAAGATTCACTGAGACAACAGGATATGCAGCTTCAGGAAATGAAGAATATAATACGCTTAAGTGTTGATACAACTTTAGCCATGGATGAAAGGTTTGAGGAGTACTTCAATGAAGGAAACCTCTCTCAAAATTCTGATTTCATGACTTTTGAACAATCCCGTACGTTTGACAAGCTTTCTCAAAATGAGATTTTATTTTCAAATGTATCTAAAACAGCACCAGATTTTCCTGCAAAATATCCGGTACAAGGATCGTTGACCCGCAGATATTTACCTGATGAAGAACATTATGGCCTTGATATTGCAACAAAGAATAACGAATTGGTTATAAATATCGCAGACGGTTCAGTATTTAATAGCAGTTGGACAATTAACAATGGATATGTAATATCCATCCAACACGGCGGCGGTGTGGTTACTACGTATAAGCACCTCTCAAAATTAAATAAAAAGGAAGGCGACCTTGTCTTAGAAGGTGATATTTTGGGTCAAATTGGGAACGCCGGAGTATTGAGTACCGGACCACATCTTCATTTTGAAATTTGGAAGAATGGAGTACCTCAAGATCCTGAAATTTATTTAATCAAATAAAAACGAATTATGCTAAATTCAAAGAAAACCACAAATAATAACATGTCTGATAGTTCCAGTCACTCACCGGCGGTAAATATTATAAGCGAAGGCACTAAGCTGAAAGGGAATCTAAACTCTCAAACCGACATTCGTATTGCCGGACATGTTGACGGGGAAGCTGCGTCAAAAGGCAAGCTGATAGTGACAGAAAATGGTAAAATAGTTGGTAATTTGAAATCAGTTGAGGCTGATATTGCCGGCCGGGTAGAGGGAGAAGTGAAAGTATCAAATAAACTTACCTTAAGAAAAAGTGCGATAATTGATGGTGATATTTACACTAAAACATTGATAGTTGAAGAGGGTGCTCAGATCAATGGCTCTTGCCGTATGGGTTCTGATGCTAAATTCCTTTCAGACAATGATGATTCCAATGCTGTAAGCGACAGTAAAGTAAAAAGCTCTTCCTGAAGCATTGCCCAATAATTTTCTTCCAAAGAATTATGCAGAATATTTAGGTTTGGGTGCTGAAATTGCAGCATCTTTGATCATTCCAATACTCACTGGTTATTTTTTGGATGAATATTTTGAAACATCCCCTAAATTTATTTTAGCAGGAATACTGTTGGCCTTCGTGGTTTTTGGGCTAATGATCGCCCGGATCAATAAAAAGCTCAATAAACGTGATGATGATCAAATTAAGTGATTCTGTTTTAAAAGGAACCTTACAGTTTTCAGGGCTACTCATGCTCTTGAGTCTCGGTTTTTTTTACATAGGTGAACAAGAGGGAGTGGCAGTCTTATCAGGTGTGATGCTAAGTGCCATTTTTGTAAGCAGCAGTGCATGGATCTTTGACGCCTTCAAAAACGCTGAAAACAGGCTATTTACGAAGATTTTTTTCTTCTCTACCGCAGTACGGTTTTTGCTGGTGCTGACTTTGTTCGCAATTTTAATTGGGGTAACAAAAATTGATGAATTCTACTTTACAGTTAGTTTTATAATTTCCTATCTTTGTCAATCTGTAACGGAAATGATTTTTATTAACAAAATTCTATAAAAAAGAGTAGCAGAAAAAAATGGTTCAAAGCCTGCGTCGAGTTTTTTTAACTCTTTTATTTCTATCGATTAGCACCTCAAATACGTTTGCCGTTGATGCGCCTGAGCAGGACGAAGAGCCTATCCTCGACGTAATGGGAACTGTGGCCGATCACGATTATCTGAAGGTCCCGGGATTTATCAATGAGGGTAAAATATATCTGCCAAGAATTTTTTATTGGGAAGATGCATCTGGAGAATCAAGCTTAAGTACTTATCTGTCTACAAAATCTGCACTGGCCTCCGGTGAATTTATTGAAGATGAAGAGGCCGGAATTGTTCCTGCAAATGGAGGTAGCATTGTTTTAGATCTTTCAATTACTTCTCACTTGATCTACTTTTGGTTAGGAATGCTACTGGCCGTTATATTGACTGTAATGGCTGCAGGCAGATATAAGCGTGGTATTGGCAGAACGGTAGAGCCACAAGGTGCC
>NZ_DASSWP010000115.1:0-6089 GCF_035704785.1 Gracilimonas sp. | reverse complement strand
CGGGGGAATGAATTCGCGATCGAAGCGGCGTTTTGTGATGAGGATACTAAAAAACAGTTGCGTCAGAGATTACAATACATTGATAGTTGAGAGTTGATAGGGTGATATTGCCTAAGTGAGGCTATATCACCCTATCACTTTATCAACTTTCAACTTTATTTACACATTAAACCTGAACAACAACACATCTCCATCTTTAACCACGTATTCCTTCCCTTCCTGCCGCATTTTTCCTGCTTCACGGGCGGCTTTTTCAGACCCTAACTCTTCGTAGTCTTTGTAGGCAATGGTTTCGGCGCGAATGAATCCCTTCTCAAAATCGGTGTGAATCACACCGGCAGCTTGAGGGGCTTTAGTTCCTTTTTTGATGGTCCAGGCACGGGCTTCTTTGGGTCCAGCAGTGAAATAGGTGATCAAGCCTAATTCTTCATATGCCGCTTTGATCAGGCGATCCAATCCTGCACTTGCAACACCGAGTTCTTCGAGGAACATCTCTTTCTCGTCTTCATCAAGTTCGGCGATCTCAGCTTCGATCTTGGCGCAGAACATTACGGTATTATCATCATGCTCGGAGGCAATTTCTTTTACCTTTTCCACATATTCATTTCCGGTTTCCAGATCAGATTCCCCAACATTACAGGCATATAAAACCTGTTTGGCAGAAAGCAGAAATAGATCCTTATATGCCGCTTTTTCATCCTCACTCACTTCAAATGTGCGTGCTGAATTCCCATCACCGAGATGTTCTGCCAGGCGTTGCACAATTTCATACTGAGCTTTTAAAGCGCGGTCTCCACCTTTGGATTCTTTTTTGAGCCGCTCTGCGCGTTTCTCTACACTTTCGAGATCCTTGAGTATGAGCTCTTCTTCTATAATTCTAATATCACGTTCCGGATCAACATTTCCTTCTACATGGATGATGTCATCGTCATCAAAGCAGCGCACTACATGCAGAATCAGGTCCACCTCACGAATATGGGACAAGAATGCATTACCCTTCCCTTTTCCTTCCGAAGCTCCTTTTACCAAACCCGCGATATCCACAAACTCGATAACGGTGGGAAGTACATTTTTAGACTCAGCCAGTTCAGCCAGTTTATTTAACCTTCCATCAGGTACCGGAACCATCCCGACATTGGGATCGATGGTACAAAAAGGAAAGTTTGCTGATTCGGCGCCCGCATTACTCAGGGCATTAAACAAAGTTGATTTACCTACGTTGGGCAAGCCAACAATTCCACATTTTAAGCTCATTTAAAAAGTCTGTTTAAATATTAAAAGTCTATAATTTCTTGTTGAATAAATTTCATTTCCGGCAAAACTACGGCTGTTAAAATTCCATAGCCTCTTTCTTTATAAACACATCCCGTATCTATGCCGATCATATTCTCTTTTAAAAGAGGTTCTTTGACCGGAGTGTGGCCAAAAACGACCGTTTTCTCCCATTTATTTTCTTTGGCATATACGTGTTCACGCTGCCAAAGAAATTGATCTCTTTCATATTCACTTTCCAAGTTTTCCTTGATGGTCAATGCAGGAGATATTCCGCCGTGAACGAAAAAATAATCCTTTGTTTGCCAATACAAGACAGTGTTCTTGAAAAAATCATAGTGTGATTCAGGAAGATCAAATTTACCGGGCCTGCAGTTGTAGTTTTCAAGTGTGGTATTTCCACCGTTACTCAGCCACAGATCCCATTCATATTTCTCATAGGCATCCAGCAGCATTTGATCATGATTACCTCTCAAAAAGATACACTCATGATCCCGGTCAAACTCCAATAACTGATCTATTGCTTTTTTTGAATCCGGGCCTCGATCGATGTAATCACCCAAAAACACATAGACCGGGCTATTTCCATAATCTTTATCCAGCCTTTTCAGTAAGGCTTCATTAGATTCGGCACATCCGTGAATATCACCGATAGCAATTATTTGTTCGTATTCTGACATCAATTACCCAAAGATTGCTGGATCAGTCCTCTACCCTTTTTATTGATACGACCTGATTCGTCCAGATCAGTTAAAGCTGCATCTAAAATACCGTTTATAAACCTTCCCGACTTTGCGGTCGAGTATCTCTTGGCAATTTCAATAGCTTCATTAATACTTACTTTGGTCGGGATCTCTTCAAAATAGATAAACTCACATATCGCCATTTTCAACACTAGCCGATCAATAAGTGCCAGGCGATGAATATCCCAGTTCTTGATATGCTTGGAAATTACTTCATCAAGTTCTTCTTCATGTTCAACCGTGTTAAAAAACAGTTTTTCGGAAAAACGACGAAGTTCTTTTTCTTTCGCGAATTCTGCTTTTTTTAAAATAGTGTCGGCGACGTGCTGGGTAGAATCCTTACTGAGTTGGAGTGCGTAAATTGCTTTGAGAACAGTTTCTCTTACTTGTCTGCGGTTTATCATGCCAAATAACTAATCTTAATGAGCGCCAAAGATACAGCATTGCCTAAACAATTGTATAGTATGTTAGCGGGAAATTTTAAATCGCAGTTCGGACTATCGGTGCATCGGTTAATCACAGTTTTGTTCGATTGACCGAACGACCGATTTGCGATGGATGAATTTGTGGGGTCCGAAAAACCTAAAACTTCCATTGTAATCCTGCCGGAAAGGTTCCTATATTTGAGCCGTTTATTTATTGACTCTTGCGTCCTTAGCTCAGTTGGTTAGAGCGTTGCATTGACATTGCAGAGGTCACTGGTTCGAATCCAGTAGGACGCACTTTCCTTACCCCAATAGTTAGTTAATCACCTCTCAAACGGCTCTGCTATTTTCTCCTCATTTTCCTTCTTCTCAAATTCAAATTCGAAAACAACTCCGTCTTCATTTCTAAAACAACATGAGGCATTCAGCTGTTTAGACAACGTTTTAATGAGTGTCATGCCCATAGACTTATTGATATCCATTTCTGAATCTTCGGGCATTCCAATTCCATTATCCTGAATTTTCAAAAGGAGTTTATGCTCCTGCTTAGATAAGCATATCCCAATTTTTCCATGATCCTTTCCTTTAAAAGCATGCTTAAAGCTATTGCTCAGAATTTCATTTAAAAGAAGTCCGCAGGGAATAGCTTGGGTAATGGGCAGTTTAACTGCCTGAATATTCAACTCAATATCCACTTTGATATCGTCCTGCTTCATGGTTTTGTGGATTATATGGGAAAGCTCCTCAAAATATTGACTGATATCCACTTCCGAGAAATCTTCACTTTGATAAAGCTTCTCATGAACCATTGCTATAGAGTTCACCCTCATTTGACTGTCTCTCAAAATACGACGGGCACTTTCGCTTTCAGCTGAAAATGATTGTAATTCCAACAATCCTGTGATAACAGCTAAATTATTTTTTACCCGGTGATGGATTTCAGCGAGCATCATCTCTTTTTCCCTCAATGATTTACGTACCTGCTCCTCTGATTTTCTTCGATCCGTTATATCCACATAGATCCCATAGATACCCACTACACATTTTTCCACAACTACAGGTACTGCATAAATGATCACATCTACAATAGTACCGTCTTTTCGAATACGCTTTTCGGTTACTTGTTTTATTTGTTCGGCTTCACTGAGTTTAACTGCTTCTTCCTGCCCAATCTCAGGTACGATCAGTTTATCAAGATCAAGTCCCTTCAGTTCATTTTCGCGATACCCGAAAAGCTGCTCAAATCCATCGTTCACCATCTCCACTTCCCGATGTTCATTCAGCAACGCAATTCCTATGGGTGAAGAATTAAATAACTTAGTGAACAATCCTTCACGTTGCTTCAGGGCCTCTTCCGATTCTCTTCGATCCGTCACATCACGCTCAATAACGATCAAGACATCTTCTCCAAAATAATTACCGGTATTTACCAAAAACTCGGTTGGGAATATCTCTCCGTTCTTTTTTCGCCCCCATCCCTCATATTTCCCGGGTTTACCGTTATGTGCAAGCTGGATTATTTCCTGAATACGTTCAGCATCATATTTTCCCGGAGCAGCCAGTATCTTGTTGTGCTTTCCAACAACTTCTTTCCTTCTGTAGCCAAAAGTTTTCTCAAGACCATTATTTACCTCAACAATAACCCCGTCTTTATCGAGCAAATAGATAGCATCACTGATCGAGTTAAACAAGTCCTGATAGCTCATCATGCTCCGCTGGGTATTCAACAACGCCTCCTCGCGGTCGGTAACATCATGTGTGAGTGAATAAATAGCTGCCACTTCCCCATTTTCATTATAAAGCAGAGAATTGTACCACTCACAATAAATAACATCACCATCCTTAGTGATATTCCGGTTAATAACCGAAACCTCCTGCTCTCCTTTTTCAAAGGCTTCATTGATCTTGTAGCGAACATGCTCTAGATCATCTTTATGAATAAACTTTTCAAGTAAACGATGCTCAGATATAGCTTCTGATTCAGTGTATCCAAATATTTCTTCTGCCTTTTGTGACCAGCGAATTATATTCAGTGATGGATCCCATTCCACTTCAGCCAGTGGAAAGTTATTCAGGTTTAGCTGACTCGAGAGTAATTTATTTTCCTTTGTTTTTCCCTGAACTATATCAGAAACATTGTGCCCTATCACTAACTTCGCAGGTCGGCCTTTATAGTTTATAAGGTGGGCTGAAAGCTGGAAATATATAGGCTTACCACAGGCTGCTTCAAAAACCCATACTTTTTCAAGATTCTGGTCTTTAAAGCTTTTTGATCCCAGGTTTAATTCTTGAATTGTTTTCTCTTCTCCAAAATCAATCACTCTTTTTTTGAAGAATTGTTTTTTGGAGTAACCTAATATCTCGGAAGCAGCAGTATTTACGTCTAAGATTTTTAATGTAGCTTGTTCACATACGAACATGGGCTGAGCATCAAAGAAGCTCGCTTCGGGGGTCAAATTCATTTATTACTGAGATGATTAATTCATTGCCGACCGAATATCCCATTTCTAATCCATCAAATCCAATTCATTTATGTAAAAATAATAGCAGGAATAAGCCTGTGTGTACATACTATTTTTTTTATCTTACGACACTAACAAATTTTTGAGAATTTAATACTGAATGGCAGACCAAAAAATTACGCTTACACTACCCGACGGAACCCAACGTGAATATTCATCAGGAGTAACAGGACTTGAAGTTGCTCAATCTATAGCAGCCGGGTTGGCTCGTGCCGCACTTAGTATCACAGTGAACGGGGATATCATTGACCTTGACCGACCCATTACTGAGGATGCTGATATCACTATTAATACATGGGATAGCGAAGATGGAAAATATACCTTCTGGCACTCCTCTGCTCACCTTTTGGCTGAAGCTGTACAGGAACTTTATCCTGAAGCTAAATTCGGTATAGGCCCACCCATCGAAAGTGGGTTTTATTACGATATTGATTTCGGGGATGATCAGATCACCCAGGATGATCTTTCTGAAATTGAGGATAAGTTCATCGAAATGGCTCGCAAGAAATCAGAATTCGAGCGAAAGAATGTTTCTAAAGATGAAGCTCTCAGTTTCTACAAAGAAAAAGGAAATGAATATAAAGTGGACCTGATCGATGATCTCGAAGACGGCACTATTACTTTTTATACACAGGGCGAATTTACTGATCTGTGCCGCGGTCCGCACATCCCAAGCACCGGTGATGTAAAAGCTATAAAACTCACCAGCCTGGCCGGCGCCTACTGGCGTGGAGATTCCGACAGTAAACAGCTTACCCGAATTTATGGCATAAGTTTTCCGAAACAGAAAATGCTAGAGGAACACCTCCATAGGATCGAGGAAGCTAAAAAACGTGATCACCGTAAGCTTGGTAAAGAGCTTGGCATCTATATGATCGATAATATGGTAGGCAGTGGCCTACCGATGTGGCTTCCCAATGGAACAATTCTGAGAAGAACCTTGGAAGCGTTTTTGCGTGATGAACAAAAAAAACGCGGATACAAAGAAGTCATCACTCCACATATCGCCAATATAGAATTATATAAGACTTCAGGTCACTACCCCTACTATCAGGATTCTCAATACAATCCCATGCAGGTAGATGATGAAGAGTACATGCTGAAGCCAATGAACTGCCCGCATCACC
>NZ_DASSWP010000046.1:0-3153 GCF_035704785.1 Gracilimonas sp. | reverse complement strand
CACGATCAAATCTTCCAAAACACCAGAAAATTCCAGAATAGCTATTGGGATCACGCCCATCCAGGGCATAGCGATTGTTAAGTTCAATCATGTAATCCAAAGCCGTACGGTAGTCTTTGGTCCACTCAATGATCTTTTTACCCCATAACATCCGCAAATAGTTGTGCATGATGCCTGTCTCCCGAAGCTGCGTTTGTGCGGCATTCCAGATCTCATCGTGGGTTTTGGATTGAGCAAACTCTTCCAGCTCATACACCCATTCGCGTTCGTCATCCTGATGGTCACTCAATGTCTCCAGCACCCAGTCAGGCAGGCTTTCAAACTGATCGTAATCGGGACGGTGATGGGCAAAGTGGAAACCGACTTCCCGCCAGGTTATGACTTCATCCAGAAAGCTCTCTACATTCGGGTCTCCGTTAAAAAAGCCTGAATTCTTTCCATTGTTTGGAGTGATGTCATCCAGATCCCACCCCTCCGGCTGATGATCAAGCACCGCCTTCACGATCTCGTATTCACTGATCAACCCAAAATGCAGCCATGGACTCAATCCACTTGCAGCATCAGTATCGGGGTCATTTCGATCCTCATCATAACGATGAAGTCCATGTGCAATGAAGTCTCCCAGTTTACCCAAAGCATACTGCCGGGTTCCCTTCTCTTCTGTGATACCGATATCATGATTGATATCCAAAGTAGAAATAAACTTGGGGATGTCTTCCAGTACCTCATTTGCCCGAGGATATTTTTCCTCAAATCCATCCGGGAATCGAATCGAATTCAGATTCTCCAGATCATCCAGCGGATTTTTTTTGGGAGGATGCGTATAAGCTTCCAGGAAATGCTTTTGCATCACCTTACGAAACAGGTAAGCGGAATAGGGATCTTTATCGGTGATACCCAGCGGAATGATGCCGTTGGAATCGATGGTGATGTATGGAACATCTATTTCACCGGCCATCTTTTCATTGTTTTCACGAATAATATAGACGGGAAATTCATCAGCTATTACCGCCACCGATTTTTCGGCGAGAGCTTGAAATGAACCTTCAGCGTCCCCGGCTTCTCTTTCTGTGTAGCAATAGTGATTGATATCCTTTCCATGCAATTCATCCAGGTGCTCCTTCATCCCTTCCAGCAAAAAGGCATGAAACCGATCACACACCCAGGGATAATTTGCAATCACACTTTCGTATATCAACAGCGGCTTGTTGTGTTTATTGGCAAGGGCTACTGCATATTCCAATGCATAGTTATATTGAAATCGCCGGTTGATCTGCATCCAGTACAGAACATATTCCCCGTCCGGATTAACCTCTTTATCGTTCCGCTTAAACTTTCGGTAGCTGTTGATGTTTTTCATAATGGTCTGCATTCTGTTCGGCAAACCAATTTAAACAGTAACTAATTCCGTATCCGAAGTACACTTTCACTGTAAGGCCGGACTTCCATTTTGATATCCTCCTCAGGTAGATCAGGATTTGAAACTGAGATTATCAACAGGGTATCAGACTGTACACTTTCAACCTCATGGTCAAAATTCAGATCATTTAAGTCCAGATCTTCAATTTTAAACGACTCATTGACACCATCTTCGAGTATCTCGTATTGAGCTGCCGCAAATCCAACCTCAGTAAGCTCAGTTCGCATCAGATCCTGTGTACGATTTTTGTCGGCAGCCACTTTTGTATTCTCAAACACATACATACGGGTTATTTCAGCCGGAATTATAACTATTAGTCCTATACAGATCGCCGCACCAATATACCAATACCAAGGTTTTGCTCTATTCTCATTCGTCCGGGATTTCTTAAAACCTTTAAACAACAAGTATGGTCCAAGCATTAAATACAATACGACATTTAAATACATAGAAACTGTTACCCACGTAAACGGATAACCTGATGGTGCACCACCACCAAAAATGGTAATGGCATCTAGTGTATTAAACCTCAGAATAATAGTGGAAGGACGTATATTAAAAAGGTATTGAAGATTACCCGAAAGGAAATTCACATCACCGCGAATAAAATATAATCCTGCCGGAACTAAAATGAATAATAATAGAACGATCAGCCATTCATTTACTCTTCTAATTGAGAACTTCATAACTTACCCCCTCCTTATTTAAAGTGAACATCATTTCGAACCGGCCTTTTTGTCCATCATAGTTCTCATATTCAAGATCTTCTCCCAAAGAAATATCTGTAACTACGACAACTTTTATCTCATCTGCTTTTTCATCAATTTCGTAAAAATAATTTATGTTATCATCTAAACTTTGGTCGACAATTGAACTATCCTTACCTGTCATACTCAGATCAAAATCTGACACATAGACTCCATCTTCTCCCAGTTGCTCCGGCATAAGATCCCGAAAAGTAGCAACTATGGACTCCCGATTATTTTGATGATACTGTCCCAGTACATAGATCAATTTTTCTTGAACATCAGATTTCGTAATCCCGGCATCAATGGTTTTACGGATCTCAAGAAGGATATCTTTCTGAAAATTTCTGTTTCCATAATCGTTGGCAAAGGCAAGGGCGTGGAATAAAACAGCCAGGATAACCAGTCCATAAGCCACCCGATAAGCAACTTTAGATTCAAATTCTTTTTCACTAAGACTTAATAACCTGCCTAAAAATATGACTCCAATCACTAGTGCGATAAATAAACCTAACCAGATCTTCCCGAAATAGAGCGAAATGAAAAAGCCTAAGGCGGAAATAATTATTCCCTCGAATAATAATTTTGTTTCTCTTTCCATAAAACAACTTTTATTAATGTTTTAGGGAAAAAGCGTAAATTATTTGATTAATGCAAACAATTACATACGATCCAAAGACTTGATAAAGCTCTCCGAACTTTCCATGGATCTATCTTTTATCCACTTCACTTTTCTTATCAACATGTTCACCATAAAATTGGCCTTGCTATTACCAAAGTCAGGCGTCCGGTGAGCATACTTTTCGATCTTTGATGAAAAAGCTTTTAAAAACATATCATTGAAATTGTTTAAGCCATCAATAAAGTTCCTTTTCCTAAAAAGTCAGTTAGATTATTTTCTATATTGTTGTTCCAATTAAATCTTAGTCTTCAGTGTTTTTAAAATCGAAAGAAGTATATGCTCACTAAGAGAATTATTCCCTGCCT
>NZ_DASSWP010000037.1:0-4305 GCF_035704785.1 Gracilimonas sp. | reverse complement strand
CTGCACACTTTGGGGAACAAATGATGCTCGATCTGATAATTAAGCCCTCCGATGTACCAAGAAAGAGGCTTATTAGCCCGTGCAAAGTTATTGGTCGTTATCATTTCATGTATGGCCCAATGATTTTCGATCACATTGTCTTCGTTAGGTTCGGGATGCATGGTTTCTTCAACTACGTGGGCAAGCTGAAAGATAACTCCAAGGATAAAGCCGGCTGTAAGATGGAGGCTCACAAATCCTATCAACCAGTGATACCAGGTAATATCAAGCAGCAGCAAAGGGAGTACGATGGTGTAGCCATAATAAATTATTTTTGTCACGATCAACGTAGCCCATTCTTTAGCCGGATGATTTTTATTTTCATAGGGTCCCAATGGAGATTTAAAGAAGTACCAGTAATCTTTCACAAAGACCCAGAAAAAGGTGGCAAAGCTGTATGCAAAGAAAGCCAGGATATGTTGAAGTCTATGTATGGCTTTATGCTCTGAATGTGGTGATAGTCGAATAAAAGCAGCCACTTCAAGGTCTTCATCGTGGCCATGAATGTTGGTGTAAGTATGATGAATAATATTGTGGGTGATCTTCCAGATGTACCCGTTTGCACCCATCAGATCGAATGTGAGTCCAAGTGCGTAATTAACCTTGCTGTTAGAGGAATAGGCTCCGTGCAGTGCATCATGTGCAATTGAAAACCCGATACCCGCCATGCCAACCCCCATGGCAATACAGAGTATCCACATAACACCTAAAGAGAACTGCCCGCTCATTATCAACGCATAGGCTCCAAAATATAAGCCAAGAAGAGTGATGGTCTTTATCACCATGGAAGCATTGGCATGCCGAGATAAATTTCTCTCCTCAAAGTAGTCGTTGACTCTTTGTTTAACTGTGCGACTGAATTCTTTATCAATCTTATTATTGAAAGTGACTTTCTCTATACTCACGAATACCTTGGTTTGGGATTAGTTATACTGGCTATAAAGTATAATTATTTATGGAGAATAGTTCTCATAGATTTGTTTTAATATTCAAACCACGGGCTTTCAGTCGATCAATCAGTGATTCTCCAAAGGCAACTGAAGGAGTAAGAAATCCGGTTTTTGAAGTGATTTCGTCTTCTGATTCTGCTAAACATAAAGCTGATTCGCATAAGAAAAAAACGGTTGATTTATTCCCCGGATCACCGGGATATGAAATATCCAGTGAAGCTTCATTTCCTTTAGAATCTTTGGCAAAAGCCGTCATTTTAAAATAACCGTTTTCAATTTGTTCTTCAGAAGGCCCTTCTCCGGGTGCAGGCATTATTTTTTTAAGAAAAGTCCTAAACCATTTTTGTGGGCCTAATAAAGTGATAGAGAGTAGAATGGTGGAAACTACTAAAAAGGGTATAGGATTATACCAGCGACCAAGCGAGGAATGTTCACAATAAGAAATGCTCTCGGCATAGGGATCTCCGCTTTCAAACCTTAGTGAAGCACTTTTATACACCACTTTTGAATTTATGCTTCCCATAATAAAAGGTGCCGACCACCGGCTGATCTTTTTGTCGTACCCAAAATATTTTGCTTTTTCAGGTGGGTGAATTTTTTGGCCGCTGTTGTCAAGAAGCAATCGCGGATCATTCATTTTTTTATATTCACCGGTTTCAAATTTGTTTAGCATGGTGGCAATTGTGCCGCCATTAAAACCACCGCTGATACTATAATAGGCTTTGATGCTAAGTTTTTTGGGCTGATCGAATTCTTTACTTAAAAGGAAAGCTGCTATATCTGCCGGTACACTGTCAAATCCTGAAAAGGGAATTAATTGTGCTCCACTTTTATGGGCCTGGCTTTCATATTTGTCTTTCATTTGTTTTATGAATCCAACTTCCCCGGTGATATCCAGATAGTGGGTGCCAAATTTAGAGCAGGCAGCAATTACTTCTTCACCATATAAAGAAAAGGGGCCAACGGTGGTTATTATGATCCGGGCTTGTTTTACTACAGACTCAACCTGTTCCGTATTGGTAGTATCCACAATAAATCTGCGATCATCGGTTACAGACAGTTCGTCAGCTATGCGATCAAGTTTATTATTATTTCGGGCCGCAATACCCCATTTTAAGTTCACGGGTGTCTTATCCTTTAAGTAATGGGCTGCTCGTTTACCGGTAAATCCGGTGGCACCAATTAGAATAATGTCGAAAGGTTTAGAAGACATAGATACAAAATGAAATTCATAGATATAAAAAAACCCCGCACATAAATTACGTGCGGGGTTTTAAAGTCTCAAAGGCTAGAATTAGCCAACTCGAGAAACTTCCACGGCGCTAAGGCCTTTAGGGGTTTCTTCAACGTCGTACTCTACTTCTTCGCCATCAGCAAGCCCCTCTTCAAATCCAAGGTTCTGGATGTTGTTGCGGTGAACAAAGATATCTTTTCCACCATTTTCAGGTTCGATGAAACCAAAACCTTTTTGTGCATCAAACCATTTAATTTTACCGTATTCCATAATAATGTTGTGTTGTATTGAATGCAGCTACATGCTATAACTAAGAGATTGATCGAAGGTATACTAAGTGCAACTGCTTATTTTATTGTTAGTTGTACAAACTATAGAGGGGAAACAAATACTATACTGAATATACTAATACTGATTCTTACCATACATTTGCAACGTCCTTAATATCTTCTTTTATACAATTAATACCAAATGATCTCTGTTAATTTATGAGTAGCGTACTTTTTTGAAAATGATGATTGTTTTTTTGTTGTTAAAGTATATACTAAGCAGTTGTTGATTTTAAGTGCATTCTTGTTATTGAATTTCTTTAATGATTAAAAGAATCTTTATTAAAGATAAAATGTAAGATTACAGGAAGGGTTAATTTTGTGAAAATATCATAACGAATGGCAAAAAAGATCATATATCGAGGTTTCATCACTTGCAGCTTTATTTTTATTATGGCTTTGGGCTTGTTTTCAGGAAGGGTAATGGGACAAGTTGATGTAGCACAAAATGAAACAACTTTTAGGATCGATGGAAGAAGTGATAAACGTGTAACTATACCTTTTGAGCTTGTAAACAATCTAATCATCATAGAGGCGAGTGTAAATGGTTCTGTGCCTTTAAAATTTATCTTAGATACCGGTGTGGCTAAGACCCTTATAACTTCATTATCTAATGGGGAGGAGATCTATCTTCGGGGGACCCGTACCGTTACCCTTTCAGGTTTAGGCGAGGGTGAGCCTGTGGAAGCTTTTTATGCTGTCAATAACAGTCTGAAAGTTGGGAATATTGAAGGTTCAAATGTGGATGTTTTGTTTTTGAAGGAAGATATTTTCAGGCTTTCTCTTTTTATGGGTACTTATGTACATGGACTCATTGGGTATGATCTGTTTTCCAATTTTGCAGTAGAGATCAACTATTTGAGTAAGGAAATTCATTTGTATGATTTTGAGGAATTTGAGGAAAAATTCAAAAAATTAGCGGATCATCGTAAATGGCATAAATTTCCAATCATCATCGAAGATGAAAAGCCATATATAGACTTGCAATTTCAACATAAGCCGGAGGCACCACACGTCCCTCTAAGATTGCTGATAGACACCGGATCCAGCAATGCTTTCTCTTTATATGAATTGACTCATGAAGAAGTCATAGTTCCTGAAAGAAGGATCAATACTTTGATAGGAGTTGGATTAAGTGGAAATGTGAATGGATATTTGGGAAGAATTGAAGAAATGGAGTTAGGTGATTTTGATTTTGATAAGCCTGTAGTTGCCTATCCTGATAGTTTGGCTATTAGAAGAGCCTTTTCACTGGGTGATAGAAATGGGAGCCTTGGAGGAGAGACACTTCGCAGATTTAAAGTGATATTTCATTATAAAGGGGGATATATATTAGTAAGGGCAAATCGTGACTTAGGTGATGAGTTTCACTATAACATTAGTGGCATTGAAATTAATACCCCTATTCCTAATATCCCTCTTTATGTCGTTTCTGATGTCAGAAAAGGTTCACCTGCAGAAACTCAAGGCATCCAAAGGGGAGATGTTATTAGATTTATTAATGGAGAGCCTACCTGGGAACTAAGTTTGAATGAAATGCTTAACTATCTGCAAAAAGATCAAGGATCAAGAGTGTTAGTAGGAGTTGAGAGGGATACCTTATATAAAAAATTCAGATTTAAGTTAGATAATGAACTTGTTGTTGATAACTGATCTTAGGGGAATTTTCTAATATAATTATTTACTGAATTTGACAGGTTTTTCTCGGCTGAAATCATTAATTACCAATTTTAATTAACACATAATTAAAGTC
>NZ_DASSWP010000040.1:0-3368 GCF_035704785.1 Gracilimonas sp. | reverse complement strand
AAGGGGTGGGTCAAAGGTGCCAAGGCCTCGAACGTACACCCACTAAATCCATTCAAGTATGTTCCACCACCCACTTTTCAATTTCTAAAAACACCGACTCGGTACAATTTTTAGCATCCGATTCGCTAAATCTTAAGAAACTCACTCCAAATTGCTCGATAATATATTGACGTTCCTTGTCAGCTTCAATTTTGAAATCGTGAGATCTGCCATCAATTTCAATAGCCAGTTTAATTTCCTTGCAATAGAAATCAACGATAAACCGATGGATGGGGTGTTGCCTTCTAAACTTATAACCTAACAGTTGCCTGTTTTTGATTGCTTTCCAAAGCTCAATTTCTCCTGGAGTTGAATTTTTGCGGAGCCAGCGAGCTTTGGCTATTAAATCTTCCCGATAAGGAATAATTGGTATTCTCTTTCCCATAGTACCCTCTTTTTCCCAAATACGATAAAATTTGAGATAATGACAAGTTTAGCTGTCTTGGTAACTTCTACCCTCACCTTTGTTTCCTCTCCCGGGAGAGGAAGACGTTGTGATGAAAATTGATATAGCTTAAAGAATATCGCCAATGGCTACAATCTCCAATTCAACATAAAAACCGCAAGGAGCTTCCCCGCTCGGGTCCCGATAATCGGGAAGGGGTGGGTCAAAGTTTCCAAGGCATCCGGAGCCTGAACTACCAAAAACAACTAAGAAGAATACACCGCCTCCAAAATCCGCTCGATCTTCAACTTCTTGCCTGTGATTTCTTTTAATAATTGGGATTTCCGTTCCGCTCCCCAGATCTCCAGGTAAGGCTCGCCCTCAGTCCGGATATTAAATTTGATCTCCTTTTCTCCTGAATAGACCTGAAGGTCTTTGACGTTTTGATAATGGCTGCGATCCAATCCGTCAGCCACCCGAAGAATTCCGGACAATTTCTTGATTCGTTTTCTGATCTCAGGCGGCATTTTCCAATATTCACCATGCCGCTTTTTAGGGGTGGATCGGCGGTGGTAACGTGCAACATTGGCGATGATCTCAATTTCATCCTCCTTAAACCCTTTCAGATCAGAATGGCGGATAATGTACAGCGCGTGTTTGTGATGTTTAGAGTGTGAGATGTAATAACCTATATCGTGCAGGTAAGCGGCATATTCCAGGAGCTCGCGATCACCTTCAAGGAGTTCCAGCTCATCTTCAAGCGCATCAAAAATAGTGAGTGCCATATTGGCCACATGCCGGGAGTGATTTTCATGCCAGTCGGTTTTGCGAAGCAATTCAAACACACTTCTCCGGCGCGGGTCAGCAAAAGCACCGGTCCACGGCAGGCCGATCATCTCCTTTTTCAGATAGCGAATAACAATTCCTTCGCGCAAAGCTTGCGACGAGATCCGGATCTGTTTGATCCCAAATTTCCTGATCAGATAATCAACCAGCACCACCCCGGTGTTGATAAAACCTACGCGCTTCGTTTCCAATCCGCTGACTTTCCGACGTTCCTTTTTTGACAACTTAATGAACCAGTCATAAAAATCTTTAAAGTCTTTTGCAGAAAACACAAGCTCATTAAGGGTCACATCCACAGATTTGTTTTTTCGAATAGCGATCATCTGAGCAATATTTTCCATAGTACCCGATGAGCCGATGATGGTATCGGTTCGGTGCTGTGCAAAAGCCTGAGCTACATCACGAAGCTGTTCCTCATAATGCGTTTCCAGCTTTTTAATGTCTTCAGGGGTGATGGGGTCAGTCGGCTTGAAGATCTCGGTCATGCGTGAAACCCCGATCTTTTTGCTTGCCGTATAGAAGAATTCTTGTTCATTTCCCAAAATGAATTCTACACTTCCTCCCCCGAGGTCAGCTATCAGAACAGGTTTTTCCGTCAACTTCACCCCATGGCGAACAGCTAAACCGATCAGCTCTGCCTCCACTCTTCCGGGAATGGCCAGCATCTTGATCCCAATATCATCAATGCTTCTTTGAATGAATTCCCCGCCGTTCTCCGCTTCACGAATGGCACTCGTTGCGTAGGCCAGAATTTCCTCACATTCGTAACTGTCAGCCAGTCGCTTGATGTTCTTGAGCGCAGAAAGTCCGCGTTTGAAAGCGCCTTCCGAAAGTCGTTTTCCCATTCCGCCTTTGGCTAGCTCCACCATTTCCTTAAGCTTGTCGAGTGTGCGAAAACTTCCGTCCGAATAAACATCCACAAAAATGGCGTGAAAGGAGTTGGTTCCGATGTCAATAGCGGCAATGCGTTTGATGGGGGTGATCTGGTTGGCGCTGTTACTGCTGATGATCAAAACTGAAAATGGGTTGATTGAAGTATAGTTGAAGCATAACCAAAAGTGAAGAGTTTTGATAGTAATGATTGGGGGAAATGGAACAGGGATGAGGCAGAGCCTCAATAGGGAATTTCGGAGCAGACAGCCTGTGTGAAAACTTCAAAAGAGATTAGTTAGTTGCAAATTGTTTTGCGAAGTCTTTTCTGTAAACAATTTTTTGACATAACAGCCAAAGATAAGTCCAAGAATAGGCAGACGATTTTCCCACTAGCTGTACCTCCTCCATTAGCTTCTCGATGCCCATAATATTGAGTACTCGCTTCATGTTATAAGCTAGTACGCTTAGGCTCATTTCCGCCGAAACCTGCTGCATGCCTGTAGTCAAAAAGTATCCGGCTCCCATAGCTCGCTTTATGGTACCAAATGGGTGTTCCACCAGCCCCTTTCGCAGGCTCACTTTGTCCTCGTTCCGAAGGTCCATCTTCGTAACGCAGTCCCGGAAGCTCCGGCTTCCCGTGAAATGAATGATAGAAGTGCAGGTTCCTACTGATACTGTGTATTGGTTGGAAGTAACGGCATTATAATTATTGGAGTTGCCGTATTAAAACGAATTAGTTAGTATTAGGCAGAGCACTCCGTTGTTAACACCAGTATGAATTCAAAATATCTAGAAACATGGCTCAAAGAATTATTCTAATTGCCTCCACTCTTCTTGTTTTTATTTTAGCTTCTTGTGAAAGTGTTACTGAACAGGCAGATTTACCTGAACCCATTGTGCTCAATGATTATGAGACTATCATTTCTTATAAAGAGATGGTTTTAGCCAACCCCCAGAGAATACGATTTGATGGTGATGAAGGATTGGTTCTATTTGATAGCGGTCTGGAAAATGTAATAAGACTCTCACTGGAGGGAGAAATCATAACTGAGATAGGTAGAAAAGGCAGCGGGCCAGGAGAATATCAATCTGTTTCAAATATTTACGTATTAAACAACTCTATTTTTCTCGTTGATGACAGACAGTTTATTATTCATCGCTTTTTAAAAGATGGAAGTTATATTTCTTCATTTATTTATGGAGATTACGGAACGCACCGCATCAA
>NZ_DASSWP010000192.1:0-11911 GCF_035704785.1 Gracilimonas sp. | reverse complement strand
CCGTCATAATTTCCACCACCAATACCACCCGTATATCCATTAGTAGTATTACGATTGGTTTGAACGACGGCATCAAAGTTTATAGTACCATCTGGATTTCTTGTCCCATTGCCATTCTCTACGTAATGTTCGTAGAGGTCAGAATTAAATGGGTACATGTCTATATCGGAATTAAAATAGTTTTTCCCAATCGGGCCTGTTCCACCGCCTCGCCCTGCAGAGCCGTAGAGAGAAGTATTAAGTTCAAGTTTATCAGAAATTTCCCAATCCCAATTGAATGTTCCCAATGGTTTGTTATAGAAATTTCTTCTCATGTTAAACTCTTCTCCATTCAAAGTACCGCCATTGGTATTCCACCTAGGGTCAATACCTGCATCACCAAAGTATTCGTAATCACGAATAGATACCCATGTATCTCTTTGGTGGTGCCATTGTCCTGCTCCTAAAAAAGAAAAGTTGAAAGAGTGTTCAGAACCAACCGGCTCGTATCCAACAGCTGTGAAGTATGTATAACCTTCACCTGATGTATTGTACACATACCCATCTCCTGCCCACCTACTTAGTAGGAAAGAAGCGGCCCAACCCTTTTCGGAAAGACCCGTAGAATAGCTTGCGGATGTTTTTACATATCCATCATTTCCGACGACTTGCCCAACAGTACCACCTTGTTCTCTACCAGATGCTTTTGTAAAAATAGATACTGTACCACCAACCGAAGGTACTGCTAACCGCGAGGCACCTAGTCCACGTTGAATTTGAATCCCAGATGCTACATCTGTTAATCCTTGCCAGTTAGACCAATATACCCATCCGTTTTCCATATCATTAACTGGCTGCCCGTTAATCAGGAAGGAAGTGTTACTTTGATCAAAACCACGTAATGATATTCGGGAATCACCATAACCGCCACTTTGTTTAGTAGCATAGACACCTGGAGTTGAGTTCATAACTTCAGGAAATTCTTGGTTACCAATTTTTTGTGATATAGTTTGTGGTGAAATTAGTGTAGATGCTACAGGAGTTTCCCTAACCCTTGCCACATCAACTACACCCGATGAAATAACAATTTCACCGAGAACACTTTCATCAATTTCTAATTCAAAATCCAGTTCCAGATCACTTGATCCTACCGTGATCTCTTCTTGGATAGTTACATATCCAACACTGGAAACACGCAGTGTATAAGTTCCGGGCTCAACGCCTCTGATTACATAATCACCATTCAGGTCGGTTGCATTACCTTGATTGGTTCCCATCAAGAGCAGGTTAGCGCCGATAATTGGCTCCCCTGATCCCGCTTCGGTAACCGTACCTCTGATAGCAGACTGTGCAAACAGCGCTCCAGAAATACCAAAGATTAACATTAAAGTGGAAAGATATTTAAGCATGGTATTTATTTTTTGTTGTGAGGTTAATTTTGATAACTCGTTTTAAAAAATCGTCAGTTAGACATCATGTTGTAATCCGGCCAAAAAATAAGCATCTGGGAAACGTAAGATCGCTAACTTTTTTTAATCCTGCCAAAGATAGTAATAATGATGTCAAACCTCCCCAAGCATTCCCCCATTTAACACTATCTTAATATGAGGATGTAAAAGCTTTGTTATGAGTCAATTACAGCTTGGTAAAAATGAAGTATTGTCTCTTGGCTGATCTTTAAATAAAAGAGACAAACAATAATACTGAAAATGAATTGTAATTTGAAAACGCCTATATGCTCATATTTTCTCGCTGAAGTGACAACCGGATGGTTTATGATTCTAAATTGTGCGTGATCTTTCAATCTTTTTACAATGTCCTGATCTTCCATTACAATCAGTTCCTCATCAAAACCACCGATCTTCCGGAATATCTTTTTTTTCACAAAAAGGCTTTGGTCGCCAAATCGAAAAAAGTCGATATCAAATCGTGTGAACCAGGCATAAAATCTTAGCGCCTGATGATCTATATCAAACTGCAATCTAAAGCATCCGCAATCAACACCCTTGCTGATTTCTCTTTCAATATCCCGGACAAAAGTAACCGGGGGAATAGTGTCGGCATGCACAAAATACAGGACTTCCCCGGCAGCATTAGCAGCCCCAAAATTCATTTGACCGGCTCTGCCTTTTTTAGGCGAGGTTATAACCACTGCGCCGGATTTTTCAGCTTCTGCTATCGTACCATCTTTACTTCCTCCATCCACTACAATGATCTCAGTTTTTACCGGATCGCTATTTAGCTTGAGATAGGTTACCAGCTTCCCAATCTTATTTTCTTCATTATATGCGGGGATAATGATGCTGATCATTTTCACTTACTGTCTATTTACTTCTGCTTTTAAAGTGATGTAAGGATAAGGAAATATCCTTCAACGATATCTTTTAATTACAACTTTGAAGGGAACCGAGCCTCTACCTGTTTCCAGTCTTCAAGCCTATCCACGTCATTCAATTGTTTTAGAAGGGTATAGTCTTTTCCAAGCTTTTCGGCTTTATTAATAGTCTTTTCTAACACTGAACCGGTACTCCAGGCTATTTCAGTGAACAGCTCAGGAAAGTAGCTTTTCATTCCCAATAAATAATAACCCCCATCAGCTGCCGGGCCTAATACTATTTCATGATCATTCAACCGGGCAAAAGCTTCTTTTAAGATGTCGAGCGTAAGTTCAGCACAATCACTGCCAATTATCACTGTTTTTTGAAAGCCTTCATCATCAAAAGATCTTCTAAAAGCTTCCGACATTCTTTCGCCAAGCCCCTCTCCTTTTTGAAGCTGCTTTAAAAATGCTCTTTCCCCCCACAGATCATTTTCTTCGATAAAGCGTGAATAACATACTTCCTTAGTAACCGGAAGCGGAGAAACCTGATCATAGGTATAGCTTAATAACTTTTGATAGATCTCAAGGGCTTTCTCATCACCTACCTCTTTAGCCAAACGCGTTTTTACCTTTCCGGCTTCCTCATTCTTTACAAAAATAATGAGCTTTTCTTTAGACATTTTTTATTGATTTAAATTCGGCGCCGGGAATTAAAAAAAGATTGTGAATAGTTCATGGTTCTCAAACCCAAACTTCAACCTCTCCTTCATAAGGAGAGGCTTTTCCAGGGCCTAATAACAATTTTGATATTCATTCAAAACTCCAATCTCCAACAATTAGTCTCTCTCCTTGTTGAAGGAGAAAACAAAAGAGGTCGGATTGGTGGATATTGCGATTCTTATTTCAGCATACATAAAAATACTTCGGGCGTATGCGATACGCCCTTACTGATTCTTAGCTATCTTCACTTCAAAATTCAATGTTCGATGTTTTTTGTTGGATGTTCAAGTGGTCGCTCCTCCACAACTGCTTCCGGCCCCTGCTGTACACCCAAAACAGTGTTGATTCACCAGGATCTCCCTGTTATTTAATGAATCCAGATCAAATTCTCTGATATGCTTAACGCTGTCGTCGTGTACTTCCATTTCCAGCATTTGGTTAAAATCGCAATCAAAAAGCCGACCATCCCAACCTATTGAAATGGTATTTCTGCACATCACCCCGGCCGCTGCAGCTGGATTAAACGCTTCGATCAATTTCTCCATGTACTCTTCCAGATTTCCGGACATCAATAAGAAGTTTAAAAACCGGCTGATCGGTAAATTTGTGATCGTATACAAGTCATTAAATTCAATGCCGTGAGTTTTCCTTAGTTCTCTTTTGAATTCCTGCTTGATCTCTTCCTGATCACCCGGTAAAAAAGCTCCTACAGGGTTGTAAACCAGGTTAAGCATCAATCCGGTTTCCTCTTTTCCGTATCCCAGCTCATTCAATCTTTTTAAAGCTATAATAGATTTGTCGTACGTTCCTTTTCCACGCTGCCGGTCGGTTCTGGATTTACTGTAAAATGGAAGCGAGCACGTTACTTCCACTCCATGCTTTTTAAAGAATTTCGGAAGATCACTGAATTTGTTGGTTGTTAGAATAGTCAGGTTCGACCGTACGATCACATGCTTACCCAACTTTGACACTTCTTCCACAAACCACCGAAAGTGGGGATTCATTTCAGGAGCTCCTCCGGTAAGATCAACGGTTTGTATCTCAGATTCCTCAAGTGCATCCAAACAGTATTGAAAAGTTTCCTTCGTCATGATCTCCTTTCGATCCGGACCGGCATCCACATGGCAATGCTTGCAGGTCATGTTACACATATAGCCCACGTTCATCTGAAAGATCTCAATACCTGTAGGTTTTAAAGGAAACAGATCAATATCCTGAAGTTTTTCTTCAAATTTGGTAAGCGATCTGACCTTTTCATTGTGTGAGTTAATAATTTCAAGTTGAACTTTCGGATCTGATAACGAATGTGCTTCTGCTTGTAAACTTTTCATAATAATTGCTGCTGAAATTCTTTCTTCTAATAAATAAAATAATGCGAGTAATCACGCTAATCAGTTACATCGAAAGCCCTTTGACCTTATTCATCATTTGTACACCATGCACCAATGATGACCCCCCTCGTATAGCTGCTGAAACATGCACAGCCTCCATCATTTGTTCTTCACTTGCACCATTTTCGAGACTTTCGGAAGTATAGGCATCAATACAATACGGACATTGTACAGTGTGCGAAACCGCTAAGGCTATCAAAGCTTTTTCTCTTTTAGTAAGTGCTCCCTCCTCAAAAACTTCTCCATAATATTCAAAGAATTTTTCCCCCAGATTTTCCTGCCATTCCGTAATCTCACTGAATTTTTTTAAGTCTTCTTTTTTGTAATACGATTTGTCCATAATAATACTATTAGTTTTAGATTTGATGGTTGCTTATATATAATCCTTACAAAATAATTAGTGCAATGGATCTATTTGCCTGTCCAAGAACTCACTAATTTTTTAAGATTGAAACAATTTTGGTCTTTTTTTCATTTAATAAGGTAATAACTGCAATAAATCTAAATCATACGAAAATGAATACAACTAAAATATTATCGGTACTGTTTGTTATCACCGGGTTTTTAATTTTTTCTCCAAATAAAGTTCAGGCGCAAGCCAATGGAAACGGAGGAAATTTAGGTCTCGGTGTTATGTTGGGTGAGCCAACAGGTATATCTGCAAAAATTTGGAATAATGATCGCTCTGCTTTTGCTTTTGGAGCTGCTTGGTCGTTTGGAAGAAATGATGCCCTTCACCTGCATGGTGACTATCTGCTTCATACCTGGTTAAACGATGTAGAAGAAGGTGACCTTGCGTTCTATTATGGTGTTGGTGGGCGTATCGTTTTAAGCGATCCTGATGCACGAGCAGGTATAAGAGTACCGTTTGGGCTGAATTATATCATTCCAGATTCACAAGTGGATCTCTTTGTAGAAGCAGTACCTATTCTAAACCTCGTTCCTGATACAGATTTTGATGGAAATGGTGCAATTGGTATCAGGTATTATTTCTAAGCAGATCACTCTGTAAAAAACTATTAGCTTTTATTGGGGCAGGATGATTTCCTGTCCCTCTTTAGCTAAACTTACGAACTCAAAGGATTCGCTATATTTATCCAAGAGTTCATTTTCAATATTTTTTAATATCATATCATTGCTATCGGGGTCATGATGTGTAAGGCACAAGTTTTTTACATTCTCCCCCCGGGCTATTTCCACAACATTTTCCCACGCCGAATGTCCCCATCCTCTTCTTGTTTTATACTGCTCTCTTGAAAATTGCCCGTCGTGTATTAAGAGATCGACTCCATTTATGAATGTTCGAAATTGTTTTTCAAACTTAACGGAGGTATCACTGTTATCGTCCCTCAACTCATTATCGGGAGCAAAAACGATCTTTTTTTCACCAATCTTGATTTTATAGATAGCTGTTGGAATAGTATGAGTTGCCCACATGTATTCTATAGAATAGCCTTGGTACTCTTTTTCTGAAGGCAGAATAGTATCGCAATCCAGGTCTGCTTCCAACATATCCATTGATACAGGGAAAAATGTGTCCGACATGTGGCCTTGCAGAATTTCTTTACAGCCGATCTGGCCTTGCGGGGGCATATTTATTCTAAAAAAGCTTTCTTTATTGTAGAAAGGTTTAAAAAATGGAAATCCTTGCAAATGATCCCAATGCGGGTGCGTAATAAAAATACGCCCTTTCAAAGGCTTTCCATCATTCAAAAGTTCATTCCCTAAATTTCTAAATCCGGTCCCACAGTCAAAGATCAGTAATTCATCACTACCTTCGGCCTCAACTTGAACACACGTTGTATTGCCTCCATAGTGCATATTCTCACTATTTGGACAGGGGGTAGAACCTCTGACACCCCAGAATTTTATTTTTATGCTATTGTCCAAACTTTTTGTCCTTCATAATAAATTAATCTATCCACTAACCTTGCTTAACTATTATTCTCACACCAATACATGTATGGATGCTAAATCTAAGCTATGCTTTGCACTAATAATTACAAGATTTTGCTCTCTGTTAACGATGAGCCGTTAAGTGTTAAAAATATTCTTTTAAAGAATATTTTATTCTTCTTCATCATTGCCTTCGTTGCTTCTTTTAAGCTGGTCTATTTCCTTTTTTAATTCCTGTAGACGATCTTGTTTTTCACCAATAGCCTTATCTGCTTTATCAATTTTTTCCTGAAGCTCATCTTTTAGCGCATTTCCTCTATTGGTGGGCTTAAAATATGTTTTAGCTTCTTCGTATTGTATCATTTCGCTTTCAAGCCTGGAAACTTCTTTCTTCAGTTTGTCGCGTTCTTTCTGATACTTGATGATATCTTTTCGAGTATCGGGGTCTATTCCCTGATTGGCAAGTTTTTTCTCCATTCCCAGATCCGAACCTAAAGAACGATAGCGATCGTAAATAACATCACAAGCTTCACGATACTGCTTCCAGATCTTATTTTTCATCTTTATAGGCACATAACCTGCATCTTTGAACTCTTCCTGCAGTTTTTTAGCCTCTTGCACTGCCAGTGCCGGATCGTCATGCTTTCCTAATTCTTCAAGTTTCTCCAGGATCTCTTCTTTCTTGGCAAGATTTTCCTTTTGATCCTTTCGCTGTCCTTTGAAAGCTTCTCTGCGACGATCATAAAACTCATCCATCGCTCCTTTAAACTGCTTCCAGATCTTAGAAGATTTTTTTCGGGGAACCGGGCCTATTTTCTTCCACTCGCTCATCAGGTTTTGCATCGTCTGATGGCCTTTCTCGAAATCCTCGGTATCCTTTTCCTCGTTAGCCTTCTCTATCAACTCATGCTTCTTCTCAAGGTTTTTTTCCTCTTGTTCCCGAAGCACGTCAATATTTTCAGACTTTAATTCATTGAACTTATCTGTGGCTGCTTTAAACAGATCCCACATTTCATTTTCATCTTTTTGAGGCAGATTCCCGGTTTTTTTCCAGGCTTTATGAAGTTTGTTTACCTTGCGGGCTGCTTTTGCAATATTTTCCTGATCTACAAGTGCCTCTGCCTCTTTGATCAGCTTTTTCTTTTTCTCTAAGGCCTTCTCAATAACCTTTCGGTATTCTTTATCAAACTTAAAGCGAATTTCGTTGAAGGTATCCTGAACTTTATTAAAACGATCCCAAAGTGCCTGATTTTTTTCAGATGGAACCCGACCTACTTTTCTCCACTGAGAAATAAGCTTGTTGAATTCATCTTCAAGCTCCTCAAAATCCGGACTTTCTTCTTCCAGCATTTTGACAAGCCCGTCCATTTTATCGAGAAGAAGCAGTTTTAGTTCTAGATTTTCCTCTTCCTTCTGAAGTTTTTTAACGAGCCGATCTACTTTATGATCTTCAAACTCGTCCATCAATTCTTTGAACTGTTTTTCCAGAGACTCAATTTCTCCCTGCGGCAGGAATTTAATAGACTCCCACTGCCTCTTGATCTTTCCCACCTCTTTTGTGGCTGACCAGTCTTCTTCACTAATGATCTTAGAAAGTGATTTTAACAGCTCCTTTTTCCTGGCAAGATTTTCTTCTTTCTTCCGGTTTTGTTCTTCGTAATGCTTCCTTTTCTTCTCTTCGAAGTTATCCCGTAATTCCTTGAATTCGTCGACAAGCTTGGATGCTTTTTCACTTCTTGATTCAGGACCTTCAGCAACTTTCTGTGCCAGATTAGCTAATTCCGTTGTAACAAAAGTCCAGTCAGTTTGAACAACCAATTCGTTTGCACGCTCTACAATATCAGCGTAGAAACTTTCCGCATCTTCTTCACTATCATCTGCATCTTCCTCTGAATCAATCTCGTCTTCAAGATCTTGAGACCCTTCTTCGGATTTTTCCTCAGCTTCGGCTTCAGCATCTGAATCTACCTTCTCAGATTCATGTTCATCTGAGGCAGCTTCAGTTGAGTCTTCCTCATCAGCTTCCTCCTGATCTTTTTCAGAATCAGTATCAGTAGAATCATCAACAGATTCTTCCGCCTTTGTTGATTCGTCCTCTATTTTTGAGGATTCTAAATCCTCAGAGACTTCTTCATCAGATGCTTGCGCAAGTTCTTCTTTCTTGATGTCTTTCTTTTCAGAATCGATATTGTTTTGCTCCAGGTTCTCCACAGTAACCTTCCTTTCCTCGTAGTTCTTTTATATTTAACGGCTCGAAGCCTTCTTTCATAGATTAGTTAAGATAATATATCTGCTCAATCTTTGACAATTAATGACAAAAGAAAACTAAAACTCATAAAATGAATTAAAAACGATCATCATGCATCTTTTATAAATAAAAAAGGCACTTTTAAAAGTGCCTTTTGGATTTGAATTTTTTAACAAATTCTATTTCTGTTGATAAAGATAAACATCTCTCTGAGGAAATGGGATCTCAATGTCTTCCTTATCCAGCTCTTCTTTTATTTTTTCAAGATTGTCCCAAAAGAAAGCCCAATAATCTTCTGTCTTGGTCCATGCCCGGGCAGAAAGGTCAAGAGAACTGTCGCCTAAATTTGTAAGAACAACAACTGGTTCCGGTTCTTTCAGGACTCGTTCATCTTCTTTCAAAACCCGAAGCATGATCTCCCTGGCTTTTTTCATATCAGAGGTATATCCGATGCCTACCGGAAATACTGCCCGGCGTATTTCTTTAGCGGAGTAATTGGTGACCGCTGCATTCGCAAGTTGCCCGTTTGGAATTACAATTTCCTGGTTATTTGGAGTTACCAGAAAAGTGTATAGAATATCGATACGCTCAACAGTTCCGGATTCACTCCCCCTCTCAATAAAATCTCCCACTTTGAACGGCTTGAAAAACAGGATCAATACTCCACCGGCAAAATTTGACAAGCTACCCTGCATTGCCAAACCAATCGCTAAACCTGCCGCACCTAAAACAGCAATAAAGGAAGTCATTTGAATTCCTAACATTGACAGTGCAGTGATATACACCATCACTTTCAATAATATGGAAACGAGGCTTTGCAAAAATACGGCCAACGCATTATCAACACTGCTTTTATTTAGAGCTTTCTTTACACCTTTAACCACAAATTTAACGATCCATAAACCAATAACGAGTGTGGCAATTGCAGCAAGCAATTTTGGACCAAATGTGATCACAAAATTCATTAGGTCATCCGAACTTATGTTAAAATTTTCCATTTAAGTAAGTTGATTTGGTTTTAAATTTTTCACTGTATGAATATCAATAATATATCAGTGAGTGTCATATTTTGTTCATATAAAAAGGAAGGGAGTGATTCCCTTCCTTTTACTTTGATCTATTTTTTTATCAGATCTCTGCCAATTCTTTTTTGATCTCGTCTTTGCTCTTGCCGAGTTTTTTCTGAAGACGGCCAATCAGCTCATCTTCCTTACCTTCGGTGAACTTTAGATCATCGTCGGTTAACTTTGAATATTTTTGTTTGAGTTTGCCTTTCGTTTCGTTCCATGTTCCTTTAAGGGTTAGATCATTCATGATGTCGCTCCTTTTGTTTGTTCGTTAATCGTTATTCGTTAATCGAAAATCGTCAATAAGCATTTTCAAGTTGGTGAGGTTAAAAATTCACCAAGCTTTTAGGTGATCATTCTTCCAGGTGGCTTCTAAGCATCCATGCTGTTTTCGAATGAACCGTTAGTCGTTCAGTAAGCAGATCGAGCGTAGCTTCATCTTCAGCTTCATTCGCAGGCTTTAAGGCCTCGCGTGCTGTCCGAATGACTTGCTCGTTTGCTTTGGCCAGCCGCTTCACCATTTCTTTAGCTTTGGGCTGATCGCTGTCTTCTTCAATTGATGTTATTTCATTGAATTCTTTGAACGAGCCCGGCGCCCTGAATCCAATTGCACGGATGCGTTCAGCAATTTCATCAATAGCTTCAGCCAACTCGGTGTACTGCTCCTCGAATTGCTCATGCAGCTGATGAAACAACTCACCGGTAACATTCCAGTGATAGTTGTGTGTTTTTAAATACAACAGGTATGAATCGGCCAATACCTTTGACAAACCGGCTGCTATTTTCTCTCTGTGTTCTTCAGAAATTCCAATGTTTACTTCCATTTTTCTTACTCCGTTTAGTGTTTCAATACTCATAATAACTAACTGCTTTTTTGTGAATATTCTATTAACTAAACAAAACTGAACGGCTACGGTTCCATTAGCTAAGTAATTATTTAAAAGGATTTACAATGAACGTGATTGAGACTATCGATCACAAAAAAAAACTCCGCGCTTTAGCTAAGTGCGGGGTTTTTGTGCTAAGCTTTTTATAACGCAAAAAGCTTACTCTGTAATGTCGTACACTTCTTTAAGAATTCCCTTGGCGTTGGCATCGCCATCCTGCATCACGCGGTGTTGAAGATTGGTAATGATCTCCTGTTCTGCTTTTTCGTAAGCAATCTCTTTGGCACTTTCTTCGGTGTTGGTACGCACCAGTTCATAAATGTCATCGGCACGGACTACACTGTAAATTTTGTCCTCATTAAAAGCATGAGAGCGCAGTTCTTCAAATTCCTGAAACACACGGGGGAAATCTTCACTGTTTTCAGCACGTGTGATAATTTCAACATGTTCGGGTCCTTCAGCGCTTAAAGGGGTTTTGCAGAGATAGAAAAAGTTTTGTTGGTATTGCATCTGCTGTAAATGATTGGGTTGAATTTTTTAGCTGTGTCAATATAACAAATCAGCTGAATTATTGTGAGTGGAAAAGAGGCAAGGTGCAAGGTTCAAGGCGCAAGTTTTATTGCCGTCCTTGAACCTTGCGCCTTACACCTTGTGCCTAACTAATTTTCTTCAAGATCTTCGGGATCATCATCCATTTGATCTGACATGTATCCGGGGAGATATTCTTCCAGGAACCTGCGAAACTTTCGAGACAAACAAGAGCAGCCGTAGGCATTCGCAGTGCCACTTTTTGTTCGGCTCCTGCCAAAATGCCCGCCGTTTGTTCCATCAATGGGTTATGCCCTACCAATAACACCCGTTCATATTCATCGGAAGCAGATTGTATGGCAGCCACGTAATCTTTAACCGACCCAAAGTACAGGTCTTCGCTCCAGCTGATGTTTTCCTCATTAACCTGCGCAGCCTCCATACTCAGCATGGTCGTCTCTTTTGCCCGCTGTGCAGGAGATGAGATCACCCAACCGGGTTTATGCTTACTGTCTCGCATGAATTTGCCCATCATGGGTGCATCGTGTAATCCACGATCAGCCAGCGGTCGGTCAAAATCTTTGAGGTCCGGGTGCTCCCAGCTCGACTTTGCGTGGCGCATCAATAAGATCTGTTTCATGTTCAGGGCTCCTTTTTTTGTACCTCTATTTCCACCATTCTCATCTTACGGGCAAATCGTCCGGCTTTAATTTCACCACCTCCATGTTCCGCCATTGCTTTGACCAGTTCAACGCCAAAAAATACAATAATACTTGAATAGTACACCCATAACATTAAAATAATTATGGATGAGGAAGCGCCGGTCAGCTCATTCAGAGAACTGTTGCCAATGATCATACCAACCCCAAATTTCC
>NZ_DASSWP010000064.1:0-14267 GCF_035704785.1 Gracilimonas sp. | reverse complement strand
CGGAAACCTCCTTTACACCGGCGATTACCGTACACCGCCCTCGCCTGCCACCGAGGGCTTTGAACTTCCCGATAAACCCATTGACACTTTTATAACGGAAGCGACCTTCAGTCTGCCCGTGTATAAATGGAAACCGTATGGGGAACTGAAGGCTGAGATCATCGGCTTTGCTAAAGAAGCATTGGAGAATAAATATACCCCGGTCTTTTTAGCGTACAATCTCGGGAAAGCACAGGAGATCATGTATCTGCTAAAAGACCTGGGGCATCCCATTCAAATTCACGGTGCGGGATATAAACTTTGTGAGGTGTATGAGGAACACGGATTCTCTCTCGGAAATTATGAGGCCTACAATCGGGATACTTGCGAAGGTAAGATCCTGATCTGCCCGAGCTCGGCCATCAACAACGGCTTTGCTTCCAATGTGAAGAAAAAGCGCATTGCCTACTGCTCCGGATGGGCAGCCATGGAATCACGGCGAAGTCAGCTCACCGTAGATAAACTCATTCCCATTTCCGATCATCTGGATTTTTTCGAGCTGATCGATCTTTGCGAGCGGCTTCAACCCGAAAAGGTATATGTCACCCATACCCCAAACCCAAAGGTGGTGCAGCATTATTTGGATGAGCGGGGAATCATATATGAAAACTTTAATATGAGAAGAGATGAGGAAGGATGAATTCGTTATTGGTTATTCGTTAATCGTAGATCGAGAACACGAATAACCAATAACAATTAACGAATAACGTCAACTATGAGTAAACCAGCGGAACATACATTCCTGCAACTATCTAAAGTAGCACAAGCCATTTCTGAGACTCGCAGTAGCAATGCCAAGATCAGGATCTGTGCGGATTACTTTAGAATTTTAGAAGATGATAAAAACTTAGAATTAGCTGCTCAGTTCCTGGGAGAGGGTGCCTTTTCCGACATATCCGGGAAGCGGGCTTCGGTGGGCAGCCGGACCTACTCTACACTGGCTGCCGAGATCTGCGAGGTCGATTATGAGCAGGTCTTCAAACCAAGCAAAACAGCTGTGGGAAGTGCTTCTGAAACCATTGAGAAGTTGTTCGCCAATATTCCCGAGGCTCGGGATAAATGGACCGCTGCAGAACTTTCCCTTCAGGATGTTGAAGCGATCTTTGACCGGCTGTATGAGGTTTCTTCCCGAAAAGATAAACAGGACATCCTAAAAGAAGCTTGGTCGCAGTTAACTCCGCTTGAGGTCAAGTATTTTTTGAGGATCATGGGACGAGGCTCGCTCCGCATTGGATTTGAAACCAAAAGCATTATTTCGGCTATTGCAAAAACTTTTGGGCAAAAGGTCAAAGATGTCCGCTATGTACACATGATCACCGGAAGCATCGGAAAAACAGCCGTTTTAACCAAACAGGATCGGTTGGATGAAGCCAGTTTTGAGCTCTTCCATCCACTTTCTTTTATGTTGGCCTCGCCTATTGAAAGTCGGGCCGTGGACGATTACAGTGAATACGTAGCGGAAGAGAAGTTTGATGGGATGCGGTGTCAGATTCATGTTTCAGGGAATAAAGTGAAGATCTTTTCGCGGGATCTGAATGATATCACACACTCCTTTCCGGAGATAATCTCAGCATTTTCTCAAAAGGAATTGCCGGAATTAGTTTTAGACGGGGAAATCTGTGTATTCAAAGATCAAACGATCATGCCTTTTCAGTATCTGCAAAAACGAATGGGATTGAAAAAACCTTCCAAAAAGATAGTCGAAAAACATCCCACCACTCTGATCGCTTATGATGTCCTTTATTTTGATGGAAAATCGGTGTTTGAACAAAGTCTGACTGAGCGCCGGGGTCTTTTATCGAAAGTTTCTGAATCACATGAAATCCCCGTGACCACCCAGTTTGAGATCAAAAGCAGAGATCATATCGACGAGCTGTTTGAACGAGCCCTTGCTCATGGTAATGAAGGATTGATGCTGAAGAAGAAAGATTCGGTGTATGAATATGGGCAGCGCAGGAAATCGTGGCTGAAAGTGAAAAAACCGGGCGGCTCCATCGATTCCATTATGATGTACGCCCATGCCGGAAGCGGAAAACGAGGCGGCACTTATTCTGATTTCACCCTGGGAGTATCGGTCAGAGATGATGAACGCTACGAAGAGGAATTCATCCCGATAGGAAAAGCTTATGGCGGATATACAGATGAAGAACTCAAAAAATTGAATACGAAGATCAAGGAGATCACAGTTGAAAAGTACGGGCCAACATTAGGACTACTGCCCGAGATCGTGATCGAGCTGGAATTCGATGATATTCAGATCAATAAACGAACCAAAGCAAATTACACGCTTCGGTTCCCGCGCTTCAAGGCCATTCGCTGGGATCTTTCCCCCGATGATGTGGATACGCTAAAAGACGTGGAGCGGTTGTATGAGGAAAAGATGAATAAAGAGCGGTTATCCCAAGAAATACATCCTTCGTTCAGAATAAATTTATGAGATAATATCCTGTTAAGGTTCTTTTCAACTTGTAATCCATTTTAATAGTATTTAACAATTTAAAGGGAGAGGTTTACAAACAATTTGGGTTATTAGAGTCAAACTTTAAAATAAAGAAATGAAAAATCTTTTGTCCGTTATAAAATTAGCACTGCTAGCCACATTAGTTTTCAGCTTGGGGGCTTGCACACAGAATGATACTAATCCTGAACAACAACAAGAGAATCTCGTTACTCCTGCTGTTGAAGCGGTACAAGCTCGTTATGGCTCACTTCCTCTAGTTGAAAGATTTAGCGGAAACGTCAGGTCTCAAAATCAAGTCGCTTTATATCCTGAAATTTCCGGTGTTGTAGAACAGATATTTGTTCAAGACGGAGATTATGTAGAGAAAGGCGATAAGCTTGTTCAGATGAATACAAGTGTACTTGAAAAACAGCTTCAACAAGCAGAGGCAGGATATAAAATTGCCAGCGCCCAGCTAAAGCAAGCCAAAGCAGGTCTCACTCAGATCCAAAACGAATATAAGCGTATCAAACAACTTGAGGAAAAAGACTTAACCAGTCAGGTTCAAGTAGACCAAATAGAAGGACAATTACTTTCTGCCGAGGCAGATGTTGAACTGGCTGAAGCCCGCCTCAATCAAGCTGAATATTTGGTAGATGAACGCAGAAATGAATTAAATAAAGCGGTGGTAAGGGCACCGATCTCGGGTACCGTTGGCCAACGAAATGCAGAAATTGGAATGCAGGCTTCTACTGATACTCAGCTTTTTATGATCGGTGACCTTTCTAAGCTTACGGTTGAGATCGTACTAACAGAAAATATGCTGAATCAAATTCAAATAGGTCAAACGGCTCGTATTTTAGTAGATGATCGAAATGGAAAAGAACAGGTTTTAACAGCAGAACTTTCTCGAATCTCCCCCTTTTTAAATGAGGTAACCCGGAGTACGGAAGCCGAGATCGATGTGAATAATGAAAACGGGCTGTTAACGCCCGGAATGTTTGTTCCTGTAGATATTTTATTTGGTGAAAGTGAACAAGCAACTCTTATTCCCGTGAGTGCCCTTTATACAGATCCTACCTCAGGGGAGGAAGGAGTATTTATAGCAACTTCACTTGGTTCAGAAATTGAACCCGTCAGTGACACATCTAATAATTCCAATGGCCCGGGCGCAATGACAGAACCTACTCCAGTTGAATTCAGAACTATTAATGTATTGGCCGAAGGAAGAATGGAACTTGGAGTTTCAGGTGTTGAAAGCGGTCAGTGGGTGGTAACAGTTGGCCAGGATCTTTTATCTGAGGGCCGAACCGAAGCAAGAGTTCGTGCGATGAGCTGGGATCGTATTTTTCGGCTTCAAAATCTTCAGCGAGAAGACCTATTGAATGAGATCATGCAAGAGCGTGATACTGAATTATCTAATGTAAATCTATAAATTTACGATCATGCCCCTTACAGAAACTTCAATTAAACGCCCTATTGCTACATCGATGGTCTTCCTGATCATCATCACCTTGGGCATTATCGGATTCCGGTTTTTACCTGTTGACCTACTCCCCCCCATTGAGTATCCACAGCTTACCGTAGCTACCGACTATGCCAATGTCGGCCCTGAGGAAATTGAAGCTATCATTACCGAGCCTATTGAGAATGCACTTGCCGGTGTTCCGGGAGTTGAACGTGTTCGCTCCAGCTCGGAACAAGGCGGAAGTCGTGTTACCCTCGAATTCGCCCAGAGTGTAGATATTGATGTGGCATCCAACGATGTTCGAGCAGCATTGGATCGGGTGAGGGGATCTATTCCACCTGAAGCTGATGCCCCACGAATTTGGAAGTTCGATCCTAATAATTTCCCTATTGTTATTATAGGCGCAAACTCAGATATGAATCTGGCTGAACTGACGGTATTACTTGATCGTGAGATCACCAAAAGGTTTGAACAGATCAATGGCGTTGGTTCTATCGACATTTGGGGTGGTATTGACCGAGAGGTTAAAGTAGATATTAAACGAGACCGCCTTATTGCAAGTGGTTTAACCACCGCCGATGTACAACAGGCTATTGCAAGTGAAAATGCAAACTTACCAGGAGGAAACGTTAATTCCGGAATTCAACGACTCTATGTACGTACTCTGGGAGAGTATGAATCCATTGATCAGATCGCCAATACGGTTATTACCACTATCGATTCAAAACCCATTCGGGTGAAAGATGTAGCTAATGTTACATTCGGTTATCAGGATTTAGATCGAGTTGTAAGTATAGACGGCAAGCCTATGGTGCGATTTGGTATCCGTAAACAAACCGGAGCCAACACCGTTGCTGTAGCTCAACAAATCCGGGAAGAAGTAGAACAGATCAATAGCCAGCGTGACGATCTGAATCTTTTTATCACAACAGACCAAAGTACATTTATTCAAAGTTCCATTGATAATGTACAGAGTTCAGCCATGTGGGGAGCCCTGCTTGCGGTTTTAGTGCTCTACGTCTTTTTCAGGAATGGTTCTTCTACCTTTATCATTGCTTTAGCTATACCTATTTCAATTATTGCGACCTTTGCACTGCTCTACTTCAATGATCTGACCCTGAATCAAATGAGCTTTGGCGGGCTTGCGCTAGGTGTCGGTTTGATCGTAGATAATGGAGTGGTAGTGCTCGAAAATATTATCCGCCTCCGTGAAGAGGAAGGCGAAGAACTGAAAACAAGTGCCCTCATTGGCACAAAACAGGTTGCAGGTGCGATTGTCGCTTCCACTCTGACCACTTGTGTGATCTTCTTGCCGGTAGTATTCATGCAAACTATCTCAGGACTGCTGTTTCAGGAATTGGCCCTTGTGGTAGTATTTGCACTCATATGTTCTCTGTTGGTTGCCCTGACTCTCGTGCCCATGCTTTCCAGCCGTTTTCTTACCATCAAAAAGGGCACTGAGAATAAGAAAAGTCGATTCCAGATATTTTTTCAAAGAATGGAGATCAAATATTCCCAGTTACTTGAAAAGATCCTGCATCACAAACCGGCAGTATTTACTGTTACGGGAATACTGGTTGTAGGCAGCTTTTTGTTGATTCCAATCATACCCGTAGAGCTTGCCCCGCAAACCGATGCCGATGAAATTGATATAAATCTTCAAATGGCAGATGGTACTAACATCGCAGTACAAAATTTATATCTGAAGGAACTTGAGGAAATTGTCCGTGCAACTTTGCCCATGGAAAATGTGAAAAACTTAACCACAGAAGTAAGAGATGGCCGCGCTGAAGTTGAGATTGCGATGGTCCCGCAATCAGAACGAAGTCAAGGCACCTCAGAAATAGCAGCTGAACTAAGAGAAAACCTTTCCGGTAAAATTCCCGGAGCGGATATCCGTGTTGATGCCCAATCAGGCTTATGGATACTCAGACGAGTATTTGGCAGTGGCGGAGGTGAAGATGTTCAGTTTCAACTCCGTGGTTATGATATTGAAAAAGCCTATGAACTTGCCCAACAGTTAAAACTGCAGGTTGAGAAAATTCCGGGAATTGTGGAAGTGCGTTCCGGAAGAAGTGAAGGAACTCCGGAAGAACGCATTCTATTTGACCGTGCTAAGCTCGCGGATCTCGGACTTTCCGTTCGTGATGTAGCACAGGTTATTCAAACGAATATCGGTGGAAGCCGTGCCGGTTCTTACCGCATTGGCGGAGACGAATATCCTATCACCGTTCGTCTTCGTCCCGAAGACCGACTTGGAACTCTTGATATAGACAACATTTCCATCCGAACCCCGGATGGCGGAGTTCTACCAATTTCATCCGTAATTAAAAAGGAAAGTGGCCGTGGACCGGAAGACATCAATCGTATCAATGGCCAGCGTGTAACCACTATAACTGCAAATCTTGAGGGTGGAGTGGCCTTAGGTGAAGCAGTAGAGGCCATTCAAGACGAACTTTCTGATTTCCCCCTACCCTCCGGATTCTCCATTGTTTATGGAGGTGAATGGGAAGAACAGCAAAAAGCCGCCGCCGATTTTTCCATGTCCATCATAATGGCACTCATCCTGATCTACATGGTAATGGCCGGGCAATTTGAGCGATTCCTTGATCCTTTGGTTGTAATGTTCTCTGTACCCCTGGCCATGATCGGGGTTATTCCTGCGCTATTATTGACCGGAACCACCCTGAACATCCAAAGTTTTATGGGAATGATCATGCTCATCGGTATTGTGGTGAACAATGCTATTGTACTGGTAGATTATATCAACCTGATGAGACGTGAGAAAAATATGCCTGTGTTTGAAGCTGTGGTTGAAGCAGGACGGCTAAGATTACGACCGATCCTTATCACAACATTAACAACTGTACTTGGATTGCTTCCTCTCTCCTTTGGATTGGGCGCAGGTGCTGAAATTCAGGCTTCACTGGCCCGCGTGGTTATTGGCGGATTAACGGCCTCAACTTTGGTTACTTTGGTATTTATTCCGGTAGTTTACGTTAGTGCAGATGCCCTACTTGATAAAGCAAAAGCCATTAACTGGAATCCTTTTAGCTCATCTAAAGAGGTTGAACTGGCTCAATAGTGATATATGCCTGAAAAGCTTTCGTTAATCATACGAAAAGAAAAGCCTGCTGACTATGAAGCCGTTGAAAGCCTCATTCAGCAGGCTTTTGCTTTAGCGGAACACCGTGACGGAAATGAGCATCGACTTGTTAAGAACCTTCGAAATTCCAATGCTTTCCTCCCAAAGCTTTCCATGATTGCTGAACACAATGAGAGAATTGTCGGACACATCCTGCTCACCAAAGTTCAGATCAAAAATGGAGATGAGGCATTTGACTCACTGGCTTTAGCACCGGTTAGCGTATTGCCGGAATTTCAGAACAGAGGGGTTGGAGGAAAGTTGATCGAAGCAGCTCATCATCAAGCCAAAACCATGGGATTTACTTCCGTAGTTATACTCGGCCATGAAGGCTATTACCCAAAATTTGGATATAAACCGGCCCACACATTTGGGATCAGTTTCCCATTTGAGGCTCCTCCCAAAAACTGTATGGCAATAGAATTAGCACCCAATTCACTGGCCAACGTTTCCGGTGAGATAATCTATCCGGATATCTTTTTTGAAAACTGATACAATCCTGTACCTATTAAGAACACTACTGTTCCATTCTCAATGTTCAATGTTTTCCTTCACTACCCTTTCCTGAATATCATGTGGAACCTGGGCATAATGCGAAAACTGCCTTGAATAAGTAGCACTGCCCTGTGTCATGGATTTCAGACGGGTTGAATAGTGGTCGAGTTCTTCAAGCGGTACATGTGCTTTTATCTTTTGAATAGAACCTTCGCCATCCATACCCTGAATTTGGCCGCGTCTGGTACTCAGATCACTCATCACATCCCCCATGTAATCAGCAGGCACATTTACTTCTATTTCATAGACCGGCTCCATCAGCTGAGGGTTTGCTTTCATGAATCCATCCCGAAACGCCATCAAAGCAGCTGTTTTGAAGGCGGCCTCATTTGAGTCTACCGAGTGCATGGACCCATCATAAACCGAGACCCGAATATCCCGAGCACGGCATCCGCTCATCGGGCCGTTCTCCATTTTATCCATCACTCCTTTTAGAATGGCCGGCATGAAACGATTGTCGATCACTCCGCCTACTATGCAATTTTGGAACACCAGCTTTCCGCCCCATGGCAGATCATGCTCCTGCACATCACGAACTTTCAGATCATCCGGAGTGGACATCCCCTCAGTATAAGGTTCGATCAGTAAGTGTACTTCTGCAAACTGCCCAGCTCCGCCCGACTGTTTTTTGTGTTTATAAGTTGTTCGGACTCCTTTAGTGATGGTTTCACGGTATGGAATTTTTGGAGTTACAAATTCAACATCCAGTTTAAAGCGATTCTTTAGCTGATCTTCGATCACCGCCAGGTGCTCCTCTCCCTGTCCGTGAATAATAACCTGCCGCAACTCCTGGCTATGTTCAATTACAACCGATGGATCTTCCCTGTGAATTTGATGCAAGGCATGGCCAAGTTTGTCTTCTTCTCCCTCTTTCTTCAGCTTCACCGCAGTGCGGATGGTGGTCGGCGGAAACTCAATTCCCTGAAGCTTTACATCATGACCTTTCTCGTGCAAAGTATCATTCACTTCCCCATCTTTAAGTTTTACAACGGCTCCAATATCTCCGGTTCGAATCTCATTGATCTCTATTCTCTTGTGCCCCTCGGTCAGAAATAAACTTCCTAATCTCACCGATGAAGAATTCGAGCTGTTTACCAGATCCATACCCGGACGAATACTTCCGCCATACACTTTAAAATAAATCAGGTCTCCCACATGCGATTCAGAATGAGTCTTAAATAAGAACATGACCGGTTTTCCATCAGGATCCAATTCAAGTTTTTCACCCTCTTCTGTTTTAGGGGCATTTCCCTGAAGTGGATTGGGTGCGACATCATCAAGAAATCCCATAACGCGACCGGTTCCCATATTCTTGGATGCCGTTGAGCAAAAAAGTGGGAAGATTTGCCCATTTACCAGCGAAATATGAAGCCCTTTTTCCATCTGTTCTTCATCCAGTTCACCCTGTTCAAAATAAATATCCATCAGGGTTTCATCATTCTCAGCAATGGCTTCCACTAATTCCTGATGTAGTTTCTCAGCTTGTGGTTTAAGTGAATCCGGGATCGGAAGTTTATCCGGCTTCCCCCCTTTTTCGGGAAATTCGTACATGGTCATTCGAAGCACATCAATGATCGCATGGAAATCTCTTCCCTCACTATAAGGAAACTGTACCACCGTTACTTCCCGTCCAAATGATTCACGGGCTTCATCTACCGTTTTCCAAAAATCAGACTGTTCACTATCCAGCTTGTTCACCACAAACATGGAAGGGACCGAATATTCCTGTACATATTTCCATAAAGAATTAGTCGCCGTTTCCACTCCCCGCTCGCTATTAAGTACAAAAATAGCCGTATCGGCGATCCGTACGGCTCCGGCAACCTCCCCAATATAATCCGAAGTACCGGGAGTATCGATCAAATTGATCTTATGTCCGCGCCAATCCAGGTTCAAAAATGCTGAACGAATGGATTTTTGCTTTTCTTTTTCTAAAGGATAGTAATCTGAAACCGTATTTTTCTCTTCTACCGAACCACGTCGGTTAATGGCTCCGGCTTCGAAAAGCATCGTTTCGGCCAACGTTGTTTTTCCGGAGCCGGAATGGCCCAACAGCACAACGTTTCGGATACGGGTAGGATCATAAACTTTCATAGGAGACTCCTTTTTGCACTTTTCTTTACGCCACGAAAACTCCAAAACACTAAATTATTATTCTTTTTGTGCTTTCGTGTTTTAGTGGCAGATTTACGGTGTGTTTTAATGAAAACAGATTTTAACTTCTGAACGCTTTAGTTAGTTACTGTTTAATTGTTTATTGGAGATAATAAATCTTCCAAATAATCATTTCTCAATAACAAATAACCAAGCTCGAGTCATAAATTCAATGAACAGTACCCATTCTCTTTGAACAGAATGTGAAGATTTAAAATAATCGGAAGCACGAATAAATCAACATGAAAAAAATACTACTGATCCAAACCGGTGGAACTATTGCCATGAACGCCAAGGGAGCCGGTGTTGAACTTGATCCGGAGTCATGGTCAAAGGTGCTCTATAAAGAAATTCCCGAACTGAGTGATATCGCTGAGATCGCTACTTTTCCCCTTTTCTTTGAAGACAGTTCCGATCTGAATGCCACTCACTGGACTCAACTTGCCGATTGCATTGAACAAAATTATGATACTTATGACGGATTTGTGATCTTGCATGGAACAGATACCATGGCCTATTCCGCTTCTGCTCTAAGTTTTGGTTTGAAGAACCTGAGTAAACCCGTGATCTTTACCGGAAGTCAGCTGCCCATGAGCACCATCCGCAGTGATGCCCGCCGTAATTTAGTGAATGCGATTGAGCTGGCTACCATGGATTTCAAGGAAGTAGGGATTTGTTTTAACGATGCGCTCTATCGCGGAAATCGTGCTACCAAACTCAGCATTGGTGATTTTGATGCCTTCGGCTCTCCTAATTTTTCTCCTTTGGCAGATATAGGAATTCAGATCGAAACCCGGGTTTCCGAACAATTCAGCTCAGGAAAGTTTGAGAATAAAGCTAAATACTCAGATGAGGTTTTTGTGCTTACCGCTCACCCCAATTTAAATCCTGAATTATTAGATGGGTTGAATCTGGAAAAGATCCGGGCCGTGATCCTCCGGGCATTTGGGAGCGGAAATTTCTGCATCAAAGGAAAAAACAGCTTGCTTCTTTTTTTAGATAAATGCCGCAAAAATAATGTGATCGTAGCCATCGTTTCCCAGGCCGATTTTGATTCAGTTGACCTCACCCAATACACAGCCGGCCGGGCTGCCCTGAAGCATGGGGCAATTGGCGGAAATGATATGACGCTGGAAGCAGCCCTTACCAAACTCATGTTTTTATTGGCACATTACGATTCCAAAACCGATATTGAGGCATTGTTCCAAAAGTCCATTGTCGGGGAACTTTAAACAGGTGCAAGAAGAAAGGCAGAAGGTTCAAGTAGTTTTGAGCCTAAAACCTTGCACCTTGAACCTAAAACCTTGCACCTAATAAGATGTTTTTCATTTTTGATTTAGAGACCATTCCGGATATTGATTTCATTCGCCGGGTTTTGAATGACCGGGAATCGGATGAAGAATTACTGCTCGAAAAAGCAAGTGAAGAGCTCGCTCGTAATGCTTCAGGCTTTCTCCCTCCCATGTATCACCGTATGGTTTCATGGGTAGGGCTTTGGATCGAGAATACCGGAGGACCCAAGCAAAAGATCGCCTGGAGCGGAGAGGACGAAAAGGAAGGCCTGATCAAGATCTTTGACGCCATTGGCACCTATAAAGACTTCGGCTTAATTCACCACAACGGTAAAGGTTTTGATATTCCCGTACTCACCTATCGTGCCATGAAGCACGGATTGCAGATGCCGGTTCGCATGAATGATTATGATATCCGCTACCGATACAGCAAACACAACATCGATCTTGTGGATGAATTCAGTAATTATGGAGCCAGCTCATGGCCCAAGCTTAAACATCTCGGACAGTTGATCGGAATTCCCTTCAAACAAACCGGAGAAGGAAATGAAGTGTACGCAATGTACAAACGCAGCAAGCTGGATCTGATCGAGCACTATTGCTATGAAGATGTGATGGCAACCTATATCGTTTGGTTGTATCACCAGTTCACGGCAGGACATATTCCAGAAGATCAATTTAATAATTTGAAAGATCGTGCGATGAGTAAGCTGGAAGAAATTCAGGCCGGACCGCCAAAGTAGAATTTGTTTTATATTTTCCCTCCAAAAGTTAAATCATTTAAAATCCATTCTTAAAGGGAACAGAAGTAGAGCGGTGGCGTTAGGTTATTTATATAAACGTAATTAAAATCGAACCTAATCAAATGCTTAAATATATTTTATCGCTAACGATTGCGCTTTCAATGCTGGCTTGCGGATCAGATCAAGAAACTCAGGAACCTGAACAAAATTCCGGTGATCAACAAACACAACAATTTCAACCTGATCAATCTGCACCCGATATTGAAGTTTCTGACGATGAGTTAGAGAAATTCACCGAAGTAACAATGATAGCACAACAAATTCAGTCTGACTCTCAACAAGAGATGCTTGTAGTTGTTGAGGAAGAAGAACTTGATGTACAAACCTACAATATTATTGCAGAGTCACGCTTTAATGAACAATCTGATGACCAGCTCGATGTGAGTGCTGAAGATATCGAAAAATTCGAGTCTGCATCGAAAAAAGTAGAAGAAATTCAGCAGGAAGTAGAAGCCGAAATGACTGCAGCTATAGAAGCGGAAGGCATGGAAATGGATCGCTATATGGAGATCAACATGGCATTGCAGCAAGATCAGGCACTTCAGCAACGCGTTCAGCAAATGATGATGCAGAACATGCAACAAATGCAGCAACAAAGCCAGGGAGAGCAACCAGACCAATAAAAGCTATTTGCATAAAGTTTATTTAAAAGGAAAGAGCTCTGCTTTTTCCTTTTTTATATAAACCAATCCCCTGTGGTAGAAACACAATGCATCGTGTTTCTACCACAGGGGTAAACGGTTCAGCGGAAAAATCTACACAACCCTATCCTTATCGCTGTAATCCGGCACCTCTCCACGATAACCGAAAATGGCTTTGATCAGCTTCACCGACCATGCACTTTGATTTTTGATGTACCATTGGTCTGCTGCACGGCGTGCCCCCAATCCCCAGCTTGGGTACGGATGAATGGTATCGGCGATGCCCCGCATGGAAACTCCGTTTTTCATGGCAACGGCATATTCTGAAATAAACTCTCCGGCATGGGCCCCAACCACGCTAGCGCCCAGGATCTTACCCGATAATTTTTTTGCAAAGATCTTCACCAAACCTACGTCTTCTCCTTCTGAAATAGCCCGGTCAATTTTTGAATAGGGAAATCGATATACCTCAAATTTTACCCCTTCTTCCTTCAATTGTTTTTCTGTTTTACCAACATGAGCCAATTCAGGATCCGTGAATGTAACCCAAGGGACCAGATCTTTTTCGATCTTCATTGGAATGAACTTTAGCAAAGCTTTGGTGGCTGCGATCTTGGCCATATGATCACTCATGTGGGTGAACTGATATCTGCCTGTAACATCTCCGGCTGCATAAATATGTTTTTGATTGGTGCGACAGGATTCATTCACGGTTATATTTCCCTCTTTTGTATTCACTCCGGCAGCCTCAAGATTCAATGAAGAAGTATTTGCCCGGCGACCGGTGGCCATCAATAAAGCATCTCCTTCAATTACTTTTTTGTTTCCGTTTATCTCTGCGTGAACCTGAATCAGACTTTTCTGGCCTTCTACTTTTTTAATGGAGGCATTTAATACATACTGAACTCCCTGCTTTTCCAACTCTCCACGCAAGATCTTCACTAACTCAGGATCGTCATTTGATAAGATCTGCGGCGCCATATCAACAACCGTGACCTTTGATCCTAAATTCACAAAAGCCTGCGACATTTCGGTGCCAATGGGGCCGCCTCCGATAATTATCAATTCTTGGGGGATTTCTTCAATTTCAAACAGGCTTTCGTTGGTGAGATAATCAACGCCATCCAAACCGGGAATAGGCGGAACAAAAGCTCTGGCGCCGGTAGCTATTATAAATTTCTTTGAACTTACCTCTCTCCTGCTTCCATCTTTATGGTCTATACTAATAGTATACGGATCCTTAAATGAAGCTTTTCCAAAGACCACTTCAATCCCCATTTCCTCGAAAATTTCAGGCCGGTCTGCATCTTCATATACTTCCTTTCGAACCTGATCTACATGATTCATTACCTTCTTGAAATCTATCTCCGGTTCGCCATCTATTAAACCATACTTACCGGCCTCTTTAATTTTTCGGGCGACTTTCCCGGCTTTCAGTAGCGTTTTGGAAGGGATACAACCTGTCCATGTGCAATCGCCACCCAGTCGATCTGCTTCCACCATCATGGTTTTTGCCCCAAAGTTTGCGGCTATACCCGAAGCGGTCAGTCCTGCTGCCCCACCGCCAATTACGATCATATCAAATTCATGCTTTGCCATATATTAGTAATCTATATCTGTGAATCTATAATACCAAATCTACACTCCCGATAGAGCTAGATATAGAAACCTTACATATTATATAGCAGCAGAATTCAAACAAAACAGAAAAAATCTGACTATCTAACCGG